>JAFUCP010000056.1 GCA_017459565.1 Clostridia bacterium | reverse complement strand
TGTTCACTTGCTGCTTCCGCGGCGGCGGGGGCCGCTGCGGTGGGTTGACGGTCGGCGGGGGCCTCCGCCGGCTCCTCCAGGTCCAGCTTAAAGCGCCTGAGCCGCAGGGCGTTGGTGACCACGCACACGCTGGACATGCTCATGGCGGCGGCGGCGATCATGGGGTTCAGCTCCACGCCCAGCCCGGAGAGCGCTCCGGCGGCGATGGGGATGCCGATCAGGTTGTAGAAAAACGCCCAGAACAGGTTCTGCCGGATGTTGCGGATCACGGCGCGGCCCAGCCGGATCGCGCCCGCGGCCAGCCGGGGGTCGTCCCGCATCAGCACCACGTCCGCGGATTCGATGGCCACGTCGGTGCCCTGGCCCACGGCCGCGCCCAGATCGGCCTTCATGAGCGCCGGGGCGTCGTTGATGCCGTCGCCCACCACCATGACCTTGCGGCCCTGGCCCTGAAGGGCGGCGATGGCGCTCTGCTTGTCCTCGGGCAGCAGCTGTGCGCGCACCTCGCCCACGCCCAGCCGGGCGCCGATGGCCCGGGCGGCGCGCTCGTTGTCGCCGGTGAGCATCACCGTATGCACGCCCATGTCGTTCAGGCTGCGGATAGCCGCGGCGCTGGTGGCGCGCACGGTGTCCGCCAGGGCAAAGCCCCCCAGCAGCGCGCCGTCCGCGGCGGCAAACATCACCGTCGCGCCCATGGCGGCCTGCGCCTCGGCCCAGGCCGCCATGGGCGCGGTATCCACCCCCAGCTCCGCCATCCACTGCGCCTTGCCCACGCAGACGCGCGCGCCATCGACCTTCGCCGAAACGCCGCGCCCCGGCAGGGTCTGATAATCGCCCGCCTCCGGCAGGCCGTCGCCGCGGGCCTTCTCCACGATGGCCGCCGCGATGGGATGGGTGGACAGCCTTTCCACCGCCGCCGCCAGCCGCAGGGCGCGCTTTTCGTCGGCGGCGTTGACGGCCGTGACGCGCATACGGCCCTCGGTGAGGGTGCCGGTCTTGTCAAAGGTCACGCAATCGATGGCGTGGGCCGTCTCCAGCGCCGCCGCCGTGCGAATCATGATGCCCAGCTCCGCGCCCTTGCCGGTGCCCACCATGATGGCCGTGGGGGTCGCCAGGCCCAGCGCGCAGGGACAGGAGATGACCAGCACGGCGATGGCGTGCTTGAGCGCCGGGGCAATGCCCGCCCCCAGCAGCAGCCAGACGATCAGCGTGATGAGCGCAATGCTCATCACCACAGGCACGAACACGCCGCTGACCTTATCCGCCAGCCGGGAGATGGGGGCCTTGGAGTTGGCCGCGGCCTCCACCAGCTTCACAATCTTTTGAAGCGCGGTGTCCTCGCCCACCTTCGTGGCGCGGAATTTGAAGCTGCCGCCCCGGTTGACGGTGGCGCCCACCACCTCGTCCCCCGCGCCCAGGTCCACCGGCACGCTTTCGCCGGTGAGCATGGACTGATCCAGACTGCCGTGGCCCTCGATGATCACGCCGTCGGTGGGCACGGTCTGGCCCTCCCGCACGATCACGATATCGCCCACGGCCAGCTGCGCCGCCTCGATCTCCACCTCCGCGCCGTCCCGGATCACGTTCGCCCGCCGGGGCGCCAGGTTCACAAGCCTCGATATCGCCTCGGAGGTGCGGCCCTTGGCCCTTGCCTCCAGGTACTTGCCCACGGAAATCAGCGTGGGAATCATCACGGAGGCGTCAAAATAGTAATCCACCATGCCCGCCTCCGCGCCGGCGTCCAGCAGCGCGGCGGTTTTGAAAAGCACCGCCAGGCTGTAGACCAGCCCCGCCGTCGCCCCCACGCAGATCAGGCTGTTCATGTTGGGGGCCAGGTGGAACAGCGCCTGAAAGCCGTTGATGAAGTACCGCCGGTTGATGACCACGGCGGGAATCACCAGCATGAGCTGCGAAAGCCCGTTCACCATGGGTCGGTGCAGCACCGCGGGCATGGGCAGGTGCAGCATGTGGCCCATGGCCACATACATCAGCACCGCCAGAATCGCGATGGAGGCGATCAGGCGCAAGCGCATGTCGCGGACCTCGTCGTCCGCCTTCGGGGCCGCGACCTCTTTGTCCGCCGCGCCCCGGGGAGAGGCGCTGTAGCCGCCGGAGGCCACCGCGCGGCAAATCTGCTCCGGGCTGACCACGGCGGGGTCAAACGTCACCTCCATGGAGTTGGAAAGCAGGCTCACTTCCACGCTGTCCACGCCCGACAGCTTCTTTACGCTCTTTTCCACATGGGCGCTGCACGCCGCGCAGGTCATGCCCTTTACATCAAATGTCATTTTTCTCCCTCTGAATGCTCATTTCAGCTTCTTCATCAGCTCAAGGGTCTCGTCCATCACGGCGCTGTTGCCGTCGCGGACCTGCTCGACCACGCAGGTGTTCATGTGGTCCGCCAGCACCATGTAGCCGAAGCTCTGCAGCGCCTTCTCCACCGCGGCAATCTGGATCAGTATGTCCCCGCAATAGCGGTTCTCGTCCAGCATCCTGCCGATGCCGTTCAACTGGCCCACCATGCGGTTCAGGCGGTTCTTCAGCTGCTTCAGCCCCGCCTCATCCCGGGGCGTGTGCCTGTGCCTGAAGCCCGGGGACGCCGGCTCCTGCCTTTCCATGTCGTCACCTCCACCATCGCGCTGTAGCATACCCCAATCGGGTATTTCCCATGCGTCCATTATATACCCCATATGGGTATTTGTCAACGGCGCGCGCCGTTAATTTCCGCCTCACAGCGTCGCGCGGATCACGTGGAAGCCGGAGCCCCGGTCGATGATCTCGGCCCGGGCATAGGCTTCCTTCAGATATTTGAGTGCCGAGGGCGCGCCCTGCTGCTTGCGGATGACCACATACAGCGCGCCGCCCGGCAGCAGGTGGGCGCGCGCTTCGGCGAACAGGCCGTATATGACGGCCTTGCCCGCGCGGATGGGCGGGTTGGTGATGATGGCGTCGAACGCGCCCTCCACCGCCGAAAAGCCGTCGCCCTGCACCGCCTCGGCCCGCACGCCGTTGGCGGCGAGGTTGCGGCGCGCCAGCTCCACGGCGCGGCGGTTGATATCCGTCATGACGATCTCAAGCGCCGGGTACCGCTTTCCCAGCGCCACGCCCACCGCGCCCCAGCCGCAGCCCAGGTCCAGCACCCGGCCCGACAGCGGCGGCAGGGCTTCAAGCAGCACCTCGGTGCCCCGGTCCAGCCCGTCCCGGGAGAACACGCCCGCGTCGGTGGTGAACACCAGCGCGTTGCCCAGCGCCGTCAGCCGCAGCTGCCGCTCATCGTGGGCGGAGAGGGGATTTTCCGTGTAATAATGCTCTGACATGCTAATCCCGCCTTTTTCCATCATTCCATATCGCACAGCGCCTTCAGCCGCGCCACCTCCGCCGCCTCCAGGGGCCGCCACGCGCCGCGGGCGAGGGCCGCATCCAGGGCCACGCCGCCGATGCTCAGCCGCTCCAGGGAGGTGAGCGGATGGCCGACGGCCTCGAACATGCGCTTGACCTGGTGGAACTTTCCCTCGGTCAGCGCCACGTCCGCCGTCGAGGCCTCCTCCCCCGCCGCCCGGATGACGAGCCGCGCGGGCCGCGCCGTAAAGTCCGACAGCGCCACGCCCGCCGCGAAGGCCTGCACCTCCGCCTCCCCCAGCCGCCCCGCACATTCGGCGCGGTACAGCTTCTCCGCCTTCCATTTGGGGGATATCAGCCGGTGGGCCAGCTGGCCGTCGGTGGTCAGCAGCACCAGGCCCGTCACGTCCCGGTCCAGCCGCCCCACCGGTCCCAGACCCCGCCGCCGCAGGTTTTCCGGCAGCAGCTGCACCACCGTGGGCCAGCGGCTGTCCTCCGTGGCCGTGACCACGCCCGCGGGCTTGTTCACCATGATGTACAGTTCCCCCGTCCCGGGCGGCTCGAGGCCGTCCACGCGCACCTGCGCGGGCTCAACCCGGGCGGCGCAGTCGCGCACCACCTGCCCGTCCACGCGCACGCGCCCCGCGGCAATCGCCTTCTTCGCCTCGCTGCGGGTCAGTCCCGACAGCGCCGCGGCCCTGTCCAATCGCATAGGCGACCTTCCTTCCATTTTTTCCAATTTTTTCCAATTTCGACGCTCTTCGCGCCATGTTTTTCCAGTCGTCGAATCGGGCAACATTTCGGATTTTTGTCACGTCTTATTACCGCAAAAATGATAGATACATTCGGCGCGCACAGCTATAATACTGGCTGAATGTATGCAAGCATGGCGAATTTCGCTTCTTTCAGTATAAATCGAAACCCGCCGGACGTCAAGACGAGGAGGAACGCATTGTGAGCAACGCAAAGAAGAGCAATGTTCGCAGCGGCAAGAGCATGAGCCGCGGCGCCGTTCACGCCGGAAAGCACCGCCGCAAGAGAAGGCGCAACCGCTTCATTCCGGCGCTGATCCTGCTGGTCATCTGCGTGCTGGCGCTGATCTTCATGGCGATCCTGCTGCTGAAGCCCGCCACACCCGCGGCGAAGCATCCATCCAACGGGGCAGCGTCCGTCCCGGCCATCACGCTGCCGCCGCAATCGACGCCGGAGCCCACCCAAGGCCCCACCCCTGAGCCGACCCCTGAGCCCACGCCTGAGCCCACCCCTGAGCCCACGCCGGAGCCCACCCCCGAGCCCACGTCCTCGCCCTTTGCCTATCTGCCCGTGCTGCACCGGGCGGAGCAGGTCAGCGAAAAGAAGATCGCCGTGACCGTGGACGACTGCTATCAGTTTGAGAACCTCAAGACCATCGTGCAGCTGGCCGAAAAGAACGGCGCGAAGCTGACCCTGTTCCCCGTGGGCGAAAACATCGTCAAAAAGAACATGTCCGACGTGCTGCGCCACTGCGCCTTCGACCTGGGCTTTGAAATCGAAAACCACACCTGGAGCCACGCCCGCATCTTCCGCCTGCCCACGGAGGAGATGGCCGCGGAAATCTGGAAGCAGCGCGCCGCCGTCAACCAGGCGCTGGGCGTGGATTATCAGCAGCACTTCCTGCGGCTGATGGGCGGCGACGGCGACACCGACCAGCGCATCCACAGCTACCTGGAGCAGCTGGGCTACCTGGGCATCGCCAATTGGAGCGTTTCCGGCTCCGATTCGGACCTGAACCACATCAAAAGCTCCCTCGCGCCCGGCCAGGTCTACCTGTTCCACACCACCGACCCCGACACCAAAAAGCTGAAGGAGTTCATCCCCTGGGCCATCTCGAAGGGGTATCAGCTGGTGACCGTCAACGAGCTGCTGGGCCTGCCGGACAACGAGGTTTCCCCGCTGGGCGACCAGTCCATGCCCGAGCCCGCCGCCTTTGAGGACGACTACCACACCCTGGGGCTGGAGGAGTATACCTGGACCGTGTACCAGATGCAGGAGGTGCTGCGCCAGCAGGGCTACCTGGTCATGGACGGCCCCACCACCGGCTATTACGGCAAGCAGACCAAGGCCGCCGTATCCGCCTATCAGCAGGACCACGGCCTGCCCGTCACCGGCCTGGCCGACGAACAGACCCAGAAGGCGATATTGGGAATCGGCTGAACGCGAAAAGAAAGCCTTGCCATAAAATTGAAAACAACGCAGTTACGCCACTGCGTTGTTTTCTGTCTGCGGCAATCCGCGAAAAGCTGCCGGAGCGCTCCCGTCCTGAACTTTGACGGCGCAGGAATCGAATCCCCGACTCCCGGGCGCTCCGGCCACTGCCTGATGTCTCATTCACCCCGTATAGCTGGACCAGTCGATTTCGGTGACGAGATTATTCTCATCCACCGACAGATTGACGCAGGAATCGTGGCCCTGCTCGTTTACATAGTGGGAATTTTCCGCGCCGCGATGGGCGTAGGTCACGCCCTCCAGGGCGCTGATGTAGTCCAGCCCCGCGGCGTTGAGAAAGGCGGCGGCGGTGTTGGCGTTCATGCCCACGCGCACGCCGAAGAGCGCATAGCCCTCGCCGCTGATCACGATGTTTTCCACGTCCCGGTTCCCGGCGACGATGAGGGCGTCGTTGTAATACTGATAGGGCGCCTCGGACTGCACCTGGCGATAGGAGATCAGGCCAAGCTCCCTGGCGGCCGCCACCAGGTCCTCCAGGTAATAGGCGGAAAGCTCCACGGCTCCGTTCACGGGCAGGGGCGACGGGGACGCCTCGGGCGCGGCGCTCACGCTGTCCACGAACAGCGTGCCGGCCTCCAGCACGTCCTGCGCGTTGGGCACCCGCGTCTGCGCGGGCTCAGGGGTGGGCGCGGGCTCGGGGGCGGGCGCCTCGGCGGCGTCGTTCCGCTCCGTTTCCCCAACCAGCTTCGAATACCTTGAGGAGACCCAGCCGGTGTGCCTGCCGCTGGAAACCTTGTACCAGGTCACGCCCCGCTCGTCCACGCTGGATTCGCCCAGATAAGTCAGCGTCCTGCCCTTTGAGAAGCTGGTGATCTGGCTGTAGCTCAGCCCGGGGCCGCTGCGCAGCCAGACATTTCCGGTGGTTTTGACCTCCGCCAGCGCCGCGCCGCCCAGCAGCGCCAGCACCAGCGCCAGCGCCAGCAGCCTGCATGTAAACCTTTTCATATGCATTTACCTCCGTTGGTTGATATTCCTTTGACCCGCGGCGCGGCAAAAAGTTCCAAAGCCGGCCCGGACAGGCGCGCGGCGCTGCACTTTTTTACCGGCAGCGGTATATTTTGCGAAAAACGGCCCAAGCTATTAGCATCACGCCGGAACACCGGCGGATAGAAGGAGATGTTTATATGATGGATCGCATTTCGCTGCTTTTGAGCATCATCGGCGGCATCAACTGGCTGCTGGTGGGCCTGTTCCGGTTCGACCTGGTGGCCTATCTGTTCGGCGGGCAAGCGGCGACGGTCAGCCGCGTGATCTACACCATCGTGGGCGTGGCGGCGCTGTGGTGCATTTCCCTGCTGTTCCGGGAGCGCGTGGGCGCGGCGGACGGCGAGGCGCGCTGATGGGCGCAAAAGGCGGCTGTTTCGAACCAAACAGCCGCCTTTTGTTTCGAATCAAACAGCCGCCTTTACATATCATTGCAGGTTTTTCAGGAAGATCTCCAGCCCGATCAGAACCAGTATCGCGCCGCCCAGCAGCGAGGCGCTGCCGGCCAGCCGGGTGCCGAATTTGCGCCCGATCAGAAGCCCGCCCGCGCAGATGCAAAAGGTCACCGCGGCGATGATGGCCGAGGCGGCCAGCGCCTGCGAAAGGCCGTAGCCCTCGATGGTGAAGCCCACGGAGAGCGCATCGATGGAGGTGGCCACGCCCTGCATCAGAAGCGCGCCGCCGCCCACGGCCGCGCCCGCTTCCTCCTGCCGGCCGCGGCGCACGCTGCCCTCATAGAGCATCTTGCCGCCGATCCAGCCCAGCAGCGCCAGCGCGATCCAGGGCACGGCCCGCTGGAAGGCCGCGAAGGCCTCCGCCACGGTGCGCACGCAGAGCCAGCCGATCATGGGCATCAAAAACTGGAAGAGCGCGAAGGTCCCGGCGATCAGCGCGCCCCGGGCGCGGCCCATGCGCGGCTCGTTGAGCCCGTCGGCGAGAGACACGGAAAAGGCGTCCATCGCCAGCCCGACGCCCAGCAGCGCGCTGTTGGCAAAAAAGGGAAAGTCCCAGCTCACAGCCCACGCCCCCATCCGTCATACAGGAATTTCACCGTGTCCGTCCAGTATAACACCCGGCGTGCCGTATGTCAAATCCGCCGGCGGCCTACGCGCGCCGATCCCGGCCCAAAAACGCCTCGATCACCGCCGCGTGGACCGCCGCCCCCGTCACGACGGCACCGTCGTCCGGCAGGAAGGACGTGTTGTGCAGCGGCAGCGCGCAGCCCGCGCCGATGTGATAGAAGCTGCCGGGCCTCTGCTGTAAAAAATATCCGAAATCCTCGGTGGTCATGGTGGGTTCATGGATCACATGCACCGCCGAATCCCCCAGCGCGGCGCGGGCGGCGCGCTCCGCCAGCGCGGTCATGGCGTCGTCGTTGACCACGCCGGGATAGCTCTGCCTGAGTTCCCAGTCCGCCGACGCGCCCCAGGACGCCACCGTCTCAGGCACGGCGCTCTCAAACAGCTCGCGCATCCTTGCGCGCGCCGCGGGCCCCAGGGTGCGGATGATGCCCGCCAGCTCCGCGCGGTCCGCCAGGGCGTTTTCCGCCGTGCCCGCGCGCAGGGTTCCCACGGAAAGCACGCCGCGCTCGCCCTCCAGCGCCCCGGCAAGCCCAATGAGCTTAACCGTCAGCGCCGCCGCCGCGCCCAGCGCGTCCACGCCCCGCTCCCGCTGCGCGCCGTGGGCGCTCACGCCCTTGACGACGATGCGGAAGGTATCCGAGGCGGCATAGAACTTGCCGTAGCGCACGCCCACGTGGCCCGCGGGCAGATCGGGGGAAACATGGGCCCCGAACACCGCGTCCACGCCCTCCAGCGCCCCGGCGTCGATCATGCGCTGCGCGCCGCCGCGGCCCTCCTCGTCCGGCTGGAACAGGAACACCACCGATCCGGCCAGCGCGTCCCGCCGCGCCGAGAGCAGCTTCGCCGCGCCCAGCGCCGCGGCCATGTGAACGTCGTGGCCGCAGGCGTGCATCACGCCCGGGTTTTCCGAGGCGAAATCCACCCCGGTGGCCTCCGTGAGGGGCAGGGCGTCCATGTCCGCGCGCAGCGCCGCCGTGGGCCCGGGCAGGGCGCCCGTCAGCGTGCCCACCACCGCCGTGCCCAGCAGCCGGCGGGTGGGTATGCCCATGTCCCGCAGGCAGCCTTCGACGCGGTCCGCGGTTTCAAATTCCCGGTTCCCCAGCTCCGGGCGCCGGTGAAACGCCCGGCGCAGCGCCGTCAGCTCCGGGGCGAGGGCGCGGGCCTGATGGATGTAATCCGACATGTTGGCTCCTTCGGAAATCATGATGCGCCGCCTGGCGGGGGCTCCGAAAACTAAAGCTCCCTCAGCGCGGCCTCCAGGGCGGTCTTTTGAGAGGTACCGGCGTCCTTGCGCTTGATGATCCGCGCCGGGCAGCCGGCCACGACCATGTCCTCGGGCACGTCCTCGATCACCACGGCCCCCGCGGCGACCACCGCGCCCCGGCCGACGCGCACGCCCTCGATCACCACGGCGTTCGCGCCGATCAGCACGTCGTCCTCCACCACCACGGGCACGGCGGAGGCGGGCTCGATCACCCCGGCCAGCACCGCGCCGGCCCCGACGTGGCAGTTTTTGCCCACGGTGGCCCGTCCGCCCAGCACCGCGCCCATATCGATCATGGTGCCCTCGCCGATGACCGCGCCGATGTTGATCACCGCGCCCATCATGATGACGGCGTTTTTGCCGATGGTCACGTTTTCGCGGATCAGCGCGCCGGGCTCGATGCGCGCGGGCACGTTCTTCATATCCATAAGTGGCACCGCGCTGTTGCGGCGGTCGTTTTCAATCACGATATCGGCGATGCTGTCCCGGTTCGCCTCGATGATGGGGGCAAGCATGGCCCAGTCGCCGAACACCACCTTGTCCCCGGCGCCGAACACCTTCGCCTCGCCGTAGTCGATGGGGGCCTTTTCCTTCACATACAGCTTCACCGGCGTCTTTTTCGGCGCGGTGGCGATATAGTTGATCAAATCCTGCGCGTTCATGTCCCTCTCCTTATTCCACGATGTGCTTCATATCATACAGGCCCGGCGCGCTGTGCGCCAGGAACTCGGCGGCGGCCACCGCCCCGCGGGCAAACAGCGATCGGTTCTCCGCCTCGTGCTTGAGGGTGATGGTCTCGCTCCCGGCGGCGAAGATGATCTCATGGGTGCCCACCTCGCCGCCGTAACGCAGCGAGTGGATGCCGATCTCCTCCGGCGCGCGCTTGCCGTTTTCGTGGCGGCCCACCACCAGCCTGGCATCGGTGCGCGCCTCCTGGATGCGCCGGGCCAGCAGCAGTGCCGTGCCGCTGGGCACGTCCAGCTTCTGGTTGTGGTGGCGCTCAATAATCTCTATGTCGCAATCCGCGAATACAGACGCCACCTTTTTCGCCAGCTGCGCCAGCAGCGCCACGCCAATGGACATGTTCCCCGACAGGAACACGGGGATGCGCTCCGCCGCGCGGCGAATCTGCGCCAGCTCCTCCTCCGTCTGGCCCGTGGTGGCGATCACCACCGGCAGGCCGCGCTCAAGGCAGTAATCCAGCACCTGGCCCGTGGCCGCGTGGTTGGAAAAATCGATGACCATGTCCGCGGGTCCCACGTACTGGCTGAGGGTGGAGTAGCCGTCCCCCGCCGCGTAGCTCCAGTCCACCCGCGCGACGGCCTCGTGGACGCCGGATTGATCGATGGTTTCGGTCAAAATGCGCCCCATGCGCCCGTTGGCGCCGTTGATGATGATCTTCATTTCAAGCCCCCGCTTTCGTAACGGCAGATTGTCAGACGAGCCCCTGCGCCGCCATCAGCGCGCGCAGCGACTGCCAGTGGGCGTCCTCCATGGGCGTCAGCGGCAGGCGCAGGTAATTCTCGCACCAGCCCATGGCCGCCATGGCCGCCTTGACGGGAATTGGGTTGACCTCGCTGAACAGCGCGTTGATCAGGGGCAGCAGTTCGCATTGCAGCCTGGCGCTGCCGGCCACGTCCCCGGAAAAGAAGCGGTCGCAGATCTCCACGGTCTTTTGGGGCAGCACGTTGGACAGCACGCTGATCACGCCGCTGCCGCCCATGGACAGCACGGGCACGATCTGGTCGTCGTTGCCGGAGTAGATATCCAGCTTGTCGCCCACCAGCGCCGCGGTCTGCACGATCTTGGAGATATTGCCGTTGGCCTCCTTGATGGCCGCGATGTTGGGATGCTCCGCCAGGGCCAGATAGGTGGACGGCTCGATGCCCACGCCCGTGCGGGAGGGCACGTTGTAGAGTATGACGGGCCTGTCCACCGCGTCGGCGATGGCGCTGTACATGGCGATCAGGCCCTTCTGGGTGGCCTTGTTGTAATAGGGCGTCACCACCAGCAGCGCGTCCGCCCCCACCTGGCAAGCGTAGCGGGACAGGGAGATGGCGTAGTCGGTGTCGTTGGAGCCGGTGCCCGCAATGATGGGCACGCGGCCCGCGGCCCTCTCCACGGAGAAGCGGATGGCCTCGCGATGCTCCTCGTCCGTCAGGGTGGAGCCCTCGCCGGTGGTGCCGGCGATGACCAGCGCGTTCACGCCCTCCCCGATCTGCCAGTCGATCAGCCTGCCAAAGGCCTCGTAATCGATGCCCTCCTGCGTCAGGGGCGTGATCAGCGCGGTGGCCACGCCGCGAAATACGGTGTTCTTCTTCATGCTCATCCTCCTTGCTCGAAATCAAAGGACGTCGCGGTATAAATTGAAACAGCCAATGCGCGGGGCATTCGCTGTGTTCAAATTGACATTCGCCCCGGCCGGAGCTTTCCCCGGCAGGGCGCGAAGCAATTAATCCATAGCGCTCCACATACGCGGCAGTCAAACGGATGTTGTCCGTTTGCCCAGACGGGGCCCGCCGGTCCCCTCTTCGGCAGCGGCCCCTTTCGCCCCCGGCAACGGCTTTGCGATGCCTTCCACCGGGGCCTACTGATGACAGCTGCGCCTCTATCCTTTAATTGCGGTATTTATTTGTATTAATATGCTATCACAAATGACCGGCACTGTCAACGCGGCTGTATTAACTTAGTGTGAAAACAGGCGGACGCCGCGGCAGTCGCGGGCAAGGGCCCGCCGGCGGCAGCGCCGTTAAGGCAGAGCCGTTCGCGGCGCGCTTTCTCCCAAAGCGGGCCGAGACGGTATAATTATGCTCCATATCGGCCTGTTTTCGCATTAATATACATTGTTAACGAATAATAATGCATATTTAACTTGCAATGAACGGGGTTTGAGCGTATAATTTCTGTATATTTATAAAGCATCCCGGAGGCAGGCATGAAGAAGGTATTTATCGACGGCAGCGCGGGCACCACGGGGCTGCGCATCAGCGAGCGGCTGGCCCTGCGCGGCGATATCGAACTGATCCGGCTGCCGGAGGCGTCCCGCAAGGACCCCGCCGCCCGGTGGGACGCGCTGAACGGGGCGGACATCGCCTTTCTGTGCCTGCCGGACGCGGCGGCCATCGAGGCGGCGGACATGGTGGAAAACCCGGACACCGCCGTGATCGACACCTCCACCGCCCACCGCACCAGCCCCGGCTGGGTCTACGGCTTCGCGGAGCTGGCGGGCCAGCGGGAGCGCATCGCATCCTCAAAGCGCATCGCCAACCCCGGCTGCCACGCCAGCGGCTTCATCGCCCTCGTCGCGCCGCTGGTGAAGGCGGGGCTGCTGGGCGCGGACGCGCTTGTAAGCTGCTTTTCGCTGACGGGCTACTCCGGCGGCGGCAAGAAGATGATCGCCGAATACGAGGCCCCGGGGCGCGATCCCCTGCTGGACGCCCCGCGGCAGTACGGCCTGGGCCAGCAGCACAAGCACCTTAAGGAGATGGCGGCGGTGTGCGGTCTGGAAAACGCGCCCGTATTCAGCCCCATCGTGGCCGACTTCTACAGCGGCATGGAGGTCTGCGTGCCCCTGTTCGCCCGGCAGCTCAAGGGCGGCATCGACGATATCCGCGAAATCTACCGCCGGTGCTACGCGGGGCCCGTGGTGAACTACGCGCAGGACGCGGACGAGGCGGGCTTCATGTCCGCGGCGGCGCTTTCCGGGCGGGACGACATGCAGATTGGCGTATCCGGCGCCGCGGAGCGCATCCTGCTCACCGCCCGCTTCGACAACCTGGGCAAGGGCGCTTCCGGCGCGGCCATACAGAATATGAACCTGCTGCTGGGCGTGGACGAGACGGAGGGATTGGTGATCGGCCGCCATGCGTGAAGTCAGCATACAGCCCATGCGCGAGGCGGACTACGACGAGGTGCGCGCGCTGTGGATGACCATTCGCGGCTTCGGCATACGGGCGCTGGACGATTCCCGGGAGGACGTGGCCCGCTTCATCCACCGCAACCCCACCACCAGCGTGGTAGCCCGGGCGGACAGGCGCATCGTCGGCTCCATCCTCTGCGGCTCGGACGGCAGGCAGGGCGCGCTCTACCACGTCTGCGTGGCCCGGGAATACCGGCGGCAGGGCATCGGCACCCGCATGGTGGGCTACTGCATGGGCCGGCTGCGGGAAATGGGCATCAACAAGGTTTCCCTCATCGCCTTTGCGAACAACGACGCCGGCAATGCCTTCTGGAAGCAGATCGGCTGGAAGCAGAGCGACGTGAATTACTATGAATTCGTCCTCAACGAGGACAATATTACGCGATTTATAGGAGAGGACAATGAAGATTAACGGCATTGCGGGCGGCGTGACGGCGGCCCGGGGCTTCAAGGCGGCCTGCTGCGCCGCGGGCATCAAATATCAGGGCCGCACGGACATGGCCATGCTCTACAGCGACACGCCCTGCGCCGTGGCGGGCACCTTTACCACCAACGTGGTCAAGGCGGCGCCCGTGGTTTGGGACGCGCGGATCGTGCGCGAGGTGAAAACGGCCCAGGCGGTGGTGGTCAACGCCGGCATCGCCAACGCGGCCACCGGCAGCGCGGGCATGTCGATGTGCGAACAGACCGCGGCCCACGCCGGCCAGGCGCTGGGCATCCCCGCCGAATACGTGCTGCTGGGCTCCACGGGCGTCATCGGGCCGAGCCTGCCCATCGACCGCATCAACGGCGGCGTGACCGCCATGGCCGGCGCCCTTTCGGATACCCTGGAGGCCGGCACCGCCGCCAGCCGCGCCATCATGACCACGGACACCGTGAACAAGGAGTGCGCCGTGGCCTTTGAGCTGCTCGCCGCCGACGGACAGGGCGCCGTGCGCGTGACCCTGGGCGGCATGAGCAAGGGCTCCGGCATGATCCACCCCAACATGTGTACCATGCTGGGCTACATCACCACGGACTGCGCCATCGACCAGGCGCTGATGCAGAAGGCCCTGAAGGACGTGGTGCGCGATACCTTCAACATGATCTCCGTGGACGGCGACACCAGCACCAACGATACCCTGCTGCTGCTGGCCAACGCCCGGGCGGGCAACCGGCCCATCGCCGAACAGGACGAAAGCTACGCGCTGTTCTGCGAGGCGCTCTTCACCGTTTGCCGGGCGCTGGCCATCAAAATGGCGGGCGACGGCGAGGGCGCGACCCGGCTGATGCAGATGCGCGTCTACAACGCCGATACGAAGGAAAACGCCCGGAAGCTGGCGCGCTCCGTGATATCCTCCAGCCTGGTGAAGGCCATGGTCTTTGGCAGGGACGCCAACTGTGGGCGGATCCTGTGCGCCATGGGCTACGCGGGCGTGGACTTCGACCCCGCGGTGATCGAGCTGTACCTCGTCGGCGAAAGCGAAACGCTGTGCTTCTACCGCGACGGCCGCGTGCAGGCCTTCGACGAGGACAGGGCGCTGGCGATCCTGTCCGAAAAACAGGTCTGCTTTGAGTGCGACATGCGCATGGGCCGCGAGGAGGCCACCGCCTGGGGCTGCGATCTGACATACGACTATGTGAAGATCAACGGGGACTACCGTTCGTAACGAGGAGCGAGCATCATGGAAAAGTCATTCTCCAACGCCGAGCGGGCCGAGGTGCTGGTCCAGGCCCTGCCCTACATCCGGCGCTACACCGGCAAGGTCGTGGTCGTGAAGTACGGCGGCAACGCCATGGTGAACGAGCAGCTGAAGCAGCAGGTCATGGAGGACGTGGTGCTGCTGTGGCTGATCGGCGTCAGGGTGGTGCTGGTCCACGGCGGCGGCCCCGAAATCAGTCAGATTATGAACCGCCTGGGCAAGGAGGCCGTGTTTGTGGACGGCCTGCGCGTGACCGACAAGGAGACCGTGGACATCGTGCAGAGGGTGCTGGCCGGCAAGATCAACAAGACGCTGGTCAACCTGCTGGAGATGAAGGGCGGAAACGCCATGGGCCTGTCCGGCATGGACGGCCGGCTGATCGAGGCCAGGATCAAGGACGAGCGCCTGGGCTATGTGGGCGAAATCACGGGCATCAACATCCAGCCCGTCAACGACCTGCTGGAAAAGGGCTACATCCCCGTCATATCCACCCTGGGCTGCGACCGGGAGGGCAACGCATACAACATCAACGGCGATACCGCCGCCGCCCACGTGGCCGGAGCCCTGGGGGCCGAGCGGCTGATCATGCTGTCCGACATTCCCGGCCTGCTGCGCGACAAGGACGACCCCTCCACCCTGATTCCGGAGCTGAGCGTGGCCGAGGCGGGCCAGCTGCGCCGCGAGGGCGTCATCTCCGGCGGCATGATCCCCAAGGTGGAGTGCTGCGTGGAGGCCATCCGCCGGGGCGTCAAGAAGGTCATCATCATGGACGGCCGCGTGCCCCATTCCATATTGATGGAGCTGCTGACCGACGAGGGCGCCGGCACCATGGTGCGCGGAAGCAGGGAATAGAGCGGCTCGCGCGCCGCGCCGCCTTTCACACTCAAACAATCAGGAGGTCATTGCTATGAGCAATTTGCAGTCGCTGGACAAAACCTATGTCGCGGGCACCTATGCCCGGTTCCCGGTGGAGCTGGCGGAGGGCAAAGGTTCCGTCCTCCGGGACGTGAACGGCAAGTCCTACATCGACCTGGGCTCCGGCATCGCCGTGAACGGGTTCGGCGTGGGCGACGATCAGTGGATCGCCGCCGTAACCGAACAGCTGGGCCGGCTCCCCCACGCCTCCAACCTGTACTATACCGAGCCCTGCGTGAAGCTGGCGGAAATGCTGTGCGGCCGCACGGGCATGAAGAAGGTGTTCTTCGGCAATTCCGGCGCGGAGGCCAACGAGTGCGCCATCAAGGTGGCCCGCAAGTACTCCGCCGAAAAAAAGGGCGCGGGCTGCTTCACCATCGTGACGCTGAAAAACAGCTTCCACGGGCGCACGCTGGCCACGCTGTCCGCCACCGGCCAGGACCACTACCACGAACTTTACCAGCCGCTGGTGCCGGGCTTTGAGCATATCGCCGCGGGCGACCTGGAGGCGCTGAAGGCCATCGACGCCGAAAAGGGCGTGGCGGGCGTGATGATCGAGTGCGTGCAGGGCGAGGGCGGCGTGGTGCCTCTCGAGGCCGGCTTCGTCCGGGGCCTGGAGGCCTATGCCCACGATCACGACATTCCCCTGATCGTGGACGAAGTGCAGACCGGCAACGGGCGCTCCGGCGCGCTGTACGCCTATATGAACTTCGGTATTCAGCCGGACATCGTCTCCACCGCCAAGGGACTGGGCGGCGGCCTGCCCATCGGCGCGTGCCTGATGGGCGAAAGGGTTCAGAATGTGCTGACCTACGGCGACCACGGCTCCACCTTCGGCGGCAACCCCGCCGTCTGCGCCGGGGCCGTGAGCATCCTCAGCCGCATTGACGAGGCGCTGCTGAGCGGCGTAAGGGAGCGCAGCCGGCTGATCTTCGATACCCTCACCGGCGCGCCGGGCGTCGAATCCGTCACCGGCATGGGCCTGATGATCGGCGTCAAGACCGCAAAGCCCGCCCGCGAGGTGGTGGCCCGCTGCATCGAAAACGGCGTGCTGTGCCTGACCGCCAAGGACCGCGTGCGGCTGCTGCCCGCGCTGAACATCCCCATGGAGCTGCTGGAAAGGGCGCTGGCCGTCCTCCGGGATGCCTGCGGGGCATAAAAACTCAGACAAAGGGCGCGGCAGTCGGAAAGGCTGCCGCGCCTTCAGGATATTGACAAAGTCAATAGACTGACAGGCCGCCCAAAAGCCTGCAAGACAAGGAAGGACAGCCTGCAAATGAGGGCGCTTACCCGGATGTAAGTAACCGAATTTGCGGGCTGTCCTGACGCAGGAAGCAAAATCCCCGCCGACGCCCCTTGATCGGCAGGGATTTGGGCGCTTGCGGGCTTTGACGGCAATCCGCGTTCAATAGTGGTCGAAGGTCTCCCTTTCGGTCACCAGTCCCTCCAGCTTGTCCGCCAGCTTCTGCGTCGCCGGGTGGGCCCGGTATGCCTCAAGCTGCCCCTCCCCCTCCAGCTCAAAGCTGGCCATCAGGTCAAAGCCCTCCCCGACTTCCCCGCAGCGGCGATAGACCACGGGATGGTTCAGCCAGTCCAGCTCGTCGTCCAGCTTGCGAAGGGCCTTCCACAGCCGCTCCTGCACCTGGACCGCGTCCGCGCCGGGCGCGAGCCTGTACAGCTCAATGTGCTTCATGGGTTCCGCCTCCCTTTCGTTGCGCGCCCCCTGCGGGAGCGCTCCTTAACTTCTATTTTAGCTCATTTCCCCGCGGATGTAAAGAAATATCCGCCATCGGCCCGCCCGCCTTAAAAATGTCAGTCCGCAGCCGTTTACAAAAGCGATATAATATGATAAGATGTATGTGATAAAGTGTGGGACGGATGTGTCCCATCGCGTTTTTTCCTTTCAAATCGGCGCGGCCGACGAAAAAAATTACAATATGGAAGGGAGTCGAGAATGGTGAAAAACACCTTTCGCGGCGGCGTTCATCCGCTCGGTCACAAGGAGCTGAGCCGGGAGGCGCCGCTGTGTGAATTTCTCCCGACGGGAGACATGGTCTTTCCGCTGTCCCAGCACATCGGAAAGCCCGCCAGGTGCATCGTCAAGAAGGGCGACGGGGTGCTGGTGGGCCAGCGCATCGCCGAGGCGGACGGCTTCGTCTCTTCTCACATCGTCTGTTCCTGCTCCGGCAAGGTCAAGGCCATCGAAAAGCGCCGCACGCTCACCGGCAGCTCCATGGACTGCATCGTGGTGGAAAACGACGGCCTGTTCACCCCCGCCGAGGGCTTCGGCGTTCGGGAAAACCCGGACAACATCACCAACGAGGACATATTGCAGCGCGTGCAGGACGCGGGCATCGTGGGCCTGGGCGGCGCGGGCTTTCCCACCCATGTGAAGCTGCGCCCCAAGAACCCGGACGCCATCCGCTATGTCATCGCCAACGGCGCGGAGTGCGAGCCGTATCTGACGTGCAACGACCAGCTGATGCGCGTGAAATCCGACGCCATCGTGGAGGGCCTGGAGCTGATCCTGCGGCTGTTCCCCGGCGCGGAGGGCGTGATCGCCATTGAGGACAACAAGCCCGTGGCCATCGCGGCCATGAAGCAGGCGGCCTCCGGCAAAAAGCACATCCGGGTGCTGCCGCTGAAGACCAAATACCCCCAGGGCGGCGAGCGCAGCCTGATCCGCGTGATCGCGGGCGTGGACTTTCCCATCTCCAGGCTGCCCGCGGACGTGGGCTGCATCGTGGACAACGTGGGCACCATCTACGCCATCCAGCGCGCCGTGCTGTACCGGGAGCCGCTGTTTTCCCACTGCTTCACCCTCACCGGCGAGGCCGTGCGCAACCCCGGCAACTACATCGTGCGGGACGGCACCTCCTTTGCGGAGCTGCTGGAATCCTCCGGCGGGCTCAAGGACGGGGTCACGGCGAAGAAGGCCCTGGCGGGCGGGCCGATGATGGGCATTGCCATGAGTTCCCTGGACGTGCCCATCCAGAAGCAGAACAACGGCCTGACGCTGCTGGCGGAGGACCCCAACGAGCAGGCCCAGGCCCAGATGACGGCGTGCCTGCGCTGCGGGCGCTGCACCACGGTCTGTCCCGTGGGGCTGCTGCCGCAGCTGATGGCGGACGCGGCCATCGACGGCAATTACGAGCGCTATGAGAAAAAGCTGCGCGGTCTGGAGTGCATACAGTGCGGCTCCTGCACCTATATCTGCCCGGCCAAGCGGCCGCTGATGCAGATTCTCAAGCAGGCCAAATCGGAAATAACGGCGCGCAAGCGCGCAGAGGCGGGGGGTAAAAAATGAATACAGCCTTGAATCTCTCCTCCAGCCCCCATGCAAGGGACAAATGGACCACCGCGTTTATCATGCGGGTGGTGCTGCTGGCGCTGCTGCCGGCCACGGTCATCGGCGTGATCAACGCCGGGCTGCACGCGCTGCTGGTGGTGCTGGTGAGCGTGGCATCGGCCGTGCTTTCGGAATTCGCGTTTGACAAGCTCTGTCACAGGCCGGACACCTGGAAGGATTGCAGCGCCGCAGTGACGGGCCTTTTGCTGGCGCTGTCCCTGTCGCCCAGCGTGCCGCTGCACCTGCCCCTGCTGGGCAGCATGTTCGCCATACTGGTGTGCAAGTGCTGCTTCGGCGGTTTGGGCAAGAACTTCATCAATCCCGCGCTGGCCGGGCGCTGCTTCCTGCTCATCTCCTTCGGAAGCGCCATGTCCAGCTTCCAGGTGGACGCCACCACCTCCGCCACCCCCGTGGCCCTGCTGATGACCGGCGAGCAGGTGGACATCACAAAGATGTTCTTCGGCTTCACCAACGGCGTCATCGGCAGCTCCGCGGCGGCGCTGCTGGTGGGCGGCCTGGCGCTGTGGGCCATGGATATCATCCACGGGGAAATCTGCTTCTCCGTGCTGGGCATGTTCACGCTGGTAATCGGGCTGTTCGGGGGCCAGGGCTTCAACCTCCAGTTCCTGATGGCCAACCTGTTCGGCGGCGGCGTGATCATGGGCGCGTTCTTCATGGCCACCGACTATGTCACCTCCCCCGTCACCAAGCTGGGCCAGATGGTTTACGGTATGCTCATCGGCCTGCTGGGCGGCATCTTCCGGCTGTACGGCGGCACCGCCGATTCCTTCAGCTACTGCGTCATCACCGGCAACCTGTTCGTGCCGCTGATCGATACCTACATCGTCGCCAAGCCCTACGCCTACCGGCGCTTCCAGCTGATCAAGCAGAGCAGCATCGCCGGGGAGCCGCTGTTCAAGCGCATCCCCCGCCCGGTGATCGTGCTGACGGTCATCGCCCTGGTATCGGGCCTGGCGCTCAGCGGCGTATACGCCATGACCAAGGACACCATCGAGGACCAGAAGCGCGCCGCCCAGGCCGCCTCTTTCCTCGTGGTCTGCCCCGAGGCGGACCACTTTGAAACCGACCCGGCCATCGACAAGGCCATTGCCGATCTGAACGGCGGCGTTTACGGCTCCGGCTTCGGGCGCGTGACCATCAACGAGGGCTTCGCCGCCCTCGACGCCGGCGGCAGCACCGTGGGCCACGCCCTGAGCGTCACCACCGCGGACGGCTTCGACGGCAACATTACCTTGGCCGTGGGCATCGGCGCCGACGGCGCGGTAAACGGCATTTCCTTTACCGAGCTGAACGAGACGCCCGGCATGGGTATGCGCGTGGACGAGAGCGAGTTCAAGGACCAGTTCAGCGGCAAGGCCGTTTCGAGGTTCACGCTGAACAAGGCCGGCGGCTCCACCGCAGAGGACGAGATCGACAGCGTCTCCGGCGCCTCCACCACCTCCGGCGCGGTGGTCAACGCCGTCAACGCCGCCCTCGATTTCTACCGCACCGTGGTGAAGGGGGAAAATTAAGGCATGAAGAAGTATTTTGAACGGCTGTACAACGGCATTGTCAAGGAAAACCCCACCCTGATACTGATGCTGGGCATGTGCCCCACGCTGGCGGTATCCACCCGGGCCATGAACGGCATCGGCATGGGCCTGTCCACCACGGCGGTGCTGATCCTGTCCAACCTGGTGATCAGCCTGCTGCGCAAGGCGATTCCCGACCAGGTGCGCCTGCCCTCCTATATCGTCATCGTGGCCTCGCTGGTGACGGTGACGGAGCTGCTCATCGAGGCCTATCTGCCCTCCCTCTACGAGGCGCTGGGCATCTACATCCCGCTGATCGTGGTCAACTGCATCATACTGGGCCGCGCGGAGGCCTACGCCAACAAGCACACCCCGATGCTGTCGGTGATGGACGGCCTGGGCATGGGCATCGGCTTCACCCTGGCGCTGACGCTGGCCGGCCTGATCCGCGAGATCCTGGGCAACGGCACCGCCTTCGGCGCGCAGCTGCTGCCCCAGGGCATCGATCCCATCGGCATCTTCGTGCAGCCTCCGGGGGCTTTCCTGGTCATCGCGCTGATCATCGCGGTGATGAATGCCATCGGCATCAAGAGCCGCCAGCGCAAGCTGGTGGAGGAGGGCTGCAGCGGCGCGTGCGCCGGCTGCGCCTCGGCCGCATCCTGTGACAAAGCCGGGGAGGTGAACGGCAAATGAACGGAAGCCTCATCATGATCGTGATCGGCAGCGCGCTGATCAACAACGTGGTTCTGAACCAGTTTTTGGGCATCTGCTCCTTCCTGGGCGTCTCCAAGCAGATGAAGGCCTCCGCCAGCCTGGGCGGGGCGGTCATATTCGTCATCACCATCGCCTCGGCGGTGGCCAGCCTGCTGTATGACTATGTGCTGGCGCCCCTGGGCCTGGACTATATGAAGACCATCGTGTTCATACTGGTCATCGCGGCCCTGGTGCAGATCGTGGAGATGTTCCTGAAAAAGAAGTCCCCGGCCATCTACAAGGCGCTGGGCATCTATCTGCCCCTGATCACCACCAACTGCGCGGTGCTGGGCGTGGCGCTGACCAACGTTCAGGACGGCTACAACTTCGCCCAGAGCGTGCTGTCCGGCTTCGGCACCGCCGTGGGCTATACCCTGGCCATCATCCTGCTGGCCAGCATCCGCACCCGTATTCGCGAAGAGGACATTCCCGCCCCCCTGCGCGGCGCGCCCATCGTGCTGATCAGCGCGGCGCTGATGTCCATCGCGTTCATGGGCTTCTCCGGACTGTCGTTCTGATGGAGGTGTCGATATGCTGACGATTATCATAACAACGCTGGTGATCGCCGTCATCGGCATCGTTGTGGCGGAGGGTCTGGTCTTTACCGACACCCGCTTCCGGGTTGAGGTCGACGAGCGCGAAAGCGCCGTGCGCGAATGTCTGCCCGGCAACAACTGCGGCGCCTGCGGCTACGCGGGCTGCGACGCCATGGCGGCGGCCATCGCCGCGGGCGAGGCCCCGGCCAGCGGCTGTCCCGTGGGCGGCGCGCCGGTGGCGGAGCAGATCGCTTCCATCATGGGCGTGGACGCCGGACAGGTAGAGCGCAAGGTGGCCTTCGTGCGCTGCAAGGGCACCTGCGATGTCACCCGCAACCAGGGCAACTACATCGGCATACAGGACTGCCGCGCCGCGGCGCTGGCCGGGCTGAACGTGGCCGACTGCGAATACGGCTGCCTGGGACTGGGCTCCTGCGCAAGCGTCTGCCCCGAAAACGCCATCCGCGTCGTCAACGGCGTGGCCACGGTCAACCGCGCGCGCTGCGTGGGCTGCGGGCTGTGCGCAAAGGCCTGCCCCAAGGGCCTGATCGAGCTGGTGCCCGAAAGCAAGCGCGTGGCCGTGCAATGCTCCAACCGGGACAAGGGGCCGCTGGTGAAAAAGGTCTGCTCCGCGGGCTGCATCGGCTGCACGCTCTGCACCCGCCAGTGCGAATTCGACGCCATCCACATGGAGGGCAACCTGGCCCGCATCCATTACGCCAGCTGCACCCAGTGCGGCAAGTGCGCTGAAAAATGCCCCGTCAAGGTCATCACCCCGCCCGTGAATCAGTGACCGGTTCGCGGGAGCGAAGAGAAAGGGATGATAGATTCATGGAAAAGAAGACAATCATCAAGCTGGCCGTCTCGGTGGCAGCCGTGGCGCTGGTGGTGCTGCTGGGCTGCGGCGTCATCGGCGGAAGCACCCGCTATCAGCTGCCCAGCCCCTACGCCGCCGAAAGCACCAACAGCTTCAGCACCGTGCGGGTGGAGGCGACCATCCAAAACGATAAAATCACCGACTGCGCCATCACCTCCTCCGGCGACAGCGACCTCATGAACGACGCCCTTCGCCAGGAGTGGGCCGCTTCCATCGTCGAAGCCCAGTCCGCCGACAACGATGTCATCAGCGGCGCAACCCTCACCTATTCCGCCGCCTCCGTGAAGCAGGCCATGGACGATATCCTCGTCCAGGCGGGCCTGAAGGACACCTCTGAAGCCGAACCGGAGCCGGAGCCTGAAGCCGAGCCCGAGGCCGAGCCCGAGGCCGAAGGCGGCTATCGCGACGGCGTCTACACCGCCGAAGCCGTCAACGATTTCAGCGCCGTGCAGGTGGAGATGGCCTTCGACGGCGGCAGGATCGCCGACGCCGGCATCACCTCCTCCGGCGACAACGACCTGCTCACCGACGCCCTGCGCCAGGAATGGGCCGCTTCCATCGTCGAGGCCCAGACCGCCGACAACGACGTCATCAGCGGCGCGACCCTCACCTATTCCGCCGCCTCTGTGAAAGAGGCCGTGGACGATATCCTGAACCGGG
>JAFUCP010000055.1 GCA_017459565.1 Clostridia bacterium | reverse complement strand
CGGCTTCGGTCTCTTCGGCTTCGGTATCGGCTTCCGCTTCGGCCCCGGCGTCTTCATCGTTCAGGCTGTCCAGCTCACTGCGCAGATCCTCCAGGGCCTTCTCAGCGTCCTCGAGAGCTTTGCGCGCGTCGGTGACGGCGCTGAGCGCATCAGATTCGGGAACCACAAGGATGTGCTTGACCGTGCGATATCCTTCGGGCACCCAGTACACGGTGCTGGTATCAGAGGTCATGGCGCTGCCGAAGCTGCCGGGCGCGGCGGTATAGGTATCCTCGTCGGCAGAGACCTTTTCGTCATAGGCGGCGGTCAGCTGATCTTCCGTCACCTCGGCGATTTCGTCGCGCACAGTCTGCTCGATCAGATCATAGTTGGCGGAAGCCAGCTCCATGTTGTACAGCGCATCCCTGCTGTAGCCGTTGACGGCAAGGTCATACTCCGTCTGTTTGGCGCGGACCTCGTCGTTTTCACCCGTGGCGTTGGCATAGAAGGAATCGTAGGCCTCCTGGTAATGCTCGTCGGCCTCGGCCTGAATCTCCGTCAGCTTGTCGGCGTCCAGCGAGAGGCCGCGACTCTCCATCTGCTTGGCGATGGCGATGTTCTGGATCTCGTTTTCCACGACGGACTGCTCCACATTGGACATGATATCGCTGGTCATGCTGATGCCATACATGCTGTACATCTGGCTCATATAGGTGTACTGCGAAGAAAAGCTGGCCATCACGTCCTCCTGCGTCACCTGGCCTCCATCATAGGTGGCGACGACGCCGGAATACTGCTTTTTCAGAGCGGCAAAGTCCTCATCCAGCTGCATGATCGGGTCAATGCCAATCAGATTGCAGCCGGTAAGCACCAGCATCAGTACGATCAAAAGGCCGGTCAGCCGCACAAGCGCGTGTCTCATCATGAATCTTCCTCTCCATTGCGGGCTCAATCACCCAAAAATATGTTTACCCATATATTATACACATTTCGTGATTTTCCGCAAGGGATTTTGGCAATTCTCCGCTGCGCAAAAAGGAAGATATCGCGTTTTTCAACTCAAATTCACGATTAATATACAAAGATTTATCGATCCCGCCCGGAATTTTCAGCAGCGTCACGCGCCCGTTCGCCCCCAGCCCGGCCTCAAGCAGGGCGCGTCCGGCCCGGGCGGCTGTATCCTCTACAATCAGTACATCCGACACGCACAGCGACAGGTTCCTTCGGGCATAGGCGGACAACCGCGCCAGCTGCCGGCGGCGCGCGGCGACGTCCCGTTCCTGCTTTGGCGGCAAGAACCGTATGCGTTTTCTGATATCAGAGCGCGCCATGGGCCGCAGCAGTGCCAGCCGTTCCACCGGCAGCTGCTCCGCCGCCGCCAGCGCCGCTTCGCAGCCCAGCCCCCGCGCCGCAATGGCCGCGGCACCGCCGTCTGCGCGACATTCCTGCAGCGCGATCTGCAAAGCTTCGTGCAGCTCAATTCCTTCCCCGGGCACGAAGGGCCGTCCCGCCAGGCCCGAAAAACAGGAAAGTCCGGAGAGCGCACTCTCCCCGGACCACAGATCATCGATCAAAAGGCAGCTCACCGAGCCGCCCGGCGCCTTGAGTGACAGCATTGCCCACCGCCTCCTTGAGATTTCGGAGGCAGACGAGCGCTACCTCCGCCGATCCAGCTTTTCCAGCGTCTTGTCCTTCACCACGACCAGCAACACATCGTCCTCCCGGAGCCGGTCTTCCGGCATGGGCATGGCATTGAGCGAATCGCCGTTGCGAATGGCCACCACGTTGATGCCCATGGCAGAGCGCATGGACAGCTCCACGAGGCTGCGCCCCACCCATTCCGGCTTCGGCCTGATTTCCGCGATGGAGTATTCGGAATTCAGATCCAGAAAGTCGATGATATTTCCCGATACAAGGTTATGCGCGACGCGACGCCCCATATCACGTTCGGGAAACAAAACCTGATCCGCGCCCAGCTTTTCCAGCATCCTGCCGTGGAACTCGTCGTGGGCCTTTGCTATCACGCGCTTTGCGCCCAGCTCCTTGAGCTGCAGAACAATCGTTCCGCTGGCGCGGATATCCGAGCCCATGGTCACAAAGGCCACGTCAAAATCCTGCACGCCCAGCGTGGCCAGGGCGTCCCGGTCCATGGCGTCCATCTGCACGACGTGGGTCAGCACATCGCGCATATCCTCCACCAGGTCCATGCGCCTGTCCACGCCCAGCACCTCGGAGCCGTCCTTACACAGGGTTTCGGCAATCGCGCTGCCAAACCGTCCGAGGCCCACCACGATAAACTGCTTCTTTCCCTTGCTTCTGCCCATAACGCAAAACCTCCGAAGGTCTTTTATCATCAGCCGATCATCACGCGGTCCTCGGGATAACGCGCCAGCTCCCTGGACCTGTTCTGCCTGCGTGAAAACAGCAGGGCCATCGAAAGCGGCCCTATGCGCCCTATGTACATGGTGATGATGATCAGTATCCGTGCCAGCGGGCGGAGGTTAGCAGAACCGATGGCGGAAATCCCCACCGTGCCCACGGCGGACACACATTCATAATACAAATCCAAGAACGCCGCGCCGGGCTGAAGGATTGACAGCGCGCATATGTCCACAAACGCCACCGCTATGGCGATGAATGTGATGGCCACGGTTCGCTGGATCAGTTCCCTGTCGATGCGCCGTTCGAAAACCACGATGCTGCTCTCGCCCTGGGACACCATGCGCACCGTCAGCACCAGGATTGCCAGCGTCGTCACCTTGATGCCGCCGCCGGTCGAGGCCGGGGCCGCGCCGATAAGCATCAGAAAGCCGCCGATCAGCTTTGTGCTGTCCCGCAGCGCCGCCTGGTCGATGGTGTTGAAGCCTGCCGTGCGCAGCGTCACCGATTGGAACAGCGAGGCCAGCAGCTTGTCCGGAAAGCTGAGCGGGCCGAGGGTACCGGGATTGGACCACTCCAGCACAAGCACGATCAGCGCGCCGCCCAGCAACAGCGTTCCATAGCTGACAAGCACCAGCTTCGTATGCAGTCTGAAGCGCCGGAAGCTGCGCTTTGAAAGCACGTCCTGAAGGGTGCTGAACCCCAGCCCGCCGATGACGACGAGCGCCATTGCCGTCAAATTTATCAGCAAATCGCCCGTATAGCCCGTCAGGCTCTTTCCGCCGCCAAAAAGATCAAAGCCGGCGTTGCAAAACGCTGATACTGCGTGGAACACCGAGAAAAACGCGCCCTTGGCGGGGCCGTAGGCCGGCATCAGGCGCACGGCAAACAGCATCGCGCCGGCCAGTTCCACCGTAAAGGTACTCTTGGCCACCCACCGCACCAGGGCCGCCAGGCCGCTCATATCATCCTCATTCAGGGATTCGCGCATGATCATGCGCTCCCGCATGGAAAGGCTGCGCCCCATGAGCCCAAAAATCAGCGTGGCAAAGGTCATGAAGCCGAGGCCGCCCATCTGGATCAGAAAAAGCAGCACCACATGCCCAAAGGTGGAGTAGGCCGTGCCCGTGTCCCGAACCACGAGTCCTGTGACGCACACCGCGGACGTGGCGGTGAAGAGCGTATCGCCCCACGGGACGCTGACGCCCGTCGCCGACGCGACAGGCAGCGTCAAAAGCAGGCTCCCCAGCAGGATCAGCCCAACAAAGCCCAGTGCAATGATGGGCAGCGCATCGAAGCCCGAGCGCCTGTAAAAGAACGCGACTACGCCGCTAGCAAACCGACGTCGGTTTGATTTGCTCCGTTTTTCGTCGACGGACGATGGTCCTTTCCAATCAGAAAGCACGTTTATACCCTCTCGATCTTCACCATGTCCAAAAATGCCCGGTAAACGGTTCGGTCGATGGCCCTGTTGCTCTCGGTGATGCAGCGAGCCCCGGCGGAGGCCACGCCCATTCTGAAGCACTCCTCCAACTCGTTTTCGCCCATAAAGCCTGCCACGAGTCCGGCCACCATAGCGTCGCCCGCGCCTACCGTACTCTTGACATCGATATTCATGCGGGGCGCGTAGAGCGTCACATCCCCATTGGTGATCAGCGCGCCGTCCACGCCCAGGGAGACCGCCACAACCTCAACGCCCATGTCAATGTAGCGCAGGGCTGCGGCGCGAACCTCCGAAATGGATTTCATGGAGCTGCCCGTCATCATCTCAAGCTCATACCGATTGGGCTTGATCATAAAGGGACGGGCCTCCAGGCCGTATTTCAGCCGTTCGCCGTCCGCATCCAATACACAGCGACAGCCGAGCCCCTCCACGGCATTGATCAACGTGCGATAGTAATCCTGGGGACAGCCGGGCGGCACAGAGCCGGAAAGAATCAGATAATCGCTGTTTTCCGCGTGGGAAATCACCATGTCCACCATCCTGTGAAGGGCATCCTCGCCGATGGTCACGCCCGATTCATTCAGCTCCGTCACCACGCCCGCCGCGCGGTCAAACACCTTGATATTTGTGCGCGCAGTACCCTCGCACCATACAAAATCATAGGCCGTGGAATTGAGCATCAGGTGCTTTTCAAACAGCGGAGCGCTGTCCTTGTACATAAAGCCGACGCAGGCGGAATCCAAGCCGAGGCCGGAGACCGTCAGCGCTACATTGATACCCTTTCCGCCGGCCACATCAGTCTTGGAAATGACGCGGTTCAGGCCACCTGGGGTAAAGCCTTCCACCGTCAGCGTTCGATCAATACTCGGGTTCAGGGAAACGGATGTGATCATATACTATGCTCCTGTGTTCTTTGTATTTTCGTCGGATTCGATATCCGGGGCGTCCCTTTCCTCTTTCTCCTTGCGCGCCTCGTCCTCCACGGTGCGCATAAAGCCGCCGATGTAGTGCATCAGCGATAAGCCCACCAGCAGGCAAACCACGCCAGCCACTGCCAAAGCGATCAAGACGATCTTTTGTGTGCTTGTCATGACACCGCCCCACAACTGCCGAATCCAATCATTACAAATAAGTATAGCACGTTTTTGTCAAATTTCAAGCACAATTCATTCATAGCTTGCCAATCATCACACTTAAGCGCAAAACGGGCCTGCCGCACATGCGCGGCAGACCCGGGATAAGGCGCTTTGGCGCCATCGCGTCCTATTTGCGCAGATAGCTTCCGCACATGCTTTCATCCGCGGCGACACCGCTGGCGCACGCTTCGCAGGGCTCCACGTTGATCGCTCGCAGGGAGCAGTATTCCTCGTCACCGCAATGGTATTCACAGCTGGAGACGCGGCAGTGGATGCTGGTGTTAGGCTTTTTCTGGGACATAACGCATGACCTCCAAATCTTTTTTTCACGCTTTGCGCGCGGTTATTCTGCCCCGGCACGCTCAACCCCATTCACGTTTTCCCCTTGCTTTTCATGCGCGAAGCATCTATAATATAATCAACAGATTAATAGGAGTCCGGCATCGATGAATGACCTGATCGGCTTTTTTGATTCGGGCGTTGGCGGCATCAGCGTGCTTCACACGGCCCATCGGCTTATGCCCAATGAAAACTTTCTCTTTTATGGCGACAATCTGAACGCGCCCTATGGGCCGCGGCCTCTGGAGCAGATACGGGCTCTGAGCGCGGCGGGCATCAATCGCCTGCTGTCGCGTGGCGTCAAAGCAATCGTCATTGCCTGCAACACCGCCACCTCCGCCTATGCGGAGATCGTGCGCGCGCAGCACCCGGAGATGCCCATCGTGGGCATGGAGCCTGCGCTGAAGCCCGCCCATTTTGCGCGCCACGGCGGCCAGGTGATTGTGTTGGCCACGGACGCGACCCTTCGCCTGGAGAAGTTCGAGCGCTTGATGGCCCTGTACGGCGACGATGTGATCTGCGTGGTCGGCGAAGGGCTTGTGGAGCTGGTAGAGGGCGGGAAGGCGGCGTCTTCCGAAGCAGAGGCGCGCCTGTACGCGCTTTTGGGCCCGTATATTGACCGGCAGATCGACGCCGTGGTCCTCGGCTGCACCCATTTTCCGTTTCTGCGCGCGCCGATCCAACGTCTCTTCCCGCAGGCACAGCTGTTCGACGGGCGCGACGGCACGGCACAGCGCCTCAAATACCTGCTGGAGCAGCGCGGCCTGCTCTCAAACGATGAACCGGGCACCATAGAGTATCAAAGCTCCGGCGGACCGAGGGCTGTGGCGCTGATGCAAGCCATGATGACTTCGCTTTCATAGCACACCAGGGAATATCATTGATTTCCAATGACACAGGGGCGGCGGCGCGACGTCCGCTGAGTACAGATTGCTTGTACCCGGCGGGCGGCGCGCCGCCGCCCCCATAGATGGTGTTTTCCTAAAAAGCATCCTTCCTTTTCAGACTGCCATGCTGTTTGATTACCATTCCTCGCACCAGCCCACAGTCGCGCCTTTGAGCAGCGTGACGGGAATCTTCACGCGCTCCGCAGTGGCGCTTTCAGGATGCTCGATCCGCTCGATCAGCCGGATGGCGGCCTGGCGACCCATCTCCTCGCTGTCCTGTCGGATGGTGGTCAGCTTCGGCCGCAGCGATTGCGTCAGCCCGATGCCGTCAAAGCCCGCAAGGGAAATATCCGCGGGGATTCGAAGTTCATGCTCCCGCACAGCCTCCTGCGCGCCGAAATAGCAGGAATCGTCCGGCAGCAATATGCAGCTGGGACGGTCCGATCGCTCAAGCAGCCTGCTCACCAGTTCCCGGGTGAGGGCCGTATCGCCATATCGGCCCTCCAGATAATACCCGTTGGGCACGTCCAGATGGTGCGCCTTCATGTTTTCATGGTACTGGCGGATGCGCTCCTCCGTCACCTCGGAATTGCGCTGCCCCGAAACAAAGGCGATGCGCCGGTGGCCCAGGGAAACCGCGTAATCCACCAGCATCCGCATGGCGTCGCTGTTGTCGGAAAGCACACATGCCAGCGTGGGCCAGGGATGATCCACGGTTACGCAGGGAATGTCGCTGTTCATCAGCTCCTCGACCTCTTTGGAATAGAAATCCACGCAGGCCAGGCAGACGCCGTCCACGCCGCGGTAGCGGCAATGCTCCAGATAAGTCGCGCTCTCCGCGCCGATGTTGTGGTTGATAAAGGTTATGTCATAGCCGCGGGACTCGGCTTGCTCCTTAAACGCGTTCAGCATGGACGCAAAGAAAGGGTGGGTCAGCCCGCTGTAGCTTTCATCCACGAACAAAACGCCGATATGGTGGGTATTTGACCCCTTACCCGCGCCTTCGGACGAATAACCCAATTCTGCGGCAGCGCTCAGCACCCGGCTGCGCACATCCTCGTCAATCTGCGCGGCGTCATTCAAAACGCGGGCGACAGTATGAATGGGCAGACCGCATCTTTCGGCAATTTCCTTAAAACTCGCTGACATTTTCGTCACTCCTTGCGTGCGCCGTGGCGCGTTGGTGTTGAAGCACAGTTAGTTCCTTTTATATTATATCTATATTTGCATAAAAAAGCAAGGGATGCCAGACGCCCGACGCCATACAATCTTCGCATGGCACTTGACTGTGATCTTTTGAACGCGGGGCAGCATCAAAACCAAAGAGCTGTCCGCCTCCGCAAGCGCTGCGAAGGAACAGTCCGGTGTATTTTCGCCTTCAATCGGGTGTGTCGGTTGCCGCGCGAAAAATCACAGTCCCCCTTGCCTGTTTTCTCATGCGCCGCCGGATGCGGTTGATGTGGCGCTCAAAGTCGCCGGAGCGAATCAGATCCGTCAGCACATACTGCTCAAAGGTCGGCACCGTGCAGGAATAGAACCCCACGCGCTCGTCAAACAGCGGTACCATGCGCGGCGGCAGTACCATATAACTGACGCGGATGGCGGGAGAAATGGTGCGTGTAAACGTATTCAGATAGATCACATTCTGGCTTGCCGAACGGGAAAAGACCGTTTCCTCCGGCTTGCGCAGCATGGAGAATTCCGATTCAAAGTCGTCCTCCACGATGAAGCGGTCGCCTTCGGAGGCCCAATAGAGATATTCTGCGCGCTTGGAGGCGGAGGCGGTCACCCCCGTGGGGTAGCTTCTGAAGGGCGTGATGTGCAGCACGGAACCCTTCGTGCCGGCCAGTGCCGAGCTGATGATGCCGTCGCTGCCCAGCGGTAGCGGGTCGCAAACGACCCCCTTCGCCTGATAGACGCGCTCGATCTTTTCATAGGAGGGATCCTCGATGGCAAACACGCGCTCCCGGCCCAGCATTTCCACCACAAGGCCGTACAGGTATTCAGAGCCTGACCCAATGATGATTTGCCGTGCATCGGCCTGTATGCCCCGGTTGCGGGAAAGATAGCCTGACAGCGCCCTGCGAAGCTCGTCGCAGCCGCAATTGGGAGACTTTTCAAGCAGCGTCTCCCCATAATCGGTCAGCACCCGCCGCATGGATCGGGCCAGCGCCGAAAACGGAAAGGCATCCTCTCCCGGCGAAGGCATGACCAGGGGCCGCCGTGGCGAAGCGGGCTCCACCGCGGCAAAGCCGTCTGAGCGCCGGTAGCAAACGTAATAGCCGCTCCTCGGGCGCGCCTCGGCATAGCCCTCCTGGCAGAGCAGCTCATAGCTGTGTTCCACGGTGATGGCACTCAGCCCGCGGTCTACGGCGATCTGTCGCCTTGAGGGAAGCCTTGCGCCATAGGGCCAGGCGCCCTGTATGATTTCATCCCTCAGAAGCTCGTACAGCTTGAGGTATTCCGGCTTTTCCTGTCTCATCTGGCCTTATTATTTTGTTTGTTTCTGGTACTTTTAATGGAATCAATTTTAGTATATACTGGGCCACAACAAAAGTCAAGCGCGATTTACGGAGGTGCGACATGAAAAAGTCCTTTTCCATATTCAACATCACCTTTATGGCCATGATGGCCGCCATGGTCTACGTCGTGACGCTGTTCCGCTTCCCCCTGCTGGGCTCCAAGGTCCACTTTGCAAACGCGGTGTGCCTGCTCAGCGGCATACTGCTGGGCCCCCTGCAGGGCGGTCTGGCCGCGGGCATCGGTTCGGCGCTGTATGACGCGGTGGCGGGCTACGATGTCGTCAATGTGTTGATCACCCTCGTGAGCAAATTTGCCATGGGCTTTGTCTGCGGCTGGGTGCTTCACTCCGCCGGCCGTGAAAAGGCGCACATCGACCGCACGCTGCTCTCCTGCGTCTGCGGCGCCGCGACCTATGTGTTTTTGTACATGCTCAAGACCTTTGTATTCAACAAGTTTGTCTATGGCTATCCGATGGACACGGTATGGGCGACGGTGGTTTCCAAGCTGATCCCCTCGCTGATCAACGCGGGCGTCGCCGTGGTGGCCGCGCCGCTGTTTTACCATGCGGTGCTGCCCGCGCTGCGATCCTCGGGGCTGCTCAAGCGCATGGACGCTTAACGGTCCAGCTGCGGCGCGACGGTTTCAATCTTCATGCCCCGGTTCCTGGCAAACGCCCTGGATTCCCACAGCGGCATGGGCTTTCCGAAGAAATAGCCCTGAGCCCGTTCGCAGCCGATTTCCCTCAAAAATGCCAGCTGTTCGGCGGATTCCACGCCTTCGCACAGCGGCGCAAGGCCCATGCCCTGCACGCCGTCGATGATATAGGTCATCAAATCGCTGGTCTTGGCGTTGTGTTCCCGCGTGCGCAAAAAGACCAGGTCCATCTTCAATACGTCAAAGGGATATTCCGCCAGCGTATTGAGAGAGGAATAGCCGCTGCCGAAGTCATCCAGCCAGATATGATAGCCCAGCGCCTTCAGTCGGTCACATTCCGAACGGATGTGGCCGACATTGTCGTTCAGGGCGCTCTCCGTAATCTCAATGTCCAGCATCTGCCGGGGAACGCCGTAGCTTTCCCGGGTCTGTTCGATGATCCCGACGATGTCACACAGCTCAAAGTCAAGTCGGGATATGTTGATGGATACGGGCACGATGCTCTCCCCCGCGTCCATCAGCTCTCTGAAATCCTTGCAGACCTGCTTGACCACATACTGGTCCACGACGTTAATCAGCTGGTACTGCTCCAACGTTTCGATGAAATCCGCGGGCGCGAGCATACCCACATCCGGGTCCACCCAGCGCACCAACGCCTCATAGCCGCAAATCTCGCCGCTGCTGACCCGAACCACGGGCTGATAGTAGACCATGATATATCCATATTCCACAGCCTTTTCGATGTTGTCCAGCACATACTGCTGCTTTCGCATCCTGTCGCGCATCATTTCGTCATAGATGCAGTAGGAAACATCGTGGCGCTGCTTGATGCTGTTGCAGGCCAGCCGGGCATGGTCGCAGGCGAGACCCACCTCCGCGCAGCGGTTGTCCATACAATAGATGCCGGCCTTTACGCGCACCTTCTTGTTCACATCCTCCGTGCGAAGCATGGCTGAGCAGACCGACGACACGCCCTCGACCACCTCGTCCCGGCTGCCCGTGGTACAGACCACAAAGTGATCGTCCGAAAAACGGGCGATCACGCCGCCGGAGAACGTCTTGCGAATCACATCGGCGAAGGCGCGGAGCAATTCATCGCCCATTCTGAAGCCCAGGCGCTCGTTGTACAGCTTGAAATTCGGAATGTCAAAGTGGACGATGGAGTAGTTATTCCGCCGTCCCTGGGGCGAAGCAAGGAGCGTCTGCACCTTCTGGTAGAAAAAGGACATGTTGAAAAGACCGGTCAGCGCATCGATATCGCGGTTGGCGGACAGGATCTCCGCCTCCGCCAGGGAATTGCGATTGCGGTTCAGATACTCATTCTGGTCCACATCCACGATGAACACGTAGAAAAAGCTCTTCCCGTCCTCGCCGTGCAGCAGATGGCCGAAATCCTCTATGTAACGAATATCGCCCTGCTTGGTTACGATGCGGTAGCGCACGTAATCGTGGCGCATATCTCCAAAGGACGTTTGCGCCTGGATCTGGTTCTCGATCTTATCGAGGTCCTCCCGATGCACCATGCCTTTGAAGGAGCCGCCCACATAATCCATAAATTCGGCGTAGGTTTCGCAGCCGAACATTTTGACCACGTTGGCATCCGCGAAGAGCAGCTTTTCATCCCCCTGCGCTTCATAGACGAAGAACCCGCCCGGAAGCCCTGTGGGGATCCGACCAGCCGCGTCGATATGTATGGAATCATTCATGGTTTGAACGCGCCTCCCGCGCCATTCGTGTGAAATAACCGGCTTGCAGACCGGTCAGCCCACACGCTGTAGTCACTGCCGTTCCTTCTCCCGCTTGGTAATCAGCTGCGCCATGGTTTCGTAGAGCCGTTCAGGCTCGATGGGTTTGGAAAGATGCGCGTCCATGCCGGCCTGTAAGGAGCGCTCGACGTCCTCGTCGAAAACATTGGCGGTCATGGCAATGATCGGCACAGTCCCGGCATCGGCGCGATCCAGCGCGCGAATCCGCTGCGTGGCCGAAAGGCCATCCAGCACGGGCATACGTACGTCCATGAGGATGGCGTCGTAGTAGTCCACCGGGCTCTTTGCGAACATCTGCACCGCGATTTCGCCATTTTTGGCGTGTTCGGCCTCAATATCCTCAAGCTCCAGCAGGTCGGCAAGAATTTCGGCGTTTTGCTCCACGTCTTCGGCCATCAGCACGCGCCGCCCCGCCAGTACGGCTGAACTGTCCGCCGCAGGGCCCTGCGCGGCCTGCTCCGTTCGGTTCCCCAGCCGCCTGTCCAGCACGGCGTTGATTTCGCGCATCAGGCTGTCGCAGAACAGCGGCTTGGCCAGGATGCCGTCCACGCCGCCCTCTCGGGCTTCCTCCTCGATGATATCCCAGTTATAGCCCGTCAGCATGATCACCGCGGTAAGGCCGCCGTCAAAGGACCTGAGTTCCCGAACCAGCTCCAGACCGTTGAGCCGCGGCATCTTGTAGTCGGTCAGCACCAGCTGATAGGCGCGCCCCGCCTCCACGGCATGGCGTATGCGTCCGATGGCCTCGATCGGATCCGTGCAGGTATCAGCCTCAATGCCCAGGCTCTTGAGTACAAGCAGGGTATGCTCACAGGCGATCTCGTCGTCGTCGGCGACAAAGGCTCTGAAATCGTCGGCAAAGCCCATCCCGCGCTCCATGGCACTTCGGTCGGAGGCCTTCAGGCTGACGGTGACGGTAAAAGTGGAGCCCACGCCTTTTTTGCTCTTGATGTCAATTTCGCCGTTCATCATATCCACGAAATTTCTGGTGATGGACATGCCCAGGCCGCTGCCGCCATAGCGGTTGGTGGCCGTAGCGTCCTCCTGGGAAAAGGCTTCGAAAATCTTTGGAATATATTCCTCGTCCATGCCAATGCCCGTGTCTGACATAGTAAAGCGCAGCTTACACATCCCGTCGTCCCGCGCGGCTTCTTCGACGGTCAGCGTCACATCTCCAGGCGCGTCGGTGAATTTCACGGAATTGCCCAGGATGTTGATCAGAACCTGCTTGAGCTTCATGTCGTCGCCGAAATAGTAGTCTCCGACGCGGCCGATGATCTGGCACTCATAGCGCAGCCCCTTGTCCTGACACTGGCCGTTGATGATAATGTTGATCTGGTCCAGGAATTCCCGAAAGGAAAACTCTTCGTTTTTCAGCACCATCCGCCCGGATTCGATGCGGCTCATATCCAGAATATCGTTGATGAGGCCCAGCAGATGCCTGGCGCTGGCCCCTATTTTTTCCAAATGCTCCCGGGTCCTGGGCGTCAGACCGGGGTCCCGCAGAGCGATGTTGTCCAGGCCAATGATGGCGTTCATGGGCGTTCTGATTTCATGGCTCATGTTGGACAAAAAGCTGGTCTTGGCGCGGCTGTTTTCCTCCGCCAGCGCCTTTTCAACCTCAACCTGCCGCTCCCGCTTCTGCATTTGGGTGTAGATTTCCAACAATATGATCAGCGCGACGACAATCAGGATGATCATGATGAGGCTGGAATTGTCCAGCGTGGCATTGGCATCGTTCAACGTATCCTCAAGATAGGCCAGGCTCGAATCCATCTTGCCATCGGTCATTTCCACGCCGGTTTCCTCGAGCTTACCGACATAGTAATGCTGCACCTGCTGTATGGAGCGCTCCATGGATGCCTCGGTAGACTGGCGCATCCAGACGGTTGAGGTAAATATGATCAGCCCCAGCAGCACCACCCACGCCACGATGGAGCGCCCCATACGACGCTTGTCATCTCGCGTGAGGATGAGCCGGAACACCACAAAGCCCATTATCCCCCAAGCGGCGAGGATGAGATAGGATTCGGTGGACAGGGTTTTGACACTGGTCAGATTGGGAATCAGGAATTCCAGCGCAAACAGCACGGAGACGATCAGCCCCATGAGCCCAATCACCACCATGCGCCGGTTGTTTTCCCGCCGCGCGGTCTTGAAGGCCGAAGCCGAAGCAAAGGCATAGGCGATGGTCGCGCCCACGGTGGTCACATCCACGATCCAGCTGATGGCGGCCCTGCCGAAGAAGGGCAGCACCAGCGAAACGGAGAGGATGAGCAGAATGGCGTTCTTCGGCGCGCGGTTTTTGTCCAGTGCGCCCACCCAGCCAGACAGCATCCCGTCCTCTGAAAGCGCGCGGAGCAGGCGGCTCAAGGCAATATAATTGCCGATCAGGCCCGTCAGGATCGCCCCAAGGGCTGCAAAGCCCAGCACCGCGTTGCCAAAGCTGCCCAGAGCGGCGTTGGCGGCAAAAAAGGCAGCCTGGGAGCTGATGCCGCTGAAGCTGTCCAGGTTGGCCAGATAGTCCACCCAGGATGCGCAGCCCTCCGGCACGGCGGAGGCGGCCATCACCGCCAGAGCTATATAGACAATCGCCGCCGTTAAAAGCGCCACGGCCATGATGGCAAAAGCCTTTTTCATCGGGAATTTAGCCTCTGCCGCCGAATGGGAGATGGATTCAAACCCCACAAAGGCCCATGGGGCCAGGGCAAAGATTGTGAACGCGCCGCCCAGCCGGGAATGATTCGGGGAAAACGCGGGCGCAAGCGCTCTGAGATCCGCGCCGTTGCGTCCCAGAGCGCAGACAAAGCAAATCAGCACGCCCGCCAGCAGCACCACTGCGGCGGCGGTTTGTACCTTCTGAGCCAGCCGATTGCGCAGGCAAACCAGCGCCGACAGCAGCAGCGAAAGGTTTGCGAGCAAAATTTCTCCCATATAGATATGGTAGCCCGCGATTTCATAATCAAAGCCAAATTGAAACGTTCCGCCCAGCAGCGTGCGCGCGATCAACGGCAGCGCGGTGGCGTTGGCCCAAATGATGGCGATGTAGGTCAGTATCAAAAACCACGCGCTTAAAAAGCCGTGGTCATAGCCATAGCTCTGCTTGGTATAGGTAAAGGTACCCCCGCCATCGGGAAAGCGGTTCATCAGGTAGTGGTAATTGGCGGCGAGGACCAGCATGACCAACGCGCCGATAGCGATGCCGAGCGCAGTTCCCAGCGGGCCGGCGATGGGCAAAAAGGTGGTGCCTGGCATGACAAAGGCTCCCCAGCCCACGCTGCACCCGAAGGCCAGCGCCCATGCGCCGATGGACGACAGATAGGCGGATGAGGAGCGTTGATGGTCGGCGCTTGCAGTAATACGGTTCATGGATTCATTTTGTTCCTTTCAGGCCAGGTTCCCATATGTTTCAGCCTTCGATATATTGCCGGATTCCCTCGGCCATCGCGTCGTGGACCGTCTCAATCCTTTGAAGCACGGCCTTTACGTCCTCATCGCTCATATGTCTCGCGTTTCCGGGGCGATATTCCTCCGCAAGCTGAGAGGCCATGTCGGAAAGCGCGGTCAACCCCAGGTTGCCACACACCCCCTTGGCGGCATGGGCGGCTTCAAACATGCGGGCGGACTCCATTTGCGCGCCCGCCTCCAGCAGCTGGGACACGACGCCGTTGTTGACAAACTTTCGGATGTGCTTGTCCACCAGCTTTTCCACCCGCAGCACGCGAAGCGCCTGGTCATAATCAGCGCCGATATTCTGGTACAGTTCCCTCAACGTCATTTGATTAACCCCTTTCAATCTCCAATTCCCTTTCGATCAGCTTTTCAAACGATTCGGGCGGCAGGGGCCTTGAAAAGTAAAAGCCCTGCACCAGGTCGCAGCCGCTGTCCTTCAGCAGCGCCAGCTGTCCCTCCGTCTCCACACCCTCGGCTACCACCCGCAGCTTCAGGTACTTTGCAATATCCAGTATCAGCTTTACCAGCCTCAGGTCCGTTTCGCTGGATTCGATGTTCCTGACGAATTTCATGTCCATCTTCAGCACGTCGATGGGCATATATGAGAGCATGTTAAGCGACGAATAGCCGGAGCCAAAGTCGTCCATCTCGATCTCAAAGCCCAGCTGCCGCAGCCTGTTAACCACCTGCAAAAGGTCGTTGGCCTTCTCTGTGTATGCGGATTCGGTGACCTCCATCTTCATATCGCTGTAATCCAGCCCGTTATCTTCAATAATCCGCACCAGCCGGTCGATGAGCGTCGGATCGAACACATCATTTCGGGACAAATTCACCGACACCGGCAGCTTTACGCCGTACTTTTTGCGCCATTCGGCAATCTGGGCCGCGGCCACCTGCCAGACGTAATTGTCCACCACCCCGATCAGCCCGTTGCCCTCAAACAGCGGCAGGAAATCTCCGGGGCTGATCATGCCAAGCTCCGGGTGCTGCCAGCGAATCAGCGCTTCGGCGCTGGAAAGTCTGGGCGGGTCGCACTGAATATCGTATTTCGGCTGATAGAAAACCCTGAGCTGCCGCGTTTGGATGGCAGAGCGTAATTCATTCAGGAAGCGGCGGTCCCGCAGCTCCCGCATCCGCATGTCCTCGTCGTAGATCATCAGCGGGCTCTGGTAATTGCCACGGACCATGGTGCTGGCGGCACGGGCCCGGTCAAACATCAATACCGGCTCCACGCCCTCCTGCCAGGGGTTCACACCCATGCGCAGGTGGATGCTGACGTTGGGCGATATCCGGCCCACCCTGCGCTGGAAGCGCTCCAGCAGCGCCTGATAGTCTGGCTGCGGCACGCAATAGATTTCAAAGCGGTCCGCCTCAAAGCGGCAGGCAATGCCCTCGGTTTCCGAAAGAAAATCGCGGATCTCCGCGCCCACGACGCGCAGCACATCGTCCCCAAAGTCCCGCCCGTTGACGGCGTTGATGGTGTGGAACTGCTCAATATCCAAGACGACGGCATCCAGATGAAGCTCCGGCGAATAATGGTGCAAGCGGTTGGCATATTCAAAGAAGAAATTTCGGCTGTACAGCAGCGTCACCGGGTCATGCTCCGCGGCGGAGATCAGTTGGCGGCCCTCGCTGAGTTCGATGATCCTGGCCACGCGGGCGATGATGACCTCCGGCACGTCAAAGGGCTTGGTGATGAAATCCGCCGCGCCCATTTGCAGGGCCCGCAGTTCCGCGCTCTTATCCGCCGTCAGCACGATGACGGGTATGTGCTTCATTCGGTCGTCCCCGGCCATGCGCTCCAAAACCTCGAAGCCGTTCATCACGGGCATCATCAGATCCAGCAGGACGATTGAAAGATTGTCCACATGCGCCTGGATCTCCTTCAGTGCCTCCGAACCGTCGGAGGCGCAGATGATTTCATAATCATCCTCAAGGATCACGCCCAGCGCATCGCGGTTGATCTCCTGATCGTCCACGACCAATACGAGCTTCGGTCTCTGTATCTGTTTGGAGTTGATCAAGTCCACACTCCCCTTCCCGCTATTTCGCTCCGAATCCATTTCCGAAGCACGGCATACAGCCTGTCGGCCTCCACGGGCTTTACCAGGTGCTCGTTCATGCCCGCTTCCCTGGAGTGCTGTATGTCGCTGTCAAAGGCATTGGCTGTCAGCGCGATGATCGGCACATGTCTGGCATCCTCCCGCTCCAGCGCGCGGATATTCCGCGCAGCCTCGATTCCATCCATCACAGGCATCCGAAGATCCATCAGGATCGCGTCGTAATGCCATTTTTCGGATTCTGTTACCATCTTGATGGCAACCATTCCGTTTTCAGCGTGTTCGCTTTGAGCGCCTTCAAGCTCCAGCAGGTCCGCCACGATCTCCGCGTTTTCCGGCGTGTCCTCTACGATCAGGACGCGGCGGCCCTCAAGGCTGTCGGCATCGCCGTCCCCGTCCTGCTTCGCGCCGGCCTCCGCCGGCGGCGCGTCGGGATGTGACAGCTCCATGGGGATGGTGATGGTGAACGCGGAGCCTTCGCCCTTATGGCTCACCACGTCGATCCTTCCGCCCATGTGGGTGACGATGCCGTTGGCCACCGTCAGGCCCATGCCGCTGCCGCCGAAGCGGTTGGTATAGCTCTCATCCTCCTGGGCGAAGGGTTCAAACACCTTTTCCAGAAACGCTTCGTCGATGCCCACGCCGGTATCCAGAACGGTAAAGTGCAATTGTCTGGTCGTCTCCTGGGCGCTTGCGCCGCTGACGATGAATTTCACCGTGCCGGGCGCGTCGGTATATTTGACCGCATTGTCCATCAGGCACATGATCGCCCGCTTCAGCTGCGTCACATCGCCGTCGTAGCGCTGCTCCGCACAATCGTCAAAGGAGAAGCAGTAGGCCAGTCCCTTTTCCTCGCAGGCCGAGGATGCCAGGGCGTTGACCTGCTCCAGAGCCTCCATCAGCAAAAAAGGCTCGCTGTTGATCTTCATCTCCCCGCTCTCGATCTGCTGCATATCGAGTATGCCGTTGATCAGCTCTGACAGATGCCTTGCGCTGTGACCGATTTTCTCCAGCTGCTCCTTTGTCGTCCGGGGCAGGCCGGGCGTGTTCATGGCGAGGGTATCCAGCCCGAGGATGACGTTCATGGGCGTGCGCATCTCATGGCTGATGCTGGCGAGGAAGTTGGACTTCGCCCGGCTGCTCTCCTCTGCGGCCAACAGCTGCGCTTCAAGATGCTCGCTCTCGACGACGCGCTGAACGATGTTGTTCAGCAGCTTGTACATCACAAATACGAATATGCTGCCGCCGAAAAGCACGCCGCCCACGAAAATTGACGGCTCCGCAAAGAGCCCAATCGCAATATAGCCCAGCAGGAAGAATACCAGCAGCATGACGGGGATGCTGAGAATCAAACTGCCCTGGTTCCAGGTCTTCATCTTCCTGATGAAGCGGGTAAAGCATATAAACCCATAGATATTATAGGCCATGAGCGCGCTTCCAAGATAAACCATGGCGTAAAAGATCCACTGAATCACAGGCAACCCTCCCACGCTAAAGTTTTGTCGATGGTTTGCGGTTGTCCATCCATGCTGTCAGGATAAATCAGGAATCGGCTTTTGCGCGGTTGAGATACTCATCCGCATAAATATCCATACTGTGTTATTGTATCATACAATTGTTGCAATTGTAATTCATTATGAATACGCTGCTGCCATAATTCTGCTTATTCGGCAAGCTTTACGGATTGCGGGCCGGATGAAGCTCTGTTCAGATCTTTTGCAACAAATGATCATCGCCTTCGCTTTATTCGACCGCCAGTTTACAAGACATACCTTGACGGCATCGACGGTTTCCCATAACATTAAGACGATATATCAGTCATGTTTTTGCTGTCTCGTTTTTTCCCCGGAATCCTGGACCTGCGATGGGAGGCTCGAAGATTGTGAATAAGGAGCTTTGGTACCGTTCTTCCGCACAGCGGTGGGAGGAAGCGCTGCCCATCGGCAACGGTCGGATCGGCGCCATGGTCTTTGGCGGCGGGCGCGTGGAGCGCATGGCCCTGAACGAAGAGACGCTGTGGTCCGGCTATCCCAGGCAGACCGACCGCGTCGGCGCCGCGGCCCACTACGCCCAGGCCCGCGATCTGGCGCTGGCAGGCAGGCTGATCGAGGCACAGTCGCTGATCGATGATAAGCTGCTTGGCGCGTTTACCCAGAGCTACCTGCCCCTTGGCGATATGACGATCGCGCATACGGGCGACCGGGAGGCGCGCGACCTGGTGCGCAGGCTTTCACTGTCGGACGCCATCCATGAAACATGCTATCGGCTGGGCGAGGCGCGCTTTACCCGTGAAGCCTTCGTCTCCCATCCCGCCCAGGCGCTGCTGGTACGGCTCTCGGCAGACCGTCCCGGCGCGATTAACATCGATGTTTCCCTCTCCTCTGCGCTGCGCGGCGCTTGCCGGGCCGAAGGCGGCAGGCTGGTTCTGGATGTGCTGGCGCCCTCGGATGTCGTACCCTCCTATATCGACTGCGACAATCCCGTCACCTATCTGCCGGAGCCAGAGCGCAAGGGTATGCGCGCAAGGGCGGTGCTGACTGCGACGGCCATAGGCGGGCGCATCGAAGCGCGCGGCGAAACGCTCAGCATTCGCGACGCCGATTCCGTCGAATTGAGGCTGGTTGCCCGGACCAGCTTCAACGGCTATGACCGCCAGCCCTTTGTGGACGGCCGGGATGAAAAGGCACTCTGTGAGGCAGACCTTGAGCGCCTCTTGGGCCTGACATGGCGTGCGGCTCTTGAGGCCCATGTGGCGGATCACCGCCGTCTGTTTGACCGCGTGGATCTGGCGCTGGGAGATGATCGATATGACGATTTGCCCACGGACGCGCGCATACGGGGACAGTACGACGACGACGACGGGCTGTGCGCGCTGCTGTTCCACTATGGCCGCTACCTGCTGATCGCCAGCTCCCGTCCCGGCGGCGAGCCCGCAAACCTGCAGGGCATCTGGAACCAGGACCTGCGGGCGATATGGAGTTGCAATTATACCATCAACATCAACACTCAGATGAACTACTGGGCCGCGGAAGCGGTGAATCTGCCGGAGCTGTGCGAGCCGCTTTTCCGCCTGATCGGCGATCTGTGCGTCACCGGCCAGCGCACGGCCCGGGCGCATTACGGCGTGGGCGGCGCGGTGTCCCACCACAACACGGATATCTGGCGACTGTCAAATCCCGTGGGCGAGCGCCACGCGGGCTTCGGCGGCTTCGCCTTCTGGCCCATGTCGCTGGGCTGGATGCTGCGCCATCTCATGGAGCATGACCGCTATAGCCCCGACGACGTTTTTTTGCGCGACCGCGCGCTTCCACTCTACCGCCTTGTCGCGCGCTTTTACCTGGACGTGGCGGTGCCGGACGGCGAAGGCGCCCTGACCATTGCGCCGGCATCCTCCCCGGAGAACCACTTCCTCTATGAGGGGCGAAGGTGCGGCGTGGCCGCCCGCAGCGCCATGACGACGACGATCATGCGCGAGGTCCTGGAGGATTATCTGCATATTCTTAACCGGCTGCGCACGACCGAACCCATGTCTGCCGAGGCGCGAAGCGCCCTGGACCGGCTGCCCCCGCTGAAGGTCGGAAGCAGAGGCCAGCTCATGGAATGGGACGCGGAATACGAGGAGGCGGAGCCCCATCACCGCCACATTTCCCACCTTTACGCGCTGTACCCCGGCGAAAGCGCCGACGCTGTAATCCGCGAAGCCGCGAGGCAGTCCCTGCTGCTGCGGGGAGACGACGGCACGGGCTGGAGCCTGGCATGGAAGACGGCTGCCTGGGCCGCGCTGGGCGACGGGAACCACGCCCACAGCCTGCTCCGGCGGCAGCTTCGGCCCGTGGAGGCCGGCACGGCCTGCAACCTCGAACACGGCGGCAGCTATATCAGCCTGCTGGACGCCCACCCGCCCTTCCAGATCGACGGGAATTTCGGCATCTGCGCCGCCATCGCACGGATGCTCGTCACGGGGCAAGGCTCTGACATCGACATTCTTCCCGCCCTGCCGGATGCCTGGCGGCACGGTCACGCGGCCGGTCTGCGCGCGCCGGGCGGCGTCACTCTCGATTTCGACTTCGACGACGGGAGCGTCACAAGGCTGACAGTTTCGAGGAAGCGCCCCGCAGCTACCAATGTACATGTCAACGGACGGACGCTTCATATTTCAGAAGACGAACCGCCGGTGAGAAGCTGGCGCTTCACAGGCGGCGATCCGGCAGCTATCCAAAACCCGGGAGAGAATACGATATGACGATAAAAGAATTGGCTAGGATATGCAACGTTTCATCGGCAACCATATCCAATGTGATCAACGGAACAGGCCGCGTCAGCCCCGAGACGGCGCGACGAATCCGCGAGGTCATACAGCAGACGGGCTTCCAGCCCAGCTATCTGGGCAAGGGGCTGCGCGCAAAGGCCTCCGGGATGATCGGCGTCATCGCGGACGACCTTATCATGTTCAATATTCCCGGGATCATCGATGGCATTATGGAGTGCTGCGAGGCCCACGGCTATCACATCATCCTGCAAAACCTTCGCCTGTATTCGCGCTGGAGCGATTCCTGGTTCAACGACGACGCGCTGTACCAGTCGGTGCTGCAGCCCGCGCTGGAGCAGCTCAGGCGGTTCCGTGTGGACGGCGTGCTGTACGTCGGCGGACATGAGCGCACGGTCCGCGGCATCGGGCAGGACCCCAAGACGCCCGTGGTCTGCATTTACGCCTTTCCGGAGGATCCCGATGTGCCCGCCTTCATTCTGGACGACGTGGGCGGCGGCGCAAAGGCGGCCCGGTTCCTCATCGAAAACGGCCACGGCAAAATCGGCTTTATCGGCGGCGAACCAGACAATATCCACGTCATCAACCGTCTGAAGGGCTATCGCCAGGCCCTGGAGGACGCGGGCCTGACCTATGACCCGGAGCTGGTCTACTGCAAGCACTGGGGCCGGCAAACCGGCTTCGAGGCCGCGGAGAAGCTGCTTGCGAACGGGGCAACCGCCGTCATATGCGCTCAGGACTTCATCGCCGCCGGTGTATACGATTATCTGTCTGCACAGGGCCTGCACGCGGGCCGGGACCTCTCGGTCATCGGCTACGACAACACGGACGCGGCGGATTTTCTGGCCCCGTCGCTGACCAGCATGGCGCTGCCCCTGCATGAAATCGGCTACAGGGCCGCGCAGTGCCTGCTGGATTTGCTCCACGGCGCGCAGATTCCCCGCGAGCTGCGCGTCCCCGTCGCGGGCGAGCTGGTGCAGCGCAATTCCGTCGGCCGACCGTAACGCGCGCTCAACCCCGCACAGGAACGAAAAGGGCTCTTCAAGGGCGGCCTTCGTTTGTAATGTTCAATGCACGATCTGCCGCGGATGCAGGCTTATGACATCATGTATTCCCGGGAAAAACCCTGTTGATTCTGTCGAGGCCTCATTTGTAATGTGGATATGTGCCGTTCTGACAGGCCGCGTTTTTTTGCGTCCGGCTCCGCCGGAGTTTATATTGAGTTGATAATTGGCGCGTATGCTTTATCTACAAGGCAGACCGCGTTCGATTCAGCTGATCTCCCTCAGATTGCCCCCTTCCTTAGGAATCGGACGTGACGGCGCGCTCCCCCCATCGCGCGCCATCCCAACGCGGCCTGCTTTTCTTATTTCCGCAAATGGAAACGGAAGAGGCGGCGATCATTCCGCCCGGACGGAAAGGTCTCCTGCAACATGTACCACTTCATATACAACCCCATTGCCGGAAAGGGCCGGTCCGCGCGCTGCCGCGCTGAATTGGACGGGCTGCTGGTCGCTTCAGGCGTTGAATATCGGTTTTATGAAACCCGCCGCGCCAGGCACGCCATCGAAATCGCCAAAGAGCTGACCTGCGGCGCAGGCGACGCTGATTTGGATATCGTGGCCATGGGCGGGGACGGCACGCTGAACGAGGTTCTGAACGGCATAGACGACCCCGCGAAGGTCCGGCTGGGTATCATGCCCTGCGGCAGCGGAAATGACTTCGCGGCGGCGGCGCACATTCCCGATGCGCCCTTGGCGGCGCTGAAGCTGCTGCTTGAGGGCGAAGCCAGGCACACGGACTACATGGAATGTGGCGGCGTGCGCGGCATCAACGTCATCGGAACGGGCATCGATGTGGAGATACTCAGGCGCTACGGGCGGATGAAGCTGCTGAAGGGCTCCCCCGCCTACCTGGCCTCGCTGCTTATGACCCTGATCTCCTACAGGCCGCGCAGCTTTTCCGAATGTCTGGACGGCGCAAGGCGGCCCCACAGCGCGCTGATCGCCTGCGCCGGAAACGGGAGGCGCATCGGCGGCGGCATCCCCGTGTGTCCCGAGGCCGAGATAGACGACGGGCTGATGGATATTGTGATCGTGGACGGCATATCCCGCGCGCGTATTCCCGCCGCTCTGATAAAGCTGCTGAAAAGCCGCATACTTGAGCTGCCCACCACCGCCTTTCGCCGCGACCGCCGGCTGACCATCATCTCAGACGCGCCTCTGTCCATACAGATCGACGGGGAGATATACGACGGCCTGCCCTTTGACGTACGCCTGATTGCGCGCAAACTCAGGGTTTACAGGCCTTGATCACGGCTATGAAAAGCCGCGCCTCATGGCGCGGCCTTTTGGGAATTGTACATGATTAGGAAAACGGAACTTTTTCCTGGTCGGCGACATCCGCAGGATGGCGTCGACGATTATTGATATGCAGTCTTTCTTTGATCCATTCGCGCTCAAGCCATAGCAGCGCCCCGGCAAAGGCCAGCGTCGCCCAGAGTCCGTAAACCGGCCCGGCGTCGCCGCCAGTCAGCAGCTGCTCTGACACGCCGAACATTCGGTACACGGCGCTGTCCCGTCCGCCGAAGCCCATCAAAAACACCACGGCGGCGCTCCAGCCCCAACGCAGCCCCACAGCGGCCCAAAATCCCCGCTTCGCGTAAAGCGCGCAGCACAGCGCGCCCAGCAGCAGCACGTTGAAGCCGGATATCACATTTCCGGCGTAGCCTCCGTTTGACAGGAAAAACACGGCACACACGATCGCCGTCGCCCATACGCAGCCCCAGCGGACGCGCAGGCCGTCATACAGCACGCGCTTCAGAAAGGTCTCCTCCGCCAGCGCCGCAAACAGGCTGACGCCGCACAGGATCGGCTGTCGCCAGGCCAGGCGCGGCGCGTTCAGGGGCCAAAGGGTCCTCATACTGTCAAGGGCCAGGCCCGCCGCGGCGATGCCAAGGGCCATGCCCAGGCCCGTCAGCGCGGCGTGGACAAACGCGCCACCGGGAGGACCTATTTTTCCACTTTTGCCCAGCCACACCCGCCTGAACGGCACGGCCATCAGCAGCAGTGCCGCCCCGACGGCCACCGTCACGGCGCTGCCATGCCAGACGTATACGGCGCGCGCCCACGCGGGCGCGAGATGGGCGTTTTCCGCGCGTATCCCCCATGCTTGAAACAGCGCCGAAAACAGCGTTTGCAAGCCGAGCCGCGCGGCCATGGCCGCCAGAGCATAGCAAAGCAGGCTGGCCGCCAGCAGCCAGCCAGTGCGAAGCCCGCCTCCGGGCGACAGGAACCAGTTTGCGCCGCGGCGCGGTTCGGCCGGCTGCGGCGGTTGTTCAAATCGCTTGCTCTTGCTCATTGCCAGGTTGTCGTCCCCATGCGCTGCGTCATTCCACCACCGCCTGGATCAGCGGCTTCTTTTCCGGCGCCTCCGCCCCGATTTCAATGGAGCGCTTCAGCAGGTTATAGGCGCCCACACGGTCCGATTTTTCGCCCGCGTGCAGCGTCGCCAGCAAGTCGCCGCGCCGGACGGCGTCTCCCAGCCGCTTGTGCATCACGATACCCACGGACAGATCCAGCGCGTCCGTCTTGCGCTCCCGCCCCGCGCCCAGCAGCTTGGCGGCGTTTCCGATATCACTGGTATGCATCCGTGTCACATAGCCCGCCCGGTCCGCCCGCAGCTCAATGCGGTGCGGCGCCTTGGGCAAAAGGCTGGTGTCCTTTACGACCCGGCGATCACCACCCTGGGCCTGGATCATGTCGCCCAGCTTTTCAAGACCCTCACCGCTTGAAAGCTTCGCTTCCAGCATGGACACGCCCTCCTCCACGCTGGCGGCCCTGCCGGCATTTCGCAGGATATGCGCGCCCAGGGCCAGCGCCACGGTCTTCAGATCGCCCGACGCGCGGCCCGCCAACACGTCGATGGCTTCCTCCACCTCCAGCGCGTTGCCGATGTAGTTGCCCAGGGGCTGGTCCATATCGGTGATCAGCGCGGAAAAGCGCTTGCCGCTCATATTGCCGATGCGCACCATCGTCTCCGCCAGCTGGCGGGATTTTTCCGGCGTATCCATGATCGCACCGCTGCCGGTCTTTACATCCAACACCACCACGTCGCAGCCCGCAGCCAGCTTTTTGGACAGGATGGACGAAACCACCAGGGGCAGGCAGTCCACCGTGGAGGTTACGTCCCTGAGGGCATACAGCACCTTGTCCGCCGGGGCCAGCTCCGCCGTCTGGCCGATGATGGCACAGCCCGTTTCCCGCACCTGGCTCTTAAAGCCTTCAATGTCCTTGGAAACGCTCATGCCCGGGATGGATTCCAGCTTGTCCAGCGTGCCGCCGGTAAAGCCAAGCCCACGCCCGGACATCTTGGCCATCTTCACGCCGCAGGCCGCCACCAGGGGCACGAGGATCAGCGATGTCGTATCGCCCACGCCGCCGGTGGAGTGTTTGTCCGCCTTCACGCCGTCAATATCGGAAAGCTCCAGTATATCGCCGGATTTCGCCATGGCCAGCGTCAAAGCGAGGGTCTCCCGGTCCGTCATGCCGTTGATGCAAATGGCCATCAGCAGCGCGGATGTCTGATAGTCGGCAAAGCTGCCGTCCACCACGCCGGTTACAAAGGCGCGTATTTCCGCCTCGTTCAGCTCCCCCCCGAAGCGCTTTTTGCGAATGATTTCGCAGGGATTAATGCTCATTTTTCAACACCGGGCCGGATGGCGGCGGGGTCAGAGTCCCAGCCCCTCGCGCCATTGCGCCAGCTTCCTTTCATAAGATAATGTGTATGCGGGGCTCGTGGATGGCATCCGTGCCCAACTTCGGCCCTCAAGATATTGCGCGCAGTGCTTCATAAACAACCGCTGGGCAAACGCGCCGTTGAACAGCACCCGCGCGATGCATGGACAGCGCTGAAAAAGGCCGTCAAAATCGTTGAGGCAGGGCTTTCGAATGGCGCTGTCCAGAGAACCCACCCTTTCACAGCTTTCCAGCACGTCCCAAAGGGCGATGCCATGCCGCCAGAGAAGTGCCCTGCGCCCGTCAATGTCCTCGCAAAAGGGCTCGTCAAGTGCTTGGGCCATGATGCGCCAGAAGGCGTTCTGGGGATGGGCGTAGTAAAAGCCCTGCTCCAGCGATTTCGCGCTCGGCATACTTCCCAGCACAAGCACGCGGGCGTCCGGCGGCGCGACGGGCCCGAAGGCAACGATCCGTTCGGACATGGCCGGTCAGGGCAGTTCGGCAAACACCTGGCCGATGCGCTCGCGGATCACCAGATCCGCGCGGTCGTCCTGGGGCGTGCCCGAAAGGTTGACCAGCACCAGGCGGCTGCCCCGGTACAGGTCCACAAGCCCGGCCGCGGGATACACGTTCAGCGAGGTGCCGCCGATAATCATCATATCCGCCTGCTCAATGGCCGCGCAGGCCCGGGTCACCACCTCGTTGTCCAGCGGCTCCTCATACAGCACCACATCCGGCTTGATTACGCCTCCGCACGTACACCTGGGCACGCCCTGGGTATGCATGATATCGTCAAGGCTGTAAAATTTGCGGCATTTCATGCAGTAATTGCGCAGCACAGAGCCGTGCAGCTCATACACGCGCTTCGACCCCGCTTTCTGATGCAGCCCGTCGATGTTCTGGGTGACGATGCCCGTCAGCTTGCCCGCTGCCTCCCAATGAGCCAGCTTTCTGTGCGCGGCGTTGGGAAGGGCGTCGGGGAACAGCATTTTGTTGCGGTAGAAGCGGAAAAACTCCTCCGTTTTGCGCATGAAAAAGGTATGGCTGAGTATGGTCTCCGGCGGATAGTCGTACTGCTGATTGTAGAGGCCGTCCACGCTTCTGAAATCGGGAATCCCGCTTTCGGTGGATACGCCCGCGCCGCCAAAGAACACGATGCGCCTGCTCTCTTCAACCCACTTTGCCAGCGTTTCATTCATCGACCGTTCCCCTCTCTTTGGCTTTATAATCCCGCTTTTACATTTTACCATCATTCGCCCGATTTGTCCACAAAAACAGTGCTTTTAAGCATGACACATATTTGCATTTGCTTTTTTGGGCCTTTTGTGCTATCATTACAGGACCGCAAAGGAAGGTGATTGTTATGGCAGGCGCCATTCGCAGCTGTGCCGGCGGCGTGGTGTTCTACGGCGAAGAGGTTTTTCTGTTGATGAGCGACCGTGGCGAATGGGTGATGCCCAAGGGCGTCATTCGCAACTGCAACCGTTCCAACGACGTGGCCCTCTGGCGCGTGGAGGACGAGGCCGGTATACACGCCGAGATCATCGGCATCGCGGGCAACACCCGTTACGACTTCTTCTCCGAAAGCCGCGGGCGTGAGATCAGCAACCGCATCCAGTGGTTCGCCATGCGCGCGCTGGACGGAGTCTTTCATATTTCCTATGAGCAGGGCTTTTTGAACGGCAATTACTATCCCGTGGAAAAGGCACGGGATATGCTGACCTATGACGGCGACAGACCCATTCTTGACGCCGCCTATCAAATTTATCAAAAGAGCAGGGAGGCATGAGAAAAGTCGCGAATGTGGCTTTCAGGATATTGACAAAGTCAATAAATCGACAGGCCGTTGAAAAGCCTGCAAGATAAGGAAGAACAGCCTGCAAATGAGGGCGCTTACACGAGCGTAAGTAACCGAATTTGCAGGCTGTCCTGATGCAGGAACCAGAAATTTCAACCGCACGAGCGGTATATCCGGAAATTTCTGCGTTTTCGGGCTTTTTCAGCGGTCTGAAAACCGCGAAAGCGGCTTTTCTGTTGTCTGCAAGCACAGAGGCGCACAAACAGAACGTAGTCTTTTATAGCTTCATATTTGAGACTCTGGTCTGTATCGAAGCGTCGAAGGCCTCATCGGTGAGGTTTGGGTCCCTCGTTTCACGCCACAGCTTGCAGGGAACCTCCGGGCACTGGCCGCACGTGGCATAACGGCGGCGGTTCACGCAGCAGGCGTAGATCGGACAGGGCTTTCCCTTTGGAGCGTGGAAAACCTTGCCCTTCGCGGCGTTGCAGCCCTGGCAAGGCTTTCCCAGCAGAACGCACGCGGAGCAATCCGTGCCGCAGCAGCTAAGGCCCAGTATTTCCCGCTGCTTTTGCTTGCCGAAGCCCTCCAGCACCAGCCGATAGGACTTGTCCAGCAGGGATTTGAGCAGCTCGTCCGGCACCGCGCCGTCGGGCATGACGGAATTCCAGCAGCGTTTGTCGGAATAGTAGCCCGGGATGATATCCTCATACTGACCCCGCAGAAATTCGCCCTCCGTCGGTTCAAGCTTGAGATTTATGTAATACGGTCGGTTTTCATCGTCCAGTAGGATCGCGGCGAACATCCTGTCACCTACCTTGTAGCGTATCCAGTTCCATTCCGGCTGCAAATCCCTGGTCACGGCTCGCTTGCCCATCAGGTATTCGTCCATCCATTCATAGCGCATGAACGCATCGCCCTTTCCGCAAAAGAATAAACATGACAACAGCGTGTCATGTTTATTTCAGTATACCACACAGCGTTCTAATGCGCAAGCGTCAGCGCTTTACCAGCGCCGTAACCACATCGTCCATCACCACCACGGCATAGGGCTGTCCGCGCCCGCTCCGGGGCTCGATGGACACGTCCTCCGTGTTGCAGGGCGTCAGTGTTCCGTTTTTTTGCACAATGTTGAAGTTGAAGGGTTCCTGCACCAGCAGCGCCCCGGCCAGCACGCTGCCATTGGAGCCATTCTTGAGGAAGTTGAAGGCTTTCACACCCTTGCCGCCCCGGGCCTGGCGCTCAAAATCAATCAGCAGGCAGCGCTTCATATAGCCCATATCGGAAATCATCACGACCTCGCCCTCGCTGTTGTGGACAAAAGCATAAGCCACCTCGTCTTCCGCGCTCAGCGCAATGGCCTTGACGCCCGCGGCCGTGCGGCCGATGACGGAAACATCGTCGATGGAAAAATGAATCGCCATGCCGCCCTTTGTGAGCAGCAGCGCGCTTTCGCAGCCGTTCGGGCGAAGCACATCCATGAGCGCGTCGCCGTTTTTCAGATTCAGCGCAGCGAACCTGGACTTGCGCACATTGTATTCGGATAGCGCTGTGCGCTTGATCAGGCCCTTTCGGGTGACGAACATCAATTCGCCGGACCAGTCGCCGGCATCCAGCAGCGCCACGAGGCTCTCGTCCTTCTCCAGCCCTGCCAGCACGCCGCCCAGCGGCAGGCCGCGTTCCTTGGCGCGGGCCGCCTCGGCGATCCTGTCCGCCGCAAGGATGTAGGCGTTGCCCACGTCCGTGAAGAACAGCAGCTTCGCGTCGCTCATGGTGCGGATCTCCTGGCGCGGCGGATCGCTGAATTCGCCGCCGGCCAGAGCCTTATCATAGGCCTTGGGCGCCATGCGCTTGATAAAGCCCGCATGGGTGAGGATCACCACGGTTTCGTCGGCCACGGGCTTTTCCTCTTCGATCACGATTTCCTCAAAGGAATCCACCAGCTGGGTGCGGCGCGGGTCCGCGAACTTTTCCCGAACCTCCATGAGTTCCTTTTTGATCACGCTCATGAGCTTTCGTTCACTGGCAAGGATGGCCTTGAGGTTCGCAATCAGCTTAGTGAGTTCCTCGTACTCCTTTTTCAGGGAGAGAACCTCCAGGTTGGTCAGCCTTTGCAGGCGCATGTCCAGTATGGCCTGGGCCTGTATCTCCGAGAGCGCGAAGCGGGCAATCAGCTTTTCCCTGGCCTCCTTCGGGGTCTTGCTGCCGCGGATCAGCCGTATGACCTCGTCCAGGTTGTCCACGGCAATGATCAGACCCTCCAGGATATGGGCGCGGGCCTCCGCCTGTTGAAGCTCATACCTCGTGCGGCGGGTCACCACGTCCTTCTGATGGTCGATGTAATAGCCGATCATCTGCCGGATGCCCATTTGACGCGGCTTGCCCTCGGCAATGGCCACCATATTCACGCCGAAGGTGGTCTGGAAGTCCGTATACTTGTACAGCGCGTTCAGTATCTTTTCGGGATCGGCATCCTTGCGCACCTCCACCACAGCGCGCAAACCCATGCGGTCGGACTCGTCCCGGATATCATAGATGCCGCTGAAGACGCCCTTCTTTTCCTCGCTGACCTTCAGCACCTTCTCCAGCATCGCGGCTTTGTTGACCTGATAGGGCACCTCGTCCACCACGATCAGCTTCCGGCCCGCCGCGCCGTCCTCAATGTGGACCTTGGCGCGAACCTTCAGCTTGCCCCGGCCCGTTTCATAAGCCTGGGCAAGCTCTGCGTCCCTGGCCAGCACACCGCCGGTGGGAAAGTCCGGCGCCGGCATGATGGCCATCAGCTCCTGGGTGGTGATCTTCGGCCGGTCGATCTGCGCCACCACGGCGTCGATGGCCTCGCCCAGGTTGTGGGGCGGTATGCTGGTGGCAAGACCCACGGCGATGCCGTTGGCGCCGTTGACCAGCAGGTTCGGGAAGCGAGCGGGCAGCAGGTCCGGCTCCTTCTGGGTATCGTCAAAGTTCAGATGAAAGCCCACCGTGTCCTTTTCGATGTCCCGGAGCATGGCCATGGCCGCGTCGGTCATGCGGGCCTCGGTATATCGCATGGCGGCGGGACTGTCACCGTCGATGGAGCCGAAGTTGCCGTGGCCGTCCACCAGCATGGCGCGCATCACAAAGGGCTGCGCCATGCGGGCCAGCGCGTCATAGACGGAGCTGTCGCCGTGGGGATGGTATTTGCCCAGGCAGTCTCCCACGATGCGGGCGCACTTGCGGTGGGGCTTGTCGGGGGTATTGCCCAGCTCGTGCATGGTGAACAGTATGCGCCGCTGCACGGGCTTGAGTCCGTCCTCCACCCTGGGCAGCGCGCGCTCCAGTATGACATGCTCCGAATAGGGCATCATGGAGTCGTGCATCACGTCCTCCATGGTGCGCTGTATGATCTCCTCCGGCCGCTTCTGAGTCGGCTCTTCCTTCTTCTTTCTTGCCATTGGACGCTCCCTAAATCATGTTGTTTTGCTCGTTTTTATCGCTCCGCCGCCAGACTGCCGCCTCATCCAGCAGCCGCTCGATCAGTTCCGACTTTCCCTGGGTATAGGCGTTTCGGTCCTCGGCGAATTGTTCGGCCAGCTTGCGCTTCAGCTTGAAATAACGGTCCGCCGCGGCCTCGTTCGCGTTCAGGTAGTCCCGGAGCGCGATGTAGTTTTTCCACCTTGTGCTGTCCGCGCAAACCATGTGAATGTGATGGGTGCGGGTTTCTCCATCTCCCATGACATAGAGCCGGTCATTCTGAAACTCCGTTTTTCGAAAGACGATGCCCCGCTTTGCCAGCTCATCGTCATAGTCTTCAAGCGCTTCGGTCCGCTTCACCGCCACCGCGATATCCACGATGGGCTTGGCGGCAATTTTCGGAACAGCCGTGCTTCCCACATGCTGAATATCCACCGCCGCGCTGCCCAGAACCGCCCAAAGCGCAGCGATCACCTCCCGGGCGGCGGCATCCCACGCAGGGTCATGCGCCTCAAGGCGCACCGTTCCCCTCTTCAGTCCCAGCGACATTTTGCTCCCCTTACGCACCCTCGTTCACGGGCACAAAGTTATCTTCCTTGTTAAAGTTGGCATACATGCTGATGTATTCCCTTCTGGGCTCCACCTTATCGCCCATGAGGATGGTCACGCGGCGCTCCACTTCCACGAAGTCCTCAATGCCCACCTGCATCAGCTTGCGGCCATCGGGGTTCATGGTGGTCTCCCAAAGCTGCTCTGGGTTCATTTCGCCCAGGCCCTTGTAGCGCTGAAGCGTGTAGCCCTTGCCGATGGCCTTAATGGCCGGGGGCAGGGCGTTGTCATCGTAGCAATAGATGGCCTTTTCGCCCTTGGCAACCTTGTACAGCGGCGGCATACCGATGTAGACATGGCCCTCGGTGATCAGCTGGCGCATATACCGAAAGAAGAACGTGAGCAGTATGGCGCGGATATGCGCGCCGTCCTGGTCTGCATCCGAAAGGATAATGACCTTGTTGTATTTCAGCCTGGAAATATCAAAGTCCTCGCCGATGCCGGTGCCCAGCGCCGTGATGATGCTGCGGAACTCCTCGTTGGCCAGCACCTGGTCCAGCCGCTTTTTTTCCACGTTCAGGGGCTTGCCGCGCAGGGGCAGTATGGCCTGGAAACGCCGGTCACGGCCCTGCTTGGCGCTGCCGCCTGCGGAATCGCCCTCGACGATGAACAGCTCGTTCAGCTCCGGCTTCTTGCCCGTGCAGCTGGACAGCTTGCCCACCAGGGGCGCGGCCTCCAGCTGGTTGGCCTGCCGGGCGATATCCCGGGCCTTGCGGGCCGCCTCCCGCACCTTGGCCGCCTTGACGGCCTTGGCCACGATGGTCTGGGCAAACTCCTGGTTCTTGAGATCGTCCAGGTAGATGGACAGCTGCTCCTGACAAACCGCCTCAAAGATGGGCCGGACCTCCGTATTGCCCAGCCGTCCCTTGGTCTGGCCTTCGAACTGTGGGTTCTTCACGCCCGCGTAGACCACGGCGGTCATGCCCTCCCGGAAGTCGTCGCCCGCCAGGTTGTTGTCCTTTTCCTTCAATATCCCCGCGCGGCGGGCATAGTCGTTGAACGCCTTGGTGACGGCGGCCTTGAAGCCGGTCTCATGGCTGCCGCCCTCCGCCGTGGGCACGTTGTTGACGAAGGAATAGATGTTCTCGGTATAGGAATCCGTGTACTGAATCGCCACGCGCACCAGCGTGCCGTCCCGAACGGCCTCGAACACAATGGGATCGGTGATGGTGGTCTTGTCGGTGTTCAGGTACTTGACAAAATCTGACAGGCCGCCCTCGTAGCAGTATTCCCGGACGCGGTCCTCCGGCTTGGCGATCCGCTCGTCGGTGAAGATGAACTGCACGCCCTTGTTGAGATATGCCAGCTCCCGCACCCGGCGGCGCACCAGATCGGACTGGAAGCGCACGTCCTCAAACACCCGGGGATCCGGTTTGAAGCAGACCACCGTGCCGCGCTTGCGGGTGTTGCCCAGCTTTTCAAGGGGCGCGACGGGCCTGCCCGATATGATTTTGCCCGTCTTGGGGTCCGCCACGGATTCAAAGCGCTGTTGATAGTGGCTGTAATCCTTGTAAACATCCACCACCATCCACTCGGAAAGGGCATTTACCACCGACGCGCCCACGCCGTGCAGACCGCCGGAATAGGCATAATTCTTGTCGGAGAATTTGCCGCCCGCGTGCAGCTGGGTATAGACCACCTCCACGGCGGAAATGCCCAGCTTCGGGTGGATATCCACAGGTACGCCGCGTCCGTTGTCCGCCACCTCGCAGGAGCCGTCCTTCTTGAGCGTCACGTTGATCTGGGTGGCGTAGCCGTTGGCTGCCTCGTCAATGGCATTGTCCACGATTTCCCAAATCATGTGGTGCAGGCCCCTGGAGCCCGTGGAGCCGATGTACATGCCGGGGCGCATACGCACCGCGTCCAATCCCTCCAGCACCTGTATATCGCTTGCCGTATATGTCTTTGCCATGTCCGCCTCCGCGTGTGCATAGTATTCTTACTATATTATACAACCGAAAAGTTAATTTTCATGCACACCGTCCACCTTCTGCCCATTATGTGCTAATATTGTAGTCAATCTGTAATCAATTTGAAAGAAGGATTGCATATGGCCATCAAGCTGCCCGCAATCGGCGCGATCATGCCCTCGGACCTGTCGGAACGTACCAGCGCCGCCGTCGGAGAAGCGGACACCATCGAGAATGCGCTGTTCGAGGATGATCTGCTGGAGCTGGTCAGCGCCCGCGTCCTCGACTTCAGCCGATGTGTTTTTCGCAGGGTGCGCTTTGACAACTGTGATATTGAGCGCGTTCACTTCACGGACTGCCGCTTCGAGAGCTGCGACCTCTCCGGCTTCCAGCTTCGGGATGGCACTCTGCGCCGCGTTTGTTTTGAGGACTGCCGCTGCTCAGGAACGTCTTTCAGCCGCATGAGCCTGCGCGACGCGCGATTTGAGCGCTGCCAGCTGAATTACGCCGGGTTTGTGGAAGTGAAGCTGCAGAACACCGGCTTCATCGACTGCCCAATGGGCCATGTGCTGTTTCACCGCTGTTCGCAAAGGGAACTTCTGCTCTCCGGCTGCGATCTGACCCGGGCCGAGATCATCGAAACGCCCATGAAGGGCGTGGATTTGTCCGACTGCGCGATCGATGCCCTGCGCACATCGGTGGCATGGCTGGAGGGCACCACCGTATCCCTGGCCCAGGCCCCTGCCCTGTTGTCCCTGTGCGGAATCCGGCTGAAGCTTTAAGCATTGAAATGCTGCTCGCGATGTGATAGAATAGACAGTGTCGAAAGCTCGTCTGAACGGGAGGACGCCATGAAGCAGACCACGCTGTGCTACATTCAACGGGGAAGCGCGTTTCTCATGCTCCACCGCACGAAAAAGGAGAGGGACGACAACCGGGACAAGTGGATCGGCATCGGCGGACACATCGAACCGGGTGAAACGCCCATGGATTGCATCCTTCGGGAATGTGCGGAGGAGACGGGACTGACGCTGTTGGACTGCCGTTACCGCGGTTTGGTGCGCTTCCGCAACGACGCATACCCTGACGAGGACATGCACCTGTTCACCGCCACGCGGTTTTCGGGCGACATGATCGAATGTGACGAGGGCGAACTGGCCTGGATCGACAAGGACCGTTGGTTTTCCCTTACGCTTTGGGAGGGCGACCGCATTTTTCTGAGGCTTCTCGATGAGCGGGACAGCTTCTTTGAACTGACGCTGATATACCATGGGGAGGCGCTTGTCCGGGCGCTGTTGGACGGAAAGGAAATCCATCGTTCGCAAGAGGGAGGCTTATAAATGCGTTGCAGCTGTCATGTGTGCGATACCTATATGGTCCAGTCCGAGGGGCTGGAACTGGGCTGCGTATGCCCGGACTGCGGCTACCGCTGCAAGGCCTGTCTCGGCACCGACAGCGTGGTCGGCCGCGATGCCTTGAAGGGGCTGGTCTATAACGAAGCGCTGATGCGGGACATTTTCACCAGCTTTGATGAGCCGGACGCGCCTTTGGATGTGGACGAATCCCCCGACAAATGGGGCGACGCCCAGTGGGAGGACTGAAGGCAGCCTCACGCCCCATTAAACAAACCGAAGTCTGTAAAGACTTCGGTTTGTTTAATGGGTTATCACGCTCACCGCGGCTCTTTACCGTCCCTGAACAACAGCATCATCTCGTTGGTCAGGCTGTAATCGTTGGGCTGTCCCACCACATCCCCACGGCGCACCCACACGGCCTCCTTGAGTTCCCTTTCGTCCATGTGAATCTGCGTATCGCCGTCCACGTCGCAGTAAAAGCCCGCCAGCAGGTCGTCCACAATGGCCCAGGGCTGGGATTTGTAATAGCGTATGTTCTTTACCCGCAGCCCGGTTTCCTCCATGACCTCCCGGGCCACCGTCTGCTCCAGGGTCTCGCCGATCTCGGTAAAGCCCGCCACCAGCGCATAGTAGGGAATATCCCTGCCGTTGTAGCGCGTCATCAGGATTTCGTCCCCGTTTGTAACGCCCACGATCACCGCAGGAATGATCCGTGGATAGATGCGGCGCTTGCAGTGGGGACACTCCATGGCGCGCTCATCCGGCGCGGGAAACGTCGCAACGCCGCAGCGCCCGCAGAAGCGGTTGTCCCGGTACCAATTATAGAGCTGGAAGGCCGTCCATGTGGCGAATATGGCCTCCCGGGGGCCCTCCGCCAGTCGGCGCAGCTGGCGCACGCTCACCCATTCCATCCCGTTTGCGAGCTGATCAAGCGCCTCCATGCCCAGATAGCAGGGCACGTCGTCCAGCGCAAAAAGGTACCGGCGCTCCCCCTCCTCCGGCAAATCCTTCACGCGCGGCAGGCGCACCGTGCCGTTTTCGATGGTGCAAAGCACATCCTCATCCCTGAACAGAAAAAGCCATCCCTCAGGCTCCACTCCGCGTCCCGGAATGAATTCATTGCGCAGCACATGCGGCTGAATATCCTGTATCATGCGTGTTTCTCCTCGTTCGGTTCACTTTTTGATTACCCGGAAGCAACTCCTCCGGCTGCCTGTGCGGTAAAGGGAGGGGCGTTGCTGAAGGATCAGTTCAGGCTGTTCACGATTTCGGTCAGGGCGTTGCGATCATAGATGTTGCGGAAATCCCGGATGAAAACGTCCGGTTCAGCGCCCTGGTCCACGTCGTAGTACGCGCCGTTCTTCACAAAGGACATCCGGTTTGGGCCGGAAAGCTGATAGCTTGTTCCCCAGGCGGTGGTCAGGAAATCCACCGCGCAGCTTCCGCCGCCGCTCACACGGTCCAGCAGCGTCACCCGTCCGTCGGCCTTGAAGGCCCAGGGCACCAGGTTGCCGCAGGAGAAAGACTGTGGGCTGGACAGGCAGTACAATCCGGCAGGGCGTCCTTTTCTTCCAGCGCATAGCAATCCGAAAGCGTCTCAATGGCAGAGTCGATCGTGAATTCATCGAAGGTGATGTAGGCGGTATTGCCCACTTCGTGGTACGGCAGCGCGGCATCGGGATATTTGCTCCGGATTTGATCGACCTCATCGTTCAGGTCGATCATCTTTGTCAAGCTGAAACCGTTGTCCCACGAATTGCTTGATTAGCCGCCTGTCAGATAGGAGCTGCCGTTAAACCCGGAGTGTCCGTCGTCAAACCAGTACTCCGTCATTTCGCCGATGGCGCTGTCAGCTTTGGCCGCGTCGGGATCAAACAGTTTTTGGGCAAGGCCGGTCTGCATGAAATAATCCGTGAATCTGTCGATGCCGTGCGCATCCTTCAAGCCATACGCGTGATCCAGCTCCATACACAGCTCGCTGTACCCATACGCCGCCAGAGCGCCGCTGCGCTGTCCCTGCGGGCCGGCAAAATACAGCCCGGCCAGCGATAGCCGCAGCTTTTCCGTGTGGGTTTCGACAGCCAGCCGGCCTTCCTCGGTCTGGCTGATCACATCCAGAGCGTAGGCCAGGCTCTCCTGAAAGGTTTCGGTATGCTCTCTGGCTTCCTGCCACAGGTCCATCGTCAGCAGTCCCGCGCTATACAGCGCGTTCAGAAGCTGCTGGTCCGTGCTTTTGATCTTGGATATCTTGGCGACGATCAGCGACTCCTGATTGAAGAAGGCGGCTGTGTTGGTGCTGGAGAGGGTCAGAAAGGAAAGCGTCTGCAGCGGCAGCAGATATTTCCCGTCCTGCGCGATCATGGGAATGCCGTATTCCTCTTTCAGCTTCAGCAGCGTGCTGTCGCCGTGGCGCTCCCGGAAGCTCGTGACCTGCAGCAGCTGCGCTTTTTCCGGATCGGTGCTTGTGACCGAGCCCAGGTTGATGTAAAGCCCGCTGGCATCCTGCCGGAAAGCGACGACATCGCTGAATATAATGATTCCGTTGGCAAAATCGCAGGCCATCAAGCTGCCGTTTTCCCGCTGGAGCGTCACCACTTCGCCAGCTTCATCGGCGACGGTAGCCGTGATGTGGTAACCGTCATATTCGTCCATCTCGGTAAAGATTTCATTCAGCGCTTCACCCCAGTCCAGTACATCCACAAAGGGAAGATCGGCCGCGCCGTCCAGGAAATACAGGGGGAAATTCTCCCGCCATTGCTTTTCCGGCTCAAAAAGATAAACGGGATAGTTTTCTGCTGCACAGCGTATTCATTGGCAGCCGGTTCCAGCGCTGTTTCGGCTGCTGCGCAGCCAACAAGCAGCGCCAGCGCGGAAATGAAAGCCATCAATCGTTTCAGCATGGGGTCAGCCTCCTTTTTTGATCAGATCCTGTACAGTCCATCAGTTTCCTCTTTCTTTCGTTCGCAGGTATATTATAGCAGAATCCAGGCCGTCCTTCAATCACAGCCGCGCAATTTCCGGCGCTGTCCCGCAAACGGATTTACAATTCGCGGCGACTATGGTATGATAAGGTCACTGCCGCGCCGCATGAAGGGACGTTTTACAAAGCGTCCCGGCGGACAGCCGACAAACAAACAGGAGGATTGCCTATGAAACACCGCTTGCTCTGTCACGTATGCCTGCTGGCGCTGCTGGCCCTGTGCCTGAACGGCGCTGCTATGGCCGAAGCCCCGGCCGCGGAAACCCGCGTGATACTGGGAGACGAACAATATGAGGCGTATATGCCGCTGCTGGAGGGCGCGAGGGTCGCTCTTTTTTCCAATCATACCGGCATCGTGGGCGACCTGACCTCGGCCAGCGCCGCGGCTCCCGCGGCGAACGGGGATCTCATCCCCTTCGGCAAGGACGCCGAGGGAAATGAGATCAGCTACGGGCAGCACGTGCTGGACGCGCTGATCGGACATGGCGCGAACGTCACCGCCATATTCAGCCCGGAACACGGCTTTCGCGGCACGGCGGGTGCCGGAGAGAACGTAAACGACGGCGTGGACGAGGCCACCGGCGTGCCGATTCTGTCCCTCTACGCCGAAAACAGCCACTACCCCAGCGATGAGGATATGGCGAAGTTTGACATGCTGGTGATCGATATACAGGATGTGGGG
>JAFUCP010000006.1 GCA_017459565.1 Clostridia bacterium | reverse complement strand
GCCTTCAGGCCGTACTTCTTGCGCTCCTTCATGCGCGGGTCGCGGGTCAGATAGCCGGCCTTCTTGATGGCGGGCTTCAGATCCACATCGGCCTTCACCAGCGCGCGGGCGATGCCATGACGGATCGCGCCGGCCTGACCGGTGAAGCCGCCGCCCTTGCAGTTGACGACGACATCGAACTTGCCGAGGGTCTCGGTGAGGACCAGCGGCTGGCGAACCACGGTCTTCAGGGTCTCATAGCCGAAATACTCCTCCAGGTTGCGCTTATTGATGGTGATGTTGCCCTCACCGGGAATCAGACGAACGCGGGCGATCGCCTTTTTCCTTCTGCCGACAGCATGGAAACAAACATTACTCATGATTTCGTCCTCCTCCCTATTACAGCTTCAGCTCTTCGGGCTTCTGAGCCTGCTGATTATGCTCGGGTCCACCGTACACAAAGAGCTTCTTGGCCATCGCATAGCCCAGGGGGCCCTTGGGCAGCATCCGCCGCACGGCCTCGCGGAACGCGAATTCACTCTTCTTCGCCATCAGACGACGATAGGGAACTTCCTTCAGGCCGCCCGGATAGCCGGTATGATAGCGATAAACCTTGTTGTCCAGCTTCTTGCCGGTCAGCACCAGCTTATCAGTGTTCACGACGATAATATAGTCGCCACAATCACAGTGGGGTGTGAAGGTGGGCTTATGCTTGCCGCGCAGCATGGAAGCGACCTGGGAAGCCAGGCGGCCGAAAACCATGCCCTCCGCGTCGATGACGTACCACTTACGTTCGACGTTCTGGGGATTCGCCATATAAGTACTCACGAGTCTTTTCCCTCCAATTTCGATTGCCGGAGCGACTCCGGCCAGCGAACCGCAGGAGCGATTCGTCAATCTGCAAATCAATGCTTTGCGTCAGGTGTGGTCAGTACCTTCGCAACCATGCCATTGCCCGGGGCTAGTGAGCGTATTGACACAAGCTGTATTATAACCAATTTTCCCCTCGCCGTCAAGCGGACAAAAGCCCGGTTTTCAACATTTAACGTAATCATTCCGCAGCAGATCGATGAGCCCGCCCAGCGCGGCGGAGAGGGTGCAAACAATACACAGAAAGCCGAAGGCGGTACACATCCAGAAGCCGGGCAGGCCCCAGCGCGCCGCCAGCAGCACCACAGGCAGCGCCTGGCCCAGCAGCGCCCTGCCGCCCCGTTCGAGGGCCGCGTTCGCGCACAGCAGCACGAGCGCCAGCAGCGCGCCGCAGCGCGTGCCCAGCCAGCCGCGGCGCGGACAGGCCCCCGCGAAGCGGGCGACGACAAAGCCGGCCACCGCCGCGTTCAGCGCTGCGTAGAGCAGCGCCAGCAACGCCGCGGCAGGCAGGCTGCCCTCCAGAGCCAGCTCCGCGTCCGCGGCCAGATAAGTCCGCACGGGCCGCGGATCGACAGCCAGCGCCGCGTAAAAGGCCGCGCCCGCACCCAGCGCCGTCATGCCCAGCCACGGCAGCGCCCGCAGGGCGCCCAGGTTGATCAACAGCGCCAGCGCCAGCGCGATTCCCGCGCCCCACAAAGCGCCGCGCGCCACAGGCAGCGCCAGCGCCCCAAGGCGAGCCGCGCCCAGCAGCATCACCGCCGCCGTCAGCGCCAGCAGCAGAGCGCGCAGAAGGTTCAGCGCGCGCCCGGCTCCCGGCTTCGGCCTGCGCAGCGCCGCGGCGAAGCCCTCCCCTGCGCCCTCTGCGCAACGGGCGGAAAGCCATATCATCAGCGCAAAAAACACCGCCGACAGCGCGACGGACACCCACGAAGCCCAGCCCAGCTGCGCAAAAAAGAGCGTCAGCTCCCGTCCAGAGGCATATCCCGTGCCGGCCACCGCCGCCATAACCGCCAGCGCCGCGCGGCTCTCTCCGCTTCTTATCATGACAAATCCCCCGTTTCACATCGATAGTATGCAAAACGGGGGGTTGAAATAATCCCAAAGACGACTACGGCTGGCCGGAGGCCTCCCTTGAAAGCTCCTCTGCGGTCTTGTCCACGGGCGTCTGCACGCCCAGGTCCCAGTGGGCCGATGGGTCCTCCGACGTCGTCGCCATGCCGCTCTCCCCCATCAGCTCAGGGGGACGGGTCACGGTATCGGCGCTCTGCGCGAACTGTGGATCCTGCTCCGTCGCGCCGCCGTCCGTGCGCGCCAGCCGCAGCGCTCCGGAAAACAGCCTGACGGTGAATACCACGGCCAGCAATGCCAGCACGGCGATCACGGCCAGCGCCGCGATCCGGGGCCACAGGGGCGCGCGGATATGTGAACGGGCGCGCTTGTTCAAGCCGAATACTTCCGGATATACTCCGGCACCTCGTCGGCTGAAGCGCTGATGGAAAGCACGAAGCTGCAATGATGGGCGTCGGAAACCCTCTCCAGGTTTTCAAAGAACTTCTCCATCTCGATATCATCCAGGGGCGTGCGCACCAGCTTCTTGAAGGCGTCCACGGCGATCAGCGAAAGATCAAAGTCCGCGGAGAGCATACCGCACACAAAGGCCAGGAACTCATGGGCGGTACACTTGTACGCGCCTGGATACTCGCTGGCGTCCACGAAGCGGATCTCGTGGCGCAAATCGTACATATATCGCTTATCGTCGTCAATAAATATAATATTGCCATGCTCGCTCTTGAGCGCGTCGTTGGTCAGGTCGATCAGCCGCTTGGTCTTGCCGCTGCCCTTGTCGCCCAGTATAACCCGTATCATAGGAATCCTCTCCTCTCCGATTGTTGCGAACGGCGCCGCGCGCCGTCTGCTCACCATCTTCCGTCAGGTGGGGTCAATTTGATTATACTATAGTTTCCGGCAAATTACAAGCCGAAAAGCCCGCATAATTTTCTTGGCCCGGCGGCAGGATTTTACAGCGCCGCGGGCGAATATGTCTGAAAACCACCACTACAGCAGGGGGGATTCCCATGAACGCGGATGAAAACGCAAACATTCTTGAAACCACCGTGGATACCCGGCGCGTGTTTGACGGGCTGATACTGCACATTGACCACGTGACCAACCGCCTGCCCGACGGCAACCTGGCCGCCCGGGAGATCGCCCGGCACGTGGGCGCCTCCGCCGTGGTGCCCCTGGACGACAACGGCGATGTATGGCTGGTGAAGCAGTTCCGCGCGCCCCTGGGCCGCGTGCTGCTGGAGATTCCCGCCGGAAAGCTGGACAGCAAGGGCGAGGACCGGCTGCTGGCGGCAAAGCGGGAGCTGGAGGAGGAGACCGGGCTGTCCGCCGGGCGCTGGAGGCACCTGGCCGATATCGACACTACCCCCGGCTTCAGCGACGAGAACATCTCTCTGTTCCTGGCGCAGGGGCTGTCCGCCGGGAAGAGCCATCCCGACGCGGATGAGTTTCTGAACGTGGTGCGCGTGCCGCTGAACGAGCTGGTAGCCATGATCGTCCGGGGCGAGGTTACGGACGGCAAGACCATTTGCGCCGTTTTGCTGGCGGACCGGCTGATCAACGGATGACACGGGAGCGCTTGATATGATCTACACCGACGATTACACCTATATGTCCGAATTGAACACCCCCCGGCTCACGCTGCGCAAGCTGGCCATGCGGGACGCCGCGGATATTTACCGCTACAGCCGGGACGCGGAGGTCGCCCGCCACGTGCTGTGGGACGCCCACCGCTCCATCGGCGAAAGCCGTGCCTATCTGCGCTACATGCTCCGCCGCTACCGCAACCGCGAGCCCGCCAGCTGGGGCATAGAGTACCGCCAGACCGGGGAAATCATCGGCACCATCGGCTTCATGTGGATCCAGCGGGACAATTCCGCCGCCGAGGTGGGCTATTCCCTGTCCCGGGACTACTGGAACCAGGGCATCATGACCGAGGCGCTCAGGGCCGTTCTGGCCCACGGCTTCGGCAGCATGAACCTGAACCGCATCGAGGCCCAGCACGAAACCGGCAACCCGGCCTCCGGCGCGGTGATGCGCAAATGCGGCATGGTCCACGAGGGCACCCTGCGCCAGCGGCTGTACAACAAGGGAAAATACGTGGATGTGGAGCTGTACGCCATCCTCCGCAGGGATTATGGGGACAGGACACGCATCTGAGGTGTCGGCAAGCGTATAAGAGCATTGGCTGAAAGATCGGCCAATGCTCTTATACGCTGTTGATCGTCTTTGGGCAATGCGGAAATCACTCCAGCGCCTCGCCCTTTTCCAGCTTCGCCATCATGTCCACGCGCAGCTTGTGACGGCCGCCCAGGAATTCGGTGTTCATGAACACATCCACGATGCTCTCGGCCAGCACGGGTCCGATGATGCGCGCGCCCATGGCGACGATGTTGGCGTCGTTGTGCTGGCGGGCCAGCTTCGCGCTGACTGGCTCCGAGCAAACGGCACAGCGGATGCCGTCGATCTTGTTGGCGGCGATGGAGATGCCAAGCCCGGTGCCGCAGATCAATACGCCCCGCTCACATTCCCCGGAAAGCACGGCGCGGGCGACCCTCTGGGCGTAGATGGGATAGTGGGTGCTGGCGGTGTCATCGGTGCCGAAATTGACCACCTCGTGGCCCTGTTCCTCAAGGTAGCGCATGATGTGATTCTTCAGCTCCACGGCGCCGTGGTCGTTGCCGATTGCAATTTTCATTTTGACGTAATCTCCTATCTAATGGTCCTGATTCCGATAGACCCCGCCCCGGCGCTTCGCGTCAGAAGCGAAGGGTTCTGGGCGGCTCGGTAAAGCTCGAGAAGGTGGCGGTGGCGTCCTTGAAGTACAGCACCTCGGTGTTGTCGTCCTCGGCGGAGTACATGCCCTTGAGCGACGGATAGGCGTCCAGCATGTGCCGCTTGGCCTCCACGCGGTCGTCGCGCACCAGCGTGCCGGACACGCGCAGCCACCTTCCGTCCGCAAAGCCGCAAAGCTCCGCCTTGGGGTTGGCCTGAAGCTGGCGGGAGACCGCCTTGGACTTGCCGGTCTGGATGTAGAGCCTTCCCTCGAAGATTTCCACGGTGCCGAAGGGGCGCACGCGGGGCTGGTCGCCCTCCACCGTGGCAAGGTAATAGGTGCCGCACTTTTTCAGAAATTCGCAAATCTCCTGCACGATGCAGTCCTCCTTGTTCATTTATCGCAATTTATTATACCAGTTTGTCCCGCGGGTGTAAAGCATTTGTTCTATTTAAATGAATGTGTTTGACGGCTATTGAAATTGCAGATGACTTATGCTATAATTATTAACAATGTTGATAATTTGAGAATATGGGCCATCTGCGCCCCGGGGAGGCAGCGTGTCGAGGAACCGATATGTGCGCGATTACCGCCTGGTGGAAAACATCGACGCGCGGGGACGGATCAAAACGACCTACGAATATATCGGGAAGGCCTATTACTACGTCCTGAGCCCCGAGGCGGCGCGCCGCGGTGCGCGGCGGGCGCTGATTTGCTGCGCGGCGGGCTGGCTGGCCTTCGCGGGCGCGCTGCTGCCCCTGTCCACGGCGGCGCGGACGGTGTATGTCGCGTTGCCCTTCGCCTTCGCGGCCCTGCCCCTGGGCATGATGACCGCGCTGACCTTCGGCCAGCTTTCCGCAAAGGAGCCGCTGGAGCATCGCCTTGCCGACCAGGCACAGAACCGCTGCCCCGCCTGCTCCTTTTTCACGGCGCTGCTTTCCGGCGCCGGACTGCTGGGAGAGGGCGTCAACCTGCTCCGGGGTCTTGCGCTTTTGCCCGGGGACGGCCTGTTCAGTCTCGGCGCGGCGGCGCTTATGGCCTGCGCCCTGACAGCCCACCGGCAGTGGAAGGCGCTGCAAAGCGCGCCCCGCCCCGGCAAATGACAGAGTATTATCCGCAGAAATGCGCATAATAAATTTTTTCAAGGAGGAACAACGTAACATGAGCAACACCAAAAGGCTTCTCGCGCTGGTACTGGCGCTGATGCTGGCGTGCGCGCTGACCATCAGCGGCGCGGCCGAGGAGACAGCCGAAGAGCGCACCGAGGGCGCGATGGTATATGCCACCTCAACCTTTGGTCAGAAGTTCAGCCCCTTCTTCGCGACGACCGCCTACGACATGGAGGTCGTTGACCTGACCCAGGCCCTCCTGCTGGCGGCGGACCGCGGCGGCGCCGTGATCAACAACGGCATCGACGGCGAGAAGGTCGACTACAACGGCAACGACTATGAATACACCGGCATGGGCAATGTCGAGATCGTGCAGAACGACGACGGCAGCGTGGATTACAACCTGACCATGCGCGACGACATCAAGTTCTCCGACGGCGAGCCCGCCACCATCGACGATGTGATCTTCACCGTCTATGTGCTGTGCGATCCCACCTACGATGGCTCTTCCACCATCTATGCCCTGCCCATCGAGGGCATGGAGGCGTACCGCAGCGGCATGGACAGCCGCGGCAACAAGATCTTTGCCGACGGCGAGGGCGATGGCTATGTGGCCAACGACCTCTACACCGAGGAGCAGTACACCGAGTTCTGGAAGTTCTACAACGAGGAAGCCGGCGCGGCCTTCGCCCAGGAGATCGTGGATTACTGCATCTCCAACGGCTACAACGCCGCTGACGACTCCGTGGCCGCCTGCGCCGCCAACTGGGGCTTCGAGCTGGCTGAGGACGCCACCGCCTACGATTTCTGGGATGCCATCGTGGCCGCCTATGACACCGTAGAGGAGGCCGAGGCCACCGAGACCGCCGGCTCCACCCGCCTGCAGCTGACCATCGCCGCCCTGGGCGCCGATTACGAGACCGGCGTGGACACCGGTGACAGCGCCGCGAACATCGCGGGCATCATCAAGACCGGCGACTACAGCATGACCGTGCATATGACCGAGTACGACGCCACCGCCATCTACAACGTGGGCTTCACCGTGGCGCCCCTGCACTACTACGGCGATGTCGAGCAGTACGACTACGAGAACAACCAGTTCGGCTTCACCAAGGGCGATCTGTCCGGCGTGAAGGCCAAGAACACCCAGCCCCTCGGCTGCGGCCCCTACACCTTCGAAGGCTACGACAAGGGCGTCGTGACCCTGAAGGCCAATCCCTACTACTTCAAGGGCGAGCCCAAGGTTGCCACCCTGCTGATGCAGGAGAGTGTAGACAGCGACTATGTGCCCGGCATCGTGACCGGCAGCTTCGACATCGCCCAGCCCTCCATCAACGACGACACCGTGAAGGCCATCAAGGACGCCAACAGCAACGGCGAGCTGGAGGGCGACACCATCCACGCCGTGCTGGTGGACTATCGCGGCTACGGCTATCTGGGCATCAACGCCGACCTGGTGAACGTGAACGGCGAGCCCGCCTCCGACGCCTCCAAGGCGCTGCGCAAGGGCTTCATGACCCTGTTCGCCGTGTATCGCGACACCGTCATCAATTCCTACTACGGCGACCGCGCGGCCGTCATCCAGTATCCCATCTCCAACACCTCCTGGGCCGCTCCCAAGCCGGCGGACGAGGGTTATCAGAATGCCTACTCCGTGGATGTGGACGGCAACGCCATCTACGACGCTTCCATGAGCGAGGAGCAGCGCTACGAGGCCGCGAAGGCCGCCGCCATCGGCTACTTCAAGGCCGCGGGCTTCACCTTCGACGAGGCCGAGGGCAAGTTCACTGACGTGACTGACACCTATGAGGTCATGATCCCCGGCCAGGGCCAGCAGGATCACCCCGCCTACGGCGTGGCCGTGGCCGCCAGCAACGTGCTGGGCGAGCTGGGCATCACCCTGCAGGTGAACGACGTCGGCACCTCCGTTTGGAACAACGCCCTGGAGGGCAACACCGCCATGATGTGGGCCGCCGCCTGGCAGTCCACCGTTGACCCGGATATGACCCAGGTCTACTCCAGCGACAACGCCCACGGCAACGGCACCAACTCCAACCACTACTCCGTGGACGACGCCGATCTGGACGCGCTGATCAAGGCCGGCCGCAGCAGCGCCGACACCGAAGAGCGCAAGAGCATCTACAAGGACGCCATGGGCATCATCATGGATTGGGGCTGCGAGCTGCCGCTGTATCAGCGCAAGGATTGCACCACCTTCTCCACCGAGCGCGTGGACATTGACACCGTTCCGCAGGACATGACCCCCTACTGGAACTGGTACGCCGAGATCGAGACGCTGGCCGCGAAGTAATCCGGCCGCTGCCGGCAATTGAGCCGGCCAATTGAATCCGACGGAACCCTGCATGGACGGAGGGACTTCCCTCCGTTCGTGCAGCGGTTCATTGTATTCGCCATCATACCGGGCGCGTGGCATTTGTCGCGGGCCCTCGCAGAAAGTGGGAAGCACGATGCTGAAGTATACGGTCAAGCGCCTGGTCTACAGCGTTCTGATACTGTTCTTCGTCATGTTCATCATCTATGTGTTGATGTACAACATGCCCTCCGGTTATGTCGAGACCAAGGCGCGAGAGCTGGCCTCCCGTCCCGGCGCGACGAAGAGCTACGCCGAATGGCTGGCGGACCTGAACGCGCAGTACGGCATGGACAAGGGCGTGGTCGGAGGCTATTTCGTATGGCTCGGAAACGCCGTCAGGGGCAATTGGGGCGACAGCTGGGTCTGGACGATCCCCGTCACCCAGGAATTCCACAACACGGTTTGGTACAGCTTTGCCCTGGGCTTTGTCTCCTTTATCTTTGAAATTCTCATCGCCATACCGCTGGGTATCACGGCGGCGCGCAAGCAATACAGCTTCACGGACTATTTTACCACCGTCGTGGCTATGGTGTGCATCTCCATGCCCACCTTCTTTGTGGCGACGGTGCTGAAGTACGTTTTCTCGGTCAAGCTCGGCTGGTTCGACCTGTCGGGTATGCAGGGCCGCGACTACATGACCCTGACTCAATTCGGAAAATTCCTGGATGTGGCCAAGCACTTTGTCATGCCGCTGATCACGCTGACGATCATCTCCATCGGCGGGCTTATGCGCTACACCCGTACCAATATGCTTGAGGTCCTGAACGCCGACTACATCCGCACTGCCCGGGCCAAGGGCGTGCCGGAGAGGAAGGTCATCAACAAGCACGCCTTCCGCAACACATTTATCCCCCTGGTGACCATGCTGGGCGGCACGCTGCCTGGCCTGTTCTCCGGCGCGCTGATCACCGAGACGCTGTTCTCCATACGCGGCATCGGCTACGCCTCCTATACCTCCATGACCCAGGCGGACATTCCCTTTATCATGTTCTACCTGGCCTTTATCTCCATTCTCACGCTGCTGGGCAACCTGATTTCCGACCTGCTGTACGCGGCGGTCGACCCGCGCGTGAGATTGAGCTGAGGAGGGCGCCCTATGAATTCCTACAATTTGAATGAGGTCCTGAAGGCCCGCGAGGCCGCAGGACAGAAATCCGCAAGCGGGGATGGCAGTGTCAAGCTGGACGACATCTCCCGCGTAAAGGTGCTTTCCCCCGGCAGGCAGGTGTTCAAGCGCTTCATCCGCAACCGCCTGGCCGTGTTCGGCTCGGTAATGCTGATTCTGATGTTCATGTTCTCCTTCCTCGGACCGCTGTTCTACCCCTACGGGCAGAAGCAGATCTTCTATAAATATGAGCCGCGCAACATCGATTACGGCATGGTGAAGGAAAACACAGCCTATACCGGCTACGATATCGAGGGCGGCGCCGCCGTGGAGCGCACGGTAAACAACAAGATGAATTCCATCATCAAGGGGATGCTCTCCTCCGGCGAACAGGCGCTTTTCGTCATGGGCGAAGGACAGGGCTACCGGGTGGAAAAGCTGGCAAACGACGTATATCTGACCTCGTCCTCTGCGTTTGAAGAGGTCTGTTCCTACGGCAGCGGCGAATCGGTCATCGGCACCTACAGCATGGTGGGCAAGAAGATCGAAAACGCCAAGAAGCAGGTGGAGGGCCTGGAGGCGGCTATTCAGGACGCCATCAAGCAGGACGCCAAGGGCGGCACCTTTGAGCTGGACGGCGTGATGTACACCTACAGCCGCGGCAAGGCCAAGAGCTATGAGATCACCGCCTCCATCGACGGCCTGCAATACATGGGCGAGGCTCTGGACGAGGGCTTCGAGGCGGCGCTGGACGGCGCCATCGCGTCCGACGCGAGCGGCTTTGAATACGGCGGCACAAGCTACGCCGCCGTCAAGAACGGCGATTCCTGGCTGGTGTACCGGCTTTCGGAGCTGGTTCCCGCCCGGGTTTACACGCGCCTGACCGTCAGCACCTATGAGGTGGGCAAAAAGGTCTCGACTCAGCTGAACGTGGCCGCGCTGCTGGCCACCGCCCAGGGTGGCGACTTTGAGGCCGAGGGCCAGAAGTGGCACATTGAGCGCAAGGACGCCGAATGGATCGTCACTGACGCTTCCGGCAGCGAATTCATGGAACTGACCCCCTACGCCGTGCGCCGCTACAACGGCGACGACACCATGGAATACGGGCTCAAGAAGGCCCTGACCGAAAAGGCTCTGGAGATGGCCTCCAGCGGGGACAAGACCGGCTCCATCACCTATGCCCTGCCCATGCAGACCGAAACCGGCGAATACATGGTAAACGAGGACGGCAGCCTCAACTATCAGGACACTGAGCTGAAGCTCAGCCAGCGGGACACCGGCGAATTTGTGGTCAATTGCCAGCAGATCATCTACGTCATCAACATGTTTGACGCGCCTTCCGGCGAGCATCTGCTGGGCACCGACGGCGACGGCTTCGACGTGCTGGCCCGCATCATGTACGGCGGCCGCGTATCGCTGATGGTCGGCTTCGTGGTCGTGTTCCTGGAGACCTTCCTGGGCGTCATCATGGGCGGCCTGTCCGGCTACTATGGCGGCTGGGTGGACATGCTGATCATGCGCCTGGTGGATATCTTCTACTGCCTGCCCTCCATGCCGATCATGATCATTCTGGGCGCGATGATGGACGCTTTGCGCATGGATACCTATATCCGCCTGCTGATTATGATGGCTGCGCTGGGCATCATGGGCTGGGCCGGCGTGGCGCGCCTGGTGCGCGGCCAGATTCTGACCCTGCGCGAACAGGAATTCATGGTGGCCACCGAGGCCACCGGCATACGGGTCAAGGACCGCATCTTCCACCACCTGGTGCCCAACATCATGCCCCAGCTGATCGTGCAGGCCACGATGGGCATGGGCGGCGTCATACTGACGGAATCCACGCTGTCCTTCCTGGGCCTGGGCGTCAAGCACCCGCTGGCCACCTGGGGCACCATCATCAACTCCGTGTCCTCGGCCTCGGCCATGCAGCACTATGCCTTCATATGGATCCCTGTGGGCCTGCTCATCTGCATCACCGTCATCGCCTTCAACTTCGTGGGCGACGGTCTGCGCGACGCCTATGACCCCAAGGCCAAGCGATAAGGAGAGATTGAACATGGCAAGCGAAAAGAAAAAGAGTTCATATATCTCCGGCAGGGAATCGCGGAAGATCACGCGCTTCAACCGCCGCGTGACCCGGAGGCTGGAAAAAGAGCGCGCCGACGCCAACAAGGACCCGGCGCTGTATACCACCGTCATGAAAAACCCCGACAACGTGGTGGAGTTTGACAACGTATGCACCTATTTCTTCACCGACGTGGGCGTGGTCAAGGCCGTGGACGGCGTCAGCTATGAAATCCCCGTGGGCAAGACCGTGGGCGTCGTAGGCGAATCCGGCTGCGGCAAATCCGTCACCAGCCTGTCGCTGATGCAGCTGCTCCAGCGGCCCTCCGGCCAGACCGTGGGCGGTGAGATCCGCTTCAACCTGGGTCTCGGCGACGGCAAGGCCTACAACATCGTGAACACCCCCAACGCCATCATGGAAAAGATTCGCGGCAACCGCATCTCCATGATCTTTCAGGAGCCCATGACGGCCCTGAACCCGGTGTTCCGCATCGGCCAGCAGGTGGATGAGGTCACCGAGCTGCACCACCCCGAAATGTCCAAGGAGGACGTGAAGGCCCGCACGCTGGAAATGCTGGAGCTGGTGGGCATCGCCAACAAGGAGGGCGTGTACAACATGTACCCCCACGAGCTTTCCGGCGGTATGCGCCAGCGCGTGTGCATCGCCATCGCCCTGGCCTGCTCCCCCTCGCTGATCATCGCCGACGAGCCCACCACGGCCCTGGACGTGACCATACAGGCCCAGATCCTGGACCTGCTGCAAAACCTGAAGAACAAGCTCAATTCCTCCATCATGCTGATCACCCATGACCTGGGCGTCGTGGCGGGCATGGCGGACTACGTGGTGGTCATGTATGCCGGCCGCGTGGTGGAAAAGGGCACCACGGACGATATCTTCCATCATCCCTCCCATCCCTATACCATCGGCCTGATGCGCTCAAAGCCTGTGGTGGGCAAGAAGGTGGAGGAGCTGTACAACATTCCCGGCAGCGTGCCCAACCCCGTGGAGATGCCGGATTACTGCTACTTCCGGGATCGCTGCGAAATGCAGTGCGACAAGTGCGCCGGCCAGTACCCGCCGGAGATTCGCATCAGCGATACCCACATTGTGACCTGCTACCGCTATATGGACGGCGGAGAGGTCATCGGATATCCGAAATCTGTGGACGTGGAGGCGCTGTGACATGACAGAATTGAACAACAACGCCCGGCAGGGCGAGGCCCTGCTGGAGGTGCGCAACCTGGTCAAGTACTTCCCCATCAAGTCCAGCTTCTTCAAGCGGACCATCGGCAACGTCAAGGCGGTGGACGGCGTCAGCTTCAACATCCGCCGGGGCGAAACCATGGGGCTGGTGGGAGAGTCCGGCTGCGGCAAGTCCACCTGCGGCCGCACGATCCTGCGCCTTCAGGAAAAGACCTCCGGCCAGGTGCTGCTGGGCGGTCAGGACGTGTTCGCCCTGACCAAGGAGGAGCTGCGCAAGCTGCGCCCCAAGATGCAGATCGTGTTCCAGGACCCCTATTCCAGCCTGTCCCCCCGCCTGCCCATCGGTGAAATCATCGGCGAGGCGGTGCGGGAGCATGACATCGTGGCCCACGAGGAGTTCAACGACTATATTACCCGCGTGATGGATGTCTGCGGCCTGCCCGAGTATTACAAGGACCGCTATCCCCATGAGTTCTCCGGCGGGCAGCGCCAGCGCATCTGCATCGCCCGCGCCCTGGCCCTCTCCCCTGAATTCATCGTCTGCGATGAGCCGGTATCCGCTCTGGACGTGTCCATACAGGCGCAGATCATCAACCTGCTCAAGAGATTGCAGAGCGACTTCGGCCTGACCTACCTGTTCATCTCCCATGACCTGTCCGTGGTGGAGCATATCTCCGATACCGTGGGCGTCATGTACCTGGGCAACATGGTGGAATACGCCGCGACGGAGAAGATCTTCGCCAACCCCCTCAACCCCTACACGCAGGCGCTGTTCTCCGCCATCCCCATCCCGGACCCGGACGCCCACATCAACCGCATCATCCTGCAGGGCAGCATCCCCAGCCCGGCCAACCCGCCCAGCGGCTGCAAGTTCCACACCCGCTGCGCCCAGTGCCAGGAGGTTTGCAAATACGCGCCGCCCGAGTGGCTGGAGGTGGAGGAGGGCCACTTCTGTGCCTGCCACCTGTACGATACTCCCGACGCCAGGGCCCGGGCGGAGGAGCTTGCCGGCCAGGCCAAGAGCGCCCGGAAGGCTGTCTGACCCATGGCGCGGCATGAAAAAGGACCCCTGCCCGATGGGGACGACGGGCGGACCATCGCAAACATGAACGTGGAGGGCATGCCCTGGTACAGGGAGCGGAGTCAGGAGTCTGAGCCTCAGACAGAACACGACCCCCTGACCCGGGAGCAGCTGCGCGCCTATCGCTGGGCCGCAGTCAAAACCGCCCTGATCGTCGCTCTGGTGTTCGGCGCGGTCTTTGCACTGTTCATCGCGTTCTGTGACTTTGTGTGGTTCAAGTGATCCAATGATTGTCGACGCCATCCTGTGGATGGCGTCGACCCGGAAAACGTTCTGTTTTCCTGATCATGTACAATCCAGAATAAATCGGCTGCCCCGACAGGATTTGAACATTCTGTCGAGGCAGCCCTTCTTTTGTTGCGTCTGTCATACAATCAACGGCGTCAAGCGCCCTCGGCTTTCCCCTTGGGGGATTTACCGGCAGCAGCGGTACGTCGCCGTAAGCCCGGCCCGCAGATCGTATTTCGCGCGCCAGCCCAGCGCCTCCAGCTTCGAGGGGTTCAGCACGGCGCGAGTGACGGTGGTGTAGCCGGCGCGTTCCGTCTCCGGGGGCAGGTCGAAGGCCAGCTTCACGCCGGCAATCTGCGCCAGCGTTTCAGCGTACTGGCGGATGGAGGCGACGCTGTTCCGGTTGGACACGTTGTAGGCCTGGCCCCTCTCCCCCTTTTCCAGCAGCGTCGCCAGCGCACAGACCGCGTCGGCCACAAAGCAGAAGGAGCGCACTTGGCTCCCGGCGCTCTTCATCACAATGTCCTCCCCCGCCAGTGCCTTGCGGATAAACTGGGCATCGGCGCGGCTGTTGGAGGGCGTGAAGGTGGGGCCGTACACGTGGCACAGCCGTGCGACCACCGCGTCCACCCCGTACTGGGCGGCGTAGGCGGCGCACAGCGTCTCGGCGGCTCGCTTGCTCTCTGGATAGCAGGAGCGTGGCCGCATGGAATCGATGAAGCCGTTGTCCGTCTCGGAAAAGCCCTCCGGGAAGGTGGGGTTCTCGCCGTAGATTTCCCCGGTGGAGAGCATCAAAAAGCGCCCGAAGCCCTGTCCACGCAACAGCTCCAGCAGCCGCGATGCGCCGAACAGGTTGGCCTGCATGATGCCCACGGGATCGGTGGCGTAGGCCATGGGGTGGGCGCTGGTGGCGGCATGGACGACGTAGTCGGCCTGAAAGTCAAACTCCACGGGCTTTGTGGCGTCATAGGATACGAAATGGAAGTCCGGCGCGTCCATGCGCGCTCCGAACCGCGCGCGCATCCCCGTCTCACTGCGCCCGGCGGCGTAGATTTCAACGCCCGCGCCCTCTTCGTCGTTCAAAAGCGCCAGCGCGTCCACCAGGAAGGAGCCGATGAGCCCCGTGGCCCCGGTGATCAGCACCCGCCTGCCCGCAAGCTTCGTTCCCGCCAGCGCCGCGCGCAGGCAGTCATTGTAGATTTCGGCGTTGTACATGTTCAATCCCCCGTCATCGCTCGCTGTCCATGCGCAGATAGGCCTTGAACAGCTCCAGATCGTCCTTGCTGGTCAGCTTGATGTTCTTGTCGGAGCCCGCGGCGAAGTACAGCGTCTCGCCCAAATCCACCATCATGGTATTGGTATAGGCGGAGCCGTAGATGCCGATTTTCTCCGCGAAGGCGCGCCGGTAGGACCGCAGCAGCAGCCCGTACCTGTAGGCCTGGGGCGTGGCAACCTTGCGCAGCGTCTCCCGGGGGATGTATTCCCGGGTGGTGAACTCATCCTGAATTCTGAAAATCTGTTCGTTGTAGGGGGTGGAGGTCACGCCGTTGCCGTGGAGCCGGCACACGCGCAGGATATCCGAAAGCACGCTGGAATCCACCATGGGGCGGATGCCATCGTGGACGATGGCAATGTCGTCCTCAGCCAGCTCACCCTCCAGGTTGTAGACGCCGTTGCGGATCGACTCCTGGCCCGTGGCCCCGCCGGTGGCGATCCAGCGCAGCTTCGTGATTCCGTACTGGGCGGCGTACTCCTTCAGCGTCTCCTCCCAGCCCGAAAGGCACACCACCTCGATGGCGTCGATCTCCGGGTGGCGCTGGAAGCCCTCCAGGGTGTAGATGATCACGGGCTTTCCATAGATATGGATGAATTGCTTGGGAATATCCATGTTCATGCGGCTCCCCACGCCGCCGGCAATGATGATTGCGACGTTCATAGCGTTCCTCCTGATGATCCCGGCCTCAGTCGGGCCATTTTTTGTCGTTGCCCAAGCGCTGGATGATGTAATCGCAGACGGCATCGGTGGCGCGGCCCGTCTCATAGTAGCCGAACCACTCCCGTATCGCCGCGCAGTTTTCAAGCACCCTTTCCGGCGTCAGGCTGTCGATCAGCGTCTCCAGCGCGTCTTGGTTCTCCGCCGTCAAAAAGGGCGAGTGGCGCATATCGATGTAGACGCCCCGGGTGGAGATGTATTCGTCCCAGTCCGCGATGAAGAACAGTGCGGGGCGGTTTCGGATGATAAAATCCATGCCGCAGGAGGAGTAGTCCGTCAGCACCATGTCCGCCGCCAGCAGCAGCTGGGACATGTCCTCGTAGCGGGTGACATCCACGATGCGGTCCCGAACCGCCTCCAGGTCGATGCCCTCGGACAGATAGTGGGCGCGGTACAGGCACAGCCAGCGCTCGCCGGTCTTTTGCTCCAGCTTGCGCAGCGTGCGGTCCAGGTCCATCTGCGCCCGCTTGGGCACCACGCTGGCGTTTTCCCGATAGGTGGGCGCGTACAACAACAGCCGCGTGCCCGGCGCGACGCCCAGCTTTTCGCGGATGCGCGCCGCCTCGGCGGGATCGTCCCTGACCAGTATGTCGTTTCTGGGCATCCCGGCGCGGATGTATTCGCCCCGGTAGCGGAAGGCTGTGCGGAACATCTCCTCGCCGAACCGGGAGGCCGTGGTCACCCGGGCGCATTTTTCCTCCACGCGCCTGTCCCCCGGCAGCTCAAGGTCATAACAGATCTTCTTGATGGCCCGGTCGCCGTGCCAGGTCTGTATGTAGAACTGGCGTCCCTTGGGCCAGCGAAGGCAATTGTGCTTGGTAAAGTTGTCCACCCAAACCCTGGCGGTGGCCAGCTCCACAAAGGAAGCGCGGCTCTTGTAGGGCACCAGCTTCACATAGTCCGGCATCCCCGGGGCGGCCTGCTTCATGCCCTCTTTGTTCAGCAGCCAGACCAGCTTCGCTTGGGGGCAGCGCTCATGCAGCCGCTCGGAGATCACCCGTGGGCTGTCGCCGTAGGAGCGCCCCTGAAAGCAGCTGAAAACCACCTTGTTCACATCGATGCCCTTGATGGTTCGGCTTGACCACACCACCAGTCGGCGGTAAGCCTCGGCCAGCCTTGGATATTGGTCAATTTTGCCCATGGAGGGCCTCCTTTGTCTTTTTCCGGGACGCGTCCCCGCTCATCCCATCCTGTCCATGATGTACCTGCACACGGCGTCGGTGGCGTGGCCGGTTTCGGTAGTGCCGAAGAAGCGGTCCAGTGCCTCGCAGTTTTCCCGGGCCTTGTCGGCGTCGGTCTCGTCGATCAGCCTTTCCAGCTCCGCCTGGGAGTGGGCCACCAGGAAGGGGGAATCCTCCATTCTGAAATAGAAGCTGCGGCTGTCGCGCAGGTACTCCTCCGCATCGGCCTGGTACAAAAACAGCGGGCGGCGCAGCAGCGCGAAATCGCCGCCGCAGGAGGAATAGTCGGTGATCAGCATGTCCGAAACCAGCAGCAGCTCCGACATCTGCTCCCAGGCCGTGGCATCCCGCACGCGCGCGTCCTGCTTCACATTCAGGCCCTTGTTCTTGTAGTGCGCCCGGTACAGGCACAGCCAGCGCTCGCCCGTGCGGGCCTCCAGATGGTCCAGCGTGGCGGAGATATCCAGCACCGCGTCCTGACGTTTGAATTCCAGGTTGTCGCGGTAGGTGGGCGCGTAGAGCAGTATCTTCGTTTCGGCGTCGATGCCCAGCCGCCCGCGCACATCGGCGGCCTCGGCGGGATCGTTGCGCAGCAGTATATCGTTCTTGGGACAACCGTCCATCAGCACCTCGCCCTTGTAGTGAAAGGCGGTGCGATAGGTGTTGCGCCCGAATTCCGACCCGGCGATCATCATGGCGCAGCGGTCCTCCAGCCGGAACATGGCAAAAGGCAGCTTTTCGTTGTCGTCCCCCACGCGCTTGAAGCCCCGGTCCCCATGCCAGGTGTTGATGTAATACTGCTTATCATCGTTCAGATAGCCCGATTCGCCCCGGCGGAAATTGTCCACCCAGAAGCGGGCCGTGGCCTCCTCCCGAAGCCCCGCCCGGGAAAGCAGCGCGGCCTTGCGCACATAGTCGGGCACACGCACGGCGTTCAGGCGCTCCGACCGGAACAACCACACGATCTCCGCCTCGGGGCAAAGCTCATGCAAGCGCTCGGAAATGCAGCGGGGATTGTCGGAATAGCTTTCGCCCATGAAGCAGCTGAAAACCACCTTCCTGGGGTTGATCCCCCGCGTGAGCTGAAACCACCGCATCGTTCCCCGACGCCACGCCCTGTGAATGGGGTGCAGCACCCGGAACAGCCCCTTGCGGTGCCTGAGCCAAGTCTTGATCCTTCTGTAAGCGCGCATCCGGCCACATCCTTACGGTCCATATTGCTCATCCTATTATATTGCATTTGCCGGAGGATTTCAAGCCGTGGGGCGCCCGGGATTTTGAAGTGTTATTTAATCCCGCGCCCCTTGCACTTTTCTGGGCCAAACGCTATAATTGACAGAGACGATTTCAAATGGAAGAGGGCGATGGCATGGCATTGGCGCGGGGCAAAAAATCCACGGCCCGGGACATGACCAGCGGCTCCATCGTCCGGCAAATCATCCTGTTTTCGCTGCCCCTGATGCTGGGAAACGTGTTCCAGATGCTCTACAACACCGTGGACAGCATTGTGGTGGGCAACTTCGTGGGCAAGGAAGCGCTGGCCGCCGTGGGCTCCACGACGATGATCGTCAACATGCTGGTTTTCTTCTTCAACGGTTTTTCTGTGGGCGCGGGCGTGGTCATCGCCCAGCACTTCGGCGCGCGGGACATGGAGCGGCTCCACACCGCCATCGAAACCACCATGTGCATGACCTTCGTGCTGTGCGGGCTGTTCACCGCCGTGGGCATTCTCAGCGTCAGACCCATGCTGCGGCTGATGAGTACGCCGGACGACGTGCTTGAGGACTCCGTCACCTATCTGACCATCTACTTCTGGGGTATGTCGGGTCTGCTGGTCTACAACATCGGCAGCGGCATCCTGCGGGCTGTGGGCGACACCACCCGGCCACTGATGTTTTTGATACTGACCAGCCTTCTGAACATCGTGCTGGATCTGGTCTTTGTCATCGTCCTCAAGGCCGGCATCGCGGGCGTGGCCAACGCCACCATCATCTCCCAGTTCATATCCGCGGCGCTGACGCTGCGGCTGCTGACGCGCACCAGGGATATCTACCGGCTGACCTGGCGGGATTTGCGCATCGACGGGCCCGTGCTGCGGCGCATCTTTTCCGTGGGCCTGCCCGCGGGCATACAGTCTGTCATCACGGCGTTTTCCAACGTGTTCGTGCAATCCTACATCAACTTCTTTGGTTCAAGCTGTATGGCGGGCTGGAGCTGTTACAACAAGCTGGATCAGTTCATCATGCTGCCCATGCAGTCCACCGCCCTGGCCGCCACCACCTTCGTGGGCCAGAACATCGGCGCGAAGCAATATGAGCGCGCCAACCGCGGCACCCGGGACACGATCCTGCTTTCCGTGGGCATCACGGCGGTAATCGCCGTCGTGCTGGTGATCTTCGCTCCCGCCGCCGTGGGACTGTTCAGCCAGGACGCCTCCGTAATCGAATTCGGCGTGCTGTTCATGCGAATGAACACCTTCTTTCTGCTGTTCAACTGCGTCAACCACACCCTCGCGGGGGCCCTGCGCGGGCGCGGCGATTCCCAGGGGCCCATGTTCATCATGCTGCTGTCCTTTGTGGCCATCCGGCAAATCTATCTGTTCATCATCACCCGCTTTGTCGCCAATACGCCGCGGCTGGTGGGCTTTGGATACCCGGTGGGCTGGATGTGCTGCTGCGCCATAGAGGTCACCTATTATTTCATCCGATGGGGAAAAAAGAAACACACGGAGGCGATTTGACTTGATTTCACTGTTGTCGACATTCTTGATGCTCATTCTCGGCTACGCGCTCTACGGCAGGGCGGTAGACCACGTGTTCGGTCCCGACGACCGGCAGACCCCCGCCTACCGTCTGGAGGACGGCGTGGACTTCGTGCCCATGAAGACCTGGAAGGCCTTTTTGGTGCAGCTGCTCAACATCGCGGGCACCGGGCCGATCTTCGGCGCGCTGATGGGCGCTTGCTTCGGGCCCGTGGTGTTCCTGTGGATCACCTTCGGCGCGGTGCTGGGCGGCGGCGTACACGATTATATGACCGGCATGATCTCTGAGCGCCACGACGGCAGCTCCATCGCGGAGCTTTCCGGCATCTACCTGGGCGGCGCCGCGCGGTGGATCATGCGCATATTCTCCGTGGTGCTGCTGCTTTTGACGGGCACGGTTTTCGTCACCAGCCCCGCCGCGCTGATCGCCCGGCTGACTCCCGATGCTCTGAACACCACCTTCTGGATCGTGGTTATACTGATCTATTACATTCTGGCCACGCTGCTGCCCATCGACAAGATCATCGGGCGGCTGTATCCGGTGTTCGGCGTCGTGCTGATCACCATGGCGCTGGGCATTCTCTCCGGCATCTTCATCGGCGGCTATACCGTGCCGGAACTGAGTCTGGCAAACCTGCACCCGGAGGGACTGCCCGTGTGGCCTTACATGTTTGTCACGGTGGCCTGCGGCGCGATTTCCGGCTTCCATGCCACCCAGTCCCCCATGATTTCCAAGTGCATCACCTCTGAAAAGCAGGGCCGGAAGATCTTCTACGGCGCCATGCTCAGCGAATCCGTCATCGCGCTGATCTGGGCCGCGGGCGGCGTGGCCTTCTACGGCGCCACCGGCGGGCTGAACCAGGCGCTGTCAAGTCTCGGACAGTCCGGCGTGGTGTACGATATTTCCACCGGGATGCTGGGAAACGTGGGCGGCATCCTGGCTATCGTGGGCGTCATCGCCTGCCCCATCACCTCCGGCGACACTGCCTTCCGCAGCGCCCGACTGATCCTGGCCGAAATGACGGGCCTGGACCAGAAGAAGATTAAAAACAGGCTGATCATCACGCTGCCGCTGCTGGCGCTGGGTTCGGTGCTGACGCAGCTGGACTTCAACGTGCTGTGGCGCTATTTCTCCTGGAGTAACCAGACACTGGCCATGGTCAGCCTGTGGGTGGCCACGTCCTATCTGATGAAAAACAACGAAAAGCGCTTCGCCTCGCTGATCACCGCGCTGCCCGCGGCCTTCATGTCTGCCGTGAGCATGACCTATATCCTCATGGCCAACGAGGGCTTCCGCCTGTCCGCCGCCATCGGCTATCCCGTGGGCATCTGCTTCGCCGCGGCGCTGCTGGCACTGTACGGGGTGCTGCTTTCCCGCAACAACGCCCGCGCCCTGCCGCGAAAGGGGAGGTAAGCGCATGTCCGGCTACAGTGATGAAATTCGCGCCCGCTTCAAGGCCAGCGACGATATCCGGGACGCCGGGCTCACCACGCCCGACGACATTCTGCGCTTCGACGACATCTCCTACGCAGACAGCTCCCCCTGGCAGGCGCTGGACGTGTACCGTCCCAAAGCCTCCGCGGGGCGCAGGCTGCCTGTAATCGTGAGCGTTCACGGCGGCGGATGGGTCTACGGCGACAAGGAGCGTTACCAGTATTACTGCATGAGCCTCGCCCAGCGGGGCTTCGCGGTGGTCAACTTCTCCTATCGCCTGGCACCGGAATGGAAATACCCCGCCTCCATGGAGGATACCAACGCCGTGTTCCGCTGGGTGTTTGACCGGGCGGATGCCTACGGTCTGGACACGCGGCACGTCTTTGCCGTGGGCGATTCCGCGGGGGCGCACATGCTGGCCATCTATTGCTGTATCTGCGCCAACCCCGAATACGCCGCAAGCTATGCCTTCGCCCCGCCCGAGGGCTTCATTCCCACCGCCGTGGCGCTGAACTGCGGCGCTTACCTCATGGACAGCCCCGGGCGCGAATCCGCGATCAGCGCGCTCATGCCCGGCGGCGGCACGCCGGAGGAGCTGGACCTCATCAGCCCCCTCGGGCACATGAACGCCGCCTTCCCGCCCACCTTCATCATGACCAGCAACGACGACTTTCTGAAGCCCCAGGCCCCGGTGCTGGCCGCGCGGCTGGCGGAGCTGGACGTGCCCTTCGTCTATCGCTACTACGGCGGCAGCGCGCGTCTGGGGCACGTGTTCCACTGCGACATGCGGCTGAAGGAGGGCAGCATGTGCAACGACGAGGAATGTGATTTCTTCAGGCGGTTCATTTGAATCAGGCAAGTGCGGGTCAGACAAAACTGACAGGCCGTTGAAAAAAGCCCGCAAGGCAAGGCGGCGAGCCGGCAAAAAAGGGAGTTTACCTGGCAGTAAATGACCGCATTTCGCAGGCGATGCCAACGCCGCAAGCAAAAATCCCTGCCAATGCTCCTTGATCGGCCGGGAATTTTGCGTTTGCGGGCTTTGTCAGCGGTCTGAGGGCCTGTCTCAAATCCCGAAAGGGGATTGAGGCAGGCCCTCTTTATATCAACCGGCGTCAACCGAGCGCACCGGCAGCCGGAGCGTAAACGCGCTGCCCTGCCCCGGCGCGGAGCGCAGCGTCAGCTCTCCGCCCAGAGCGCGGGCGCAGCGGCGGGCAATGGGCAGGCCATAGCCGTGACCGCCCTCGCTCTCGCCCCATTGGAACACCCGTGTCTGGCGCTGGGGCGATATGCCCGCGCCGCTGTCCACAACGCTGATCTCCACAAAATCTCCCAGCGCTGCCAGCTCCACGCGAATCTCGCCGCCCGCAGGCGTGAAGCGCAGGGCATTTGAAATCAGGTTCAGCAGGGCGCGGGAAAGCAGCTCCTCGTCCAGCGCCAGCAGCAGCGTCCCCGTGTTTGCGGCATAGCGCAGCGCCACGCCCCTTTGCTCGGCATAGGGCCGGCAGCTTTGGCACAGCTGGCGCACCCGCGCCGTGATATCGGCATTTTTAAACCTGGGCTTTTCCCCCGCCAGCGCGCCGCCCAGCAGCCGCTGGAGCTGGTCGACGGAGGAGAGCAGTATATCCGCGTAGGCTCTGCCGTCCAGCGAGGGATCGTCCAGGGATTGCTTGAGCATTTGCGCGCTGGAGCTGATCAGCTGCAGCGGCATCCTCAGGTCGTGCGCCAACTCGACCTCCGTCGTCCACATAAAATCACCTTCCCACGTTTATATAGCACTATATATGCGGGAAGGTGAAAAATATGTCGCTCCATTCAGAAATTACCCGAGACTTTTGAGAGCCAGGAAGATCATCTCGTCGGATTTCTCCGTCTGACCCGCCACCCGGGAGACGGCCCTGGCGGCCTCCGACGCGCTGTAGCCCAGCGCCACCAGCGCGGCCACGGCCTCGGACTCCGGGCCCGCGGCGGACTTCGGCGCCACGCCGGCGCCACTGCCGGTCAGCTGGCCGTCCTCCACCTTGTCCTTCAACTCCAGCACCAGCCGCTGGGCCGTCTTTTTGCCGATGCCGGGCACCCGGGTCAGAGCGTTCGCGTCCCCCGATACCAGCGCCAGGGACAGATCGCGCACACTCATGGCGGAAAGGATTTGCAGCGCCGTGCGACTGCCGACGCCGCTGACGCCCTTGAGCCGCTCATACATGCTCTTTTCCTCCCGGCTGTAGAAGCCAAACAGCTCCATGGCGTCCTCGCGCACATTTAGCACGCTGTACAGCTTCATGCGCTCCCCCACCGAGGGGGCCATGGACAGCGTCGCTCCGCTGACATACAGCAAATAACCCACGCCGTTCACGTCCAACACGATGGAATCGGCGGTCTTTTCAGCGACGACGCCTTCAAAATGGGCAAACATTGCATCCCTCCGTTCATTTGGCAGGCGGCGCGGGGGGCGTTCCCCGGCTCTGCGGCGCACAGGCTGCGCTTATTTGATCCTGAACATCTTCTTCATATTCATGCTGTTGGCGTGGGTGAGGGCGACGGCCAGGGCGTCGGCGGCGTCGTCCGGGCGGGCGATCTCCTTCATATTCAGCAGCATTTTCACCATCATCTGCACCTGGTGCTTGTCCGCGCCGCCCCAGCCGGTCACAGCCTGCTTGATTTGCATGGGCGTATACTCATACAGATTGTCGGTGCGCTGAACCACAGCCAGCAGCGCCACGCCGCGGGCGTGACTCACGGCAATGCCCGTGGTGATGTTTTTGGAAAAGAAAAGCTCCTCAAAGGCCACCTCGTCCGGCTGGTAGATGTCCATCAGCTGGTTCATGCCCTGATAGATGGCCCGCAGGCGCTGGGGCATGGGCTGTCCGGCGGGCGTGGTGAGCGTGCCGAACTGGATCATGCGCCGCTTCTGATTGTCCGCCTCGATTACGCCGTAGCCCAGCGTCGCCAGGCCCGGGTCGATGCCAAGTATCACCATGCCTCTGTCCCCCGCTCTGCGGCCATGCCGCGAAATGACCGAATATAATCATACCACAAGCGAGGTTAAAAATCAAATCCCGGGCGCTTCCAACGGCGGACGCGCCCGGGATTGCGGCGCGCATCACGCCGGATTGACGTGAACCATGATGTGCTTGACGCGGGGAAAGGCACGCTCCACGTCGTCGTGAACATCCTCGGCAATGGCGTGGGCTTGCTCCAGGCTCAGCTCCCCGTCCACGGCGATCTCCAGCTCCACATACAGCCGGTTGCCGAACTCCCGCGTGCGCAGCAGGTCCACCCGCCGCACGTCGCCGTGTTCCTCCACGCAGGCGCGCACCTTCGCTTCGGTGGCAGCGTCCGCGCTGTGGTCCACCATCTTGTCGATGGCGTCCCGGAAGATATCGAAGGCGGCCTTGGCGATAAACGCGCAGATGACCACGCTGGCCAGGGGGTCCAGCAACGGCACGCCCATGCGCGCCCCGGCGATGCCCACCAGCGCGCCCACGGAGCTGAGTGCGTCGGAGCGATGGTGCCAGGCGTCCGCCATCAGCGCAGACGAACCCAGCCTGCGGGCATGATGGCGCGTGTACCAGAACATGGCCTCCTTGACCGCGATGGATACCGCCGCCGCCACCAACGCCAGCACGCCCGGCACCGGCAGGGGATGCTCCCCCGCGTCCAGGATGCGCGTCACGCCCTCATAGCCGATGAACAGCCCGGTGATGAGCAGGATCACCGCCAGCACGATAGCGGCCACGCACTCCATGCGCTCGTGGCCGTAGGGATGCTCCCGATCCGCGGCCTTGCCGGACAGCTTCACGCCGATCACCACGATGACGGTGCTGAAGATATCCGACGCGGAATGGACCGCGTCCGACACCATTGCGCCGGAGCGCGCGATCAGCCCCGCCGCCAGCTTGCAGACGGACAGCAGCAGGTTGACGAGGATGCTGACCCCGGACACCCGGAGCGCTTCCTTCGGCATTTCATTCATATAAAGCCCCTCCTGTCTCCAAAGCCTTCCGGCACATCCCGTTCAGAATAAAAAATCGCGGGACATGTCAGCCTATGACTGTCCCGCGGACAAGATACCTCCGCTGTCGCGCACGCGACCCGGCAACCGAATGCCTGTTCAGATTTTCCCCATCATACACGATCAGGCCGATATTAGTCAAGCGCAATCTGCCCGGCGGCCTACAGCTTCTTTACAAACAGGCAGCGTATGGCGTTCAGCACCGCCAGGATCATCACACCCACATCCGCCACAATGGCGACCCACATGTTGGCCAGCCCCAGCGCGCCCAGCACCAGGCACGCGGCCTTGACGATCAGCGCAAAGGCGATATTCTGCTTCACGATGCCCAGGCACTTGCGGGAGATGCGGATGGCCTTGGCGATCTTCAGCGGGTCATCGTCCATCAGCACGATATCCGCCGCCTCGATGGCCGCGTCGCTGCCCAGTGCGCCCATGGCGATGCCGATGTCCGCCCGGGAAAGCACCGGCGCGTCGTTGATGCCGTCGCCCACGAAGGCCAGCTTCTTCCCGCCGCCACAATCTTTCAGCAGCGCCTCCACACAGGCCACCTTATCCTGGGGCAGCAGCTCCGCCCGGTACTCCGTCAGGCCCACATCCTGCGCCACGCGCCGCGCCACGCTCTCGGCGTCGCCCGTGAGCATGACGGTCTTTTCTATGCCCGCGCGCTTCAGCGCATCCATGGCCTGGCGGGCATGGTCCTTCAGCTCGTCGGAAATCACGATGTGGCCCGCGTATTCGCCGTCCACCGCCACATGGATGATGGTGCCCTCGTGGTGGCAGTGCAAAAAGGCCACCCCTGCGCGGTTCATCAACTTCTCATTGCCCACGGCCACGTTTGCGCCGTCCACCACCGCCAGTATGCCATGGCCGCTGATCTCCTGAACCTCGGACACCCGCGCCTGATCGATTTTCTCGCCATAGGCCCTGCGCAGACTCTGACTGATGGGATGAGAAGAATGGCACTCCGCCAGCGCCGCGTATTCCAGCACCTTGCGGGCGTCGATGGGGTTGTGATGGACCGCCGTGACCTCAAAGCTGCCCTTGGTGATGGTGCCGGTCTTGTCGAAGGCCACGGTGCGCACCTGAGACAGCGTCTCCAGATAATTGGAGCCCTTGATGAGAATGCCCTGGCCGCTGGCCCCGCCCAGCCCGGCAAAGAAGCTCAGCGGTATGCTGATAACCACCGCGCAGGGGCAGCTGATGACCAGGAACGTACACGCCCGCAGCACCCATTCCCGCCACAGCGCGCCGACGCCGTCATAGCCCGCCATGCCCAAGCCCGTGACCATGGTAAACAGCGGCGGCAGCACCGCCAGCGCCAGCGCCGCGAAGCAGACGAAGGGCGTATACACCCGGGCAAACTTCGATATGAAGTTTTCCGACTTCGATTTGCGGGAGGCGGCGTTTTCCACCAGCTCCAGGATCTTCGAGGCGGTGGATTCGTCAAATTCGGCCGTCGTGCGTATCCTGAGCAGCCCGGAAAGGTTAATGCTGCCGCTCATGACCGCGTCGTCCACGCCCACGTCCACAGGCTTGCTCTCTCCCGTCAGCGCGCTGGTATTCAGCGCGGAGCTGCCCTCCACGATCACGCCGTCGATGGGAATTTTCTCCCCTGGCTGCACCACGATGATTGAGTCCGTCTCCACCTCGTCCGGGTCCACCCTCTCCAGCTGGCCTTCATCGTTTTCGATGTTGGCATAGTCGGGGCGAATGTCCATCAGCTCCGCGATGTTGCGGCGGCTCCGGCCCACGGCCACGCCCTGGAACAGCTCTCCCACCTGGTACAGCAGCATCACCGCCACGCCCTCGCCGTATTCCCCCAGGGCGATCGCGCCCACGGTGGCCACGGTCATCAGGAAGCACTCATCAAACACCCTGCGGTTTCGGATGCCCAAAAGCGCCTTGCGCAGTATGTCATAGCCCACCGTGAGATAGGGCACCAGAAACAGCGCAAGCAGCGCCCATTTGGGCAGCGATACAGGCACAATGCCCTCCGAGATCAGATACAGCGGCACAAAGAACACCGCGGCCACGATCACGCGCAGCAGGAGGTTCTTTTGTTTTTTGGTCATGCTGGTCGCCTTCTCTTCATTTCGTGTTTGAAGCCGTTCCCACGGGCGTGGGAAATCCCTTCGCCCCATAGAAAGAGCATCATATCCTCGCGGCGCAGACTCGGCCGCTACAGGAGCTTAGCCGTTTCCCCGGCAAACAGGTCGGCGTTCGTCCATCAATTAAAGGAAGATTTCGCAATCGCTCTCCACCTTTTTGCAGTTTTTCAGCACCTGCTGCATGGTGGCATCCACGTCCGCGCCGTCCTCAAACTCCACCTTCATCTTCTGGGTCATAAAGCTTACCACACAATCCTTCACGCCCGCGGTCTTTTTGGTCGCTTCCTCCATCAGGTTCGCGCAGTTCGCGCAGTCCACTTCGATCTTGTAGCTCTTCTTCATGGTCCGTGTCCTCCTTCAACGCTCACTCCGTAATATGCTCCATGCCCTGTCCGATGATCGTCCGCACATGATCGTCCGCCAGGAAGTAGAAAACCGTCTTGCCCTCCCGCCGGGCGCGAACCAGCCGCGCCTGCTTCAGCACCCGGAGCTGATGGGAGATGGCCGACTGGGACATGCCCAAAAGCTCCGCAATGTCGCACACGCACAGCTCCGATTCAAACAGCACGTACAGTATGCGGATGCGCGTGCTGTCGCCGAACACCTTGAAAAGCTCCGCAAGGTCGTAAAGGCTGCTCTCATCCGGCATTTCCAGCTTCATATGGGCCAGCAGATCCGGATGAACGTGGTGTTCCTCGCAGAGTTCGGGGTATTCCTGCATCGCCTTCATCCTCCTAACATATGATCATCTGTTCATATATAATTATATACTCATTCCCCATCTCTGTCAACAGAAAATGAAAATATTACAGAGCCCCTGTGCGCCACTTCCCGTTTCAGGCTTTTCCGCTGTCTATGCCGGAATGTATGCAACTATGTTTTATGCTTATGAGAAATTTTTATAATGTGATGATTATTTGATTTCTGCACTTGATTAAAAAGGCAGAAAATGCTATAATTAGAGAACCTAATTACTTGTATGAAGTAATTCTCTGAACGTAGCGAAATGGAGGTGAGACCTTGAGAGTCGTGGACATTGTCCTGAACGGGCCGGAGCATGTCAGTGCCCTGGTCAACATCACAAACCGCTATCCCTACACCATTCAACTCAGGCAGGGGCGTTACGTTGTGGATGGCAAATCCATACTGGGCGTATGCAGCCTGCAACAATCCAAGCCCATCACCCTGGAGGTCTATTCGGATCACTGCGATACGCTGATAGAGGATTTGCAACCCTTGATTTGCTGACCCGACGAGCTTTGGCCCTTGCGACAGCGCTGTATGGGCCGGTGCTTCAAGGTCAGCCGGCCCCCTGCGGGGCAAATCTGAAACGAAAGCCGCTGTATTTCAATGGGTGCCAACGCGGCTGCCCGGGTACGAAGCAAAGCTGTGTATCCGGGTGGCCGCGTCGTTTTTTCGTCTCTTTTCAACGGATGTGCCTTCCGCCCTCTTTGCCCGGCTTTCAATTCATATTCCTGGTATCTGTATTCGAATAATTTAATACTTTAATATGCGGACTCTGAGCTGCTAATGTGCTATAATATATATGATATTGAAATATAATACAATTGATATGATATCCGAGGCACCAAAGTCATCGGAACAAACAGCTGTTACAAAGGCGCATGGAAGGGACTCTGGAACATGAGCAAAAGCACGGATTCCAAGCGGGCAGGACGCCGCCAGATACTGTATTTTGTGATGCTGGCCATCAGCCTGGGCGTTCAGGCGCTGATCGTTAAAATTGGCCATACCGACAGGATTATCCATATTCTGGGCAACGATATGCAGATTTCGTCGCTGGCCGGCGTAGTTTCCACCCTGGGAAGCCTTTGTGCCCTGTACATGACGATCACGATGAAGAAAAAGGGCTTCATCACCGCCCTGGCTCTGTTGCTTTTGCAGCTGTCGATTCTGCTGGTGGGGCTGTTCTTCGGCAGGAACCCCACCGCCCTGGCGGGCATATTCAGCGTGGCGCTGATGACTCTGGCTGTCGTGTTTATCTATCAGAGGGGCAAAAAAATAGACAGATACCAAACCGTGGAGATGGATGCCCTGAAGGCGCGGCAAAAGGGCGCGGAGCTTTTGTTTGAACAAACCGCCACAGCGCTGGTCAACGCCATCGAGGCCAAAGACGTGTATTCCCGGGGCCATTCCCTGAGAGTGGCGGAGTATTCCAGGCGAATCGCCAAGCAGCTGGGAAAGAGCGAAGAAGAATGTAACCAAATTTATTATGCGGGTCTGCTGCACGACGTGGGCAAGATCGGCATCAAATATTCGCTTCTGAACAAGCAGGGCAAGCTGACCAACGAGGAGTACGAGGCCGTGAAGCAGCACGCGGTCATCGGCAAGCAGATTCTTTCGGGCATCACCGCCTATCCCTATCTGAGCATCGCGGCCAACTCCCACCACGAGCGCTATGACGGCAAGGGCTATCCCGATAAGTGGAAGGGCAATGACATTCCCGAAATTGCGCGGATCATCTCTGTGGCGGACGCCTACGACGCCATGACCTCCAACCGCAGCTATCGCAACGCCATGCCCCAGCAGCTGGTGCGCGAGGAAATCGTGAAGGGCGCGGGCACGCAGTTCGACCCGGAGATCGCCCGGGCGATGCAGCACCTGATCGATATCGACACGGATTATGAGATGAAGGAGCGCAAGGAGGTCAAGGAGCTGGCCGGGAAAAACGAGCTGGTTTGCACGGATTACCGAAGCGAGATCTCAGAAGGCATCCTTGTCACGAATTTCTTTACGAGGATCAGTCTCAGATCCACGCCCATGGAGGGGCCGAGTGAAGGCGCGCGCGTTCCCAGCATCATCCTCTTTGATTCCCTGGACGGGCGCGTCCACGACGAGGAAAAGACCGTCCGGGACCTGAATTACTTCGAATACGCGGAGATCTGCTTTGACGGAAGGGTTGTGACCAGCGGCGCGCGCATCGCCGAGACCGAGACGGTCGCCCATGCCGCCGCGAATCAGCCGGGAAGCGGCGTCTACAAGCTCGGCATCGCCAGGTTCAAGGACCACGTTTTGATCGAGATTGACGACGGCGCAAAGACCGTCCGGGCGACCATCGCGCTGCCCGACAGCACGCGGTACGCGTATATCGCGCTGACCGGCGAGTACTGCCACCTGAAGGACGTGTCCATCGACGCGACAAAGGAGGAGCTGACGGAGGACCGCGTGAAGCGGATCGCCCCGGAGATCAGCTATATTGAAGGGCCCGAGGGGGATATTCCCAACGTTCAGGTGGACGGCTTCAGGACCGATACCACGCGGGGCATCCCCGTGACGGACGGGCTGCAAATTCACTTCCACACCATGAGTCTGCCCACGGCCAGGCTGATCTGGCACTGTCCCTTCATCAGCATCTTTACATCCGATGACGGCATGATCGAAGGCCCCCATTTCCGGGAATTCGCGCTGGTCCGGCTGGACGGCGAAACCTGGGAGGACAAAGACGACGGCATTGTCAACGACCTGACCGTGAACCGACAGCCGGATTTCGTAGGCTGGGACGCCTGGAAGGAGAAGAACAAACAGGGCTATGACTGTGTGGTCTCCTTTGAGCGCAAGGGCAACGAGATCAGCCTGATCACCGAAAACTTCGGCGTGTACATTCGCAATACGACCCATGTGGCCAGCGGCAAAAGGGTATTCGCCGCCATCACAGGGGACCAGTGCGCGCTGACGGATATCCGGATTAATACTAATCCTTGACTAAAACAGTACATCCTGCCGGTTCTTTTCCGCGCTGGCGGCGTTGAAGCCCCTTGACTTGCCGCCAGCAAGCCTGCGGGACTTCGCCTTGCCAGCACAAAAAAGTTCCCCGCAATCTTGTCCTCTTTTAATCAGGTCTTAGTATAAAACCGCATGACGGCAATGCAACAGCCGCGCTTTTGACTTTGACGGGTTGACCGCCAGTGGCGCGGCTGTTTTTCGTCTCCTATCCGAACCGCCAGAGCAGGAAGCCCACGCTGATCAGCACAATGCCCAGCGCCGAGGTCCACACCCAGCGCGGCACGAATATCAAAAACATCAGCAGCCCGATGATCATGAGCGCAATGCCGACGACCTTCGAGCCGCTGTTCTTTTGTCTGTAACCGCACAGTCGCCCCATTCTGATCGCCTCCACGGTTCATGCTATGCGGCGAAGCGGGGCGCGGTTCCGGTTATGGATTGATTTTCTGTGCAATCTTCTCCGCATCCTTGCCCACCAGCGCCATGGAGTGTGGCGCGGTGAGGATCTGCCGCGTCAGCTCGTTCACGGCCTCAGGGCGTATGGCGTTGATGCGGTCAATGGTTTCGGTCTCGGTACGGGTGGTGTTCATCAGGAGCAGCCGCCGCCCGTTGGACTGCATCCGGGCAGAGGTGGACTCCAGCCCCAGGATGTAGCTGGCCTTCATCTGCTCCCGGGCCATGGTGAACTCTGCCTCGGTCAGCCCGTTTTCGGCGATGAGCCGGGCCTCCTCGAGGATCATATCCACCACCTGGGGCGCGGTCTCCGGGTTGGTGGCGGCGTATACGGACAGCATCCCCGAATCCGTATAGGCGTTGGGATAGCTGTACACGGTGTAGGCCAGGCCGCTTTCCTCGCGGATCTTCTGGAACAGCCGGGAGGACATGGCCCCGCCGAACACGCTGGAGAATATGGACAGCTCATAGTTGCGGTCGTCGGCCATGGGCAGCGCGGGATAGCCCAGGCAGATGTGCAGCTGCTCGATATCCTTCTGGCGGGTCAGTATGGTGGGCTCCACCTCGCGCGTCACACAGCTGAGCTTGTCCAGCCCCTCGCTGTCCCAGCTGCCCAGCAGGCGGCCTGCCATGTCCAGCACGTCGTCCCAGTCGTAATTTCCCGCCAGGGACAGCACCGCGTTCCGGGGCCGATACATGCGCCGCCAGTAGCCCGAAAGCCGCTCCCGGGAGCAGCCGGAAACGCTCTTTTCCGTGCCCAGTATGGGCCGCGCCACGTTCTGGTCGCCGTAGTGGGCCAGCATCAGCAGCTCGTGGACCAGGTCCTCCGGCGTATCCTCGGACATGGCGATCTCCTCGATCACCACGCCCTTCTCCTTTTCCATCTCCACCGGGTCGAAGGTGGGGTGCGTGACCAGGTCCGCAATCACATCCATCGCCAGGGGCAGATGCTCGTCCACCACCTTGGCGTAAAAGCAGGTACATTCCTTGGCGGTGAAGGCGTTCAGCTGGCCGCCCACGGCGTCCATCTCCTCGGCGATCTGCCGGGCCGTGCGCTTCTCGGTGCCCTTGAACACCATATGCTCCAGAAAATGGCTGACGCCCGCCTCCGGCACCGTTTCAAACTGGCTGCCGGAGCCCAGCCAAAGCCCCACGGACACCGAACGAAAGTGGGGAATCCTCTCTCCGATGATGCGCAAGCCGTTGGGCAGTGTGATTTGATCAAATGTCATGTGTTTGCTCCTTTATGGGATCGTGATGCCGTTTTCCATATCATCCCGCGATAGTCTGTGCCCGCGTCCTCAAAGCCCAGGGATTTGTACAGGCCATAGCCCATCCGGGTGGCCTTGAGTTCCACGACGCACAGCCCCTGTGACGCGGCCTCCTTCATCAGCATTTCCATCAGCCGCCGGGCATATCCCCTGCCCCGGTATTCCGGGCGGGTATAGACGTTTAAGACCATGCCCGTTTTGCCGTTGATAAACGCCGGGCTCATGGGCTTTTCCACCGCCAGCAGCCACGCGCAGGCGACGATAGCAGCCCCGTCCCGGGCGGCAAGGGCGGTCAAATCGCAACCCAAATGCCGTCTGAAATAGTCCGGCAGTCGGCTGCGGATACGCGCCTCGTCCCCGGCGCTCAGCGCGCCGAGGTCCTCCCGCAGATAGGCCAGCCGCAGCTCCACAAGCCGATCGATATCGGCCATGCCGGCGCTTTCAAAGCACATTCTCAAGCCTTCCTCTCGTCCGTCACGAGGTACTTCACGGTCTGCTCGGGGCGGGCCAGCTCCGTGCGGTAGAACGCCGGGTACAGCGTGCGCGGGTCGTCCGGGGAAACCCACTGCATCGTCTCCCGCACGCGGCCCTCGTCGGTGCGGCTCTCCCCCACCGGCTCGAAGTTGACGGGCACCTTCATATAGAAATAGAGGGAGACTTCGTAAACCAGCTTGCCGGCGTTGACCCCGGGCACGTCCCCATAAAAATAATTTTCATGGACAAAGCCCAGCCGGTCCACTTCAAGCCTGTGACCGGTCTCCTCCTCCACCTCGCGCACAATGGCCTCCCAAGCCGTCTCCCCGAAGTGGATGCGCCCGCCCACGGAATAGAGGTAGTCGTCCCGGTCGTTGCCTGCCATCAGGAATTTGCCGTTTTTCAGGATGATCGCCCCGACCCGCAGATTGATCAGCCCCTCCGCGCAGGGCACGGTCATGTTGGTGGGCATGACGGCCTCCTTACCGCTACGCAGACGTGGATGCCATGATCTACGGCATCCACGTCGTCGCTTCGTACTTCTGTCAGGAGAAAAGCATCCCCGGGATTTTGCGCTTGCATCCATGGCACAAAACCCCGGATGGATGCCCACTCACGGCTCAAATCAGCCGGTTATCAGTCGCGCCTGCGCTGCCTGCGGTCACGGTCGCCGAAGCGGTCCCCGCCGCGTCCACCGCGGTCGCTGCCCCCGCGGGGGGGACGGCGCACGGGCATGGAATCGTCGTCATAGACGATATCGTTGCGGACCAGGTTCACGCGGCCCTGGCTGTCGATCTCGCCCACGCGAACCTCCAGCTCGTCGCCGATGTTCACCACGTCCTCAACCTTCTCCACGCGCTCGTTGGCCAGCTTGGAGATATGGATCATGCCGTCCTTGCCGGGGGCATACTCTACGAAAGCGCCGAAGCTCATGATGCGCACCACCTTGCCGGTGAACACGTCGCCCACCTGCAAATCCTTGGCAATGCCTTCGATGATCTGGCGGGCCTTCTTCGCAGCCGCGTCGTCCTCGGTGGCGATGAACACGCTGCCATCGTCCTCGATATCGATCTTGACGCCGGTATCCTCGATGATCTTGTTGATGGTCTTGCCACGGGGGCCGACCACCTCGCCGATCTTTTCGGGGTTGATGAAGAAGTGGACGATCTTTGGCGCATACTTGCTCAGGCTCTCGCGGGGCGCGGGCAGCACCTCCAGCATCTTGCCCAGGATGTGCATACGTCCGTCATAGGCCTGGGCCAGCGCCTGGCGCAGGATGGCCTCGTCGATGCCCTTGATCTTGATATCCATCTGGATGGCGGTGATGCCCTGAGCGGTGCCAGCCACCTTGAAGTCCATGTCGCCCAGGAAGTCCTCCAGGCCCTGGATATCGGTCAGCACGGCTACCTTGCCGGTGTTCTCCACGTCCTTGATCAGGCCCATGGCCACGCCGGCCACGGGGCGCTTGATGGGCACGCCCGCATCCATCAGGGCCAGGGTGCTGCCGCAGACGGAAGCCTGGGAGGTGGAGCCGTTGGAACTCATGACCTCGCTGACCAGGCGCAGGCAGTACGGGAACTCCTCCACCGGGGGAATCATGGGCAGCAGCGCGCGCTCAGCCAGCGCGCCGTGGCCGATCTCGCGGCGTCCGGGGCTGCGGGAGGGCTTGGCTTCGCCGGTGGAATAGCCCGGGAAGTTGTAGTGGTGCATGTAGCGCTTGCGGTCCTCGGTGCCG
>JAFUCP010000054.1 GCA_017459565.1 Clostridia bacterium | reverse complement strand
CTGTGCGCGCACGCCAAAGCCCGTCGTCTTCAGGTCGGTCTTTTGAAACCCGATCGCCCCAAACGCGGCGCGCAGCGCTTCGGCGTCCTGCGTGGACCGCTCCAGCGCCTTGCTGTATTCCGGGCAAACGCCCGCGACGCGAATGTCCAGCCGGGTCATATCCGGCCTGACGCCGACGGCGCCCTTTCCTGTCACGCGAATCGTCCTCATGTCCATCATCCTCCTCTCGCACTGACATTTTAGCACTATATCTGTCCAAAAAAACGCCCAGTTCGTCCCGGCGTCCACGCAAGTCCGGTTTTCTTCCCTCGCACTTTGACAGGGGTTCCATCGGCAGACGACATATGCTATAATCAACCCATCTCAAGCGCATACCCGGGGCCTGAAGGGGGGAAGCATCATGGCAAAGGGAAAGATGAAAATGCTTTACCTTGTGCAGATTTTCACGCAGGAGACGGATGACGAGCATATGCTGACGCTCCAGGAAATCATCGCAAGGCTCAACGCGATGGATATCAAGGTGGACAGAAAGACGCTCTACGCGGACTTTGAGGAACTCAGGCAGTTCGGCCTCGACATCATTTCGGAGCAGCGCGCGAAGAACACCTACTATTACCTGGGCGTGCGGGAATTTGAGCTGCCGGAGCTTAAGCTGCTGGTGGACTGCGTGCAGTCGGCCAGGTTCATCACGACCCGCAAGTCCCGGGAGCTGATTTCTAAGCTCGAAAAGCTCGCCAGCCGGTATCAGGCCGCCCAGCTCAACCGACAGGTTTTCATCTCCGGCCGGGTAAAGGCCATGAATGAATCCATCTACTATAACATCGACAAGCTGCACAGCGCCATCAATTCCGATGTGCAGATCAGCTTTCAATACGCGCAGTGGACTCTGGACAAGCAGTTCGAATTGCGGCGTGGCGGCGCGTGGTACACGGTCAGCCCCTGGGCGCTCATCTGGGACAATGAGAAATACTATCTCGTGGGCCACGACGCCGGCAGCGGCATCATCAAGCACTATCGCGTGGACAAGATGCTGCGCATCCTGATCACGGACCAGCCGCGCCTGGGCCAGAACAGCTTCAAGGCCTTCGACACGGCCAGATACGCCAAGAGCATGTTCGGCATGTTTACCGGCGAGGAGGCCACCGTCACCCTCGAAGCCGAAAACCACATGGTCGGCGTGGTGATCGACCGCTTCGGCAAGGATATCAGCATCACCCCCATGGACGGTTCGCGATTCCGGGCCACGGTGGAGGTCGCCATCAGTCCCCAGTTCATCGGCTGGGTGGTTGGCCTGGGAAGGAGTATCCGCGTCGTCGCCCCCGACAGCGTCGTGGAGCGTATGCGCGATGAGATCCACAGGCTGAGCGAGCAATATATGTAAATCACCGCGCCGCGAGGAGCGCCGAAGCATACAACAGGACAATCGGCGTTCCGCCCGCCCCGTTCTCTCCACTGCCCGCCCCGGGGATATCGGCCTGTCTTTCACCCGCGGCGGCGGTGTGGCGCCGCTTTCCGGCATCGGCCCTGTCGTCGCCGGAAAGCGCCAAGGACATAGACAGATTGGATAGGAAAGGATGGTCATGATCATGAAAAAGCTCATAGCCCTGTTACTGGCGCTGCTGTTCTGCTCCTGCGCCGCCTCGGCCTCCGAAATCGATTGGTCGGGCATGACCGACGATGAAATCAAGGGCATCATTGCCGAAGCCCAGGCGGAGCTGTCAAAGCGCAGTCCCGCGGTGGAAGGCGCGCTGCCCATCGCCGAGGGCACCGTTCTGCTCGACCGGGACGGCATCCTCGCCACCCTCACGGGCAAGGTGGATACCCTCGGCTCGCTCATGACGCTGGAGGTGATCGTGGAAAACAACAGCGCGGAGCCCATCTTCCTGAACGTCCACAGCTCCTCCATCAACGGCTGGGAGGTCTTTGGCGCGGGCATTTCGGATATCGGCGCGGGCAAGAAGAAGAAGGGCGATCTGATGTTCACCCTGGACGACGCCGGCATCAGCAGCCCCTCTGAAATCGAGGAGCTGGAGCTGACCCTGTCCGTGGCCAACGCGGACACCTGGAGTACCACCTTTACGACGGACACCATAACGCTGGCGCCCTGAGCCGGCGCCGATGGGTACGGCGCGCTTTCAAACCCGCTGACAGGCATTTTCGGCTTCAAGGCGCGCTGAAACAGCTGAATGTTCCGCCTCGCTCCCCCTCCGCGCCGTCGGAGGGGGTTGTTCGCAGGCATGGACATATCGGGCCTTCCCGACGACAATTTGGCCGTTTGCGATTGCGCCGCAGCGCGCCATCTGCTATACTCTTTACAACAGGACGCAAGAGCGCCTGACCCCACACGACCGAAAGGAGGACGCATGGACAACGTTTTGCAGTTTCTCTCCACCAGCTGGTGGATCATACTGATCGCCATCGTCGGGATCATCGCCCTGATCAAGCTGGTGCCCCGCTACAAGATCGCGCCGCCGGACACGGCGCTGATCATCTCCGGCCTGATGCGCCGCAGCTACAAGGTCCGCACGCCGGACGGCAGCGTGGCCACCAAGAAGTTCGGCTATCGCATCGTCCGCGGCGGCGCCACCTTCTGGATCCCCGCCATCGAGCGCATCGACCAGCTGGACATGTGCCTGATGCAGGTGGACATCCGCACGGCTCAGCCCGTGCCCACCAAGGAATACATCAGCGTGCTGGTGGACGCCGTGGCCAACATCAAGATCGGTTCTGACGACCTTTCCATCGCCACCGCCGCCGAGCAGCTGCTCCACTACGACGCGGAGCAGATCAAGGCCCTGGCCAAGGACGTGCTGGAGGGCAACATGCGCGAGATCATCGGCCAGATGACCATCGCGGAGCTGGTACAGAACCGCGACAAGTTCGCCCAGGAGTCCATCAAGGCCGCCATGAGCGACATGAGCAACATGGGCCTTGAGATCATCAACCTGACCATCCAGAACTTCTCCGACAAGGACGGCAAGGTCATCGAGACCATGGCCACCCAGAACGTGGTGCAGAAGGAGCGCGACGCGGCCATCGCCCGCGCGAAGGCGCAGCAGGAGGGCCACAAGGCGGAAGTCGAGGCCCAGGCCGCCATCGCTGAGCAGAACAAGCAGTTGGCGCTGTTGCAGGCCGGCTACAAGATCGAATCCGACCAGGAAAAGGCGAAGGCCGACGAGGCCTACCGCATCGAGCAGGAGCGCGTGCGCAAGACCTTCGAGGCCGAGCGCGCCGCCGCTGAGATGACCCGCCTGGAGAAGGAGACCGAGCTGAAGCGGCAGGAGGTCGAAATCGAGCGCGAGCGCTTGAACGTGGAGATCCGCGAAAAGGCCGCCGCCGAGAAGGACGCCCGCATGTACACCGCCGAGGCCGAAAAGTTCGAGCGCCAGGCCCAGGCCGACGCCCAGCTGTACGAAGCCCAGAAGGAAGCCGAAGCCATCCGTATGCGCGGCGAGGCCGAAGCCGAGGCCATCCAGAAGAAGGCCGAGGCTATGCAGCGCTACGGCCAGGCGGCCATGCTGGAGATGGTGGTCAATAAGCTGCCCGAGATCGCCCAGGCCGTGGCCGAGCCCCTGAGCAAGACCGAAAAGATCATCCTCTTCGGCGAGGGCGGCGCGACCTCCATGGCCCGCGACACCGCCGGCACGATGCTGCAGAGCTTCGAGGCCATCAAGCAGGCCGTGGGGCTGGACATTCCGAAGATGCTCAAGGACGTCTCCACCGGCGGGCTGGTGGGCAAGGCGGCGCTGCAAGCCGCCGAAGCGCCCGCGGAAGCCCCTGTGGAAGCAACCGTTGAGCCTGCCGGGCCGGACGACTCCCCTGCCGGGCCGGACGGCGAAGCGGAGGCCGAATGACCCCGCAAAACGGCGCAAGCGCAATGAACGCTTGCGCCGTTTTCATGCGCCAAGGAAAGTAATATCCCCTGACTTTGATGTGATCGCAGTCAGGGGACATTCATATGATTTAGTCGTTTTGCGTGCGTTTAGCCCGCCGCGGCTACCGGCGCGATGAACACCACGTCGGCCTTGGCGACGGTGACCGTGATTGTCCGGGCTTCATCCGCCTCGGCGGCCTTGAAATACACGGTGTACTCCCCGGCGTTGACGGCGGCGGGGATTTCCGGGTAG
>JAFUCP010000053.1 GCA_017459565.1 Clostridia bacterium | reverse complement strand
GGTGCCCACGTTGGAGTGCTCGCCCTCTGACATCTCCGGGATCAGCTCCTCCACCACCACGTAGAACATCGCGCCAGCGGCGAAGGCCAGCAGATAGGGCAGTATGGACACCACCGCACTGGCGGCGGCGATGGTGATCAGGGCCGCGATGGGCTCCACGACTCCGGACAGCACGCCGTACCAGAAGGTCTTGCCCTTCGACATACCGGCGGCGCGCAGGGGCATGGACACGATGGCGCCCTCCGGGAAATTCTGCAGCGCGATGCCCAGCGCCAACGCAAAGGCCGCCGCCTGGCTGACGCCCGTCTCCCCGGCGACCCAGCCCGCGTAGACCACGCCCACAGCCATGCCCTCCGGGATGTTGTGCAGCGTCACCGCCAAAATCAGCTTTGTGGTGCGCTTCAGGCTGCTTTTCGGGCCCTCGGACTGCTCATCCATGTGCATGTGGGGCGTCACGTTGTCCAGCAGCAGCAGAAAGCCAATGCCCACCAGAAATCCCACGGCGGCGGGAATGAAGGACAGCTTTCCCATTTGCTCCGCACCTTCCAGCGCGGGCTGCAGCAGGCTCCAGAAGGAAGCCGCCACCATCACGCCCGCGGCAAAGCCGGTGAGCATCCGCTGTACGCCGTCCGAGATCCTGTCCTTCAGCACAAACACCATCGCCGCGCCGAGGCTGGTTCCCAGAAAGGGCAGCAGTATGCCCATCCAAACCTGTGCGTTCATGTCAAATCCCTCGTTCGCAATCAGCTGCGCCTGCCCTTTTCAGGCACCCAGAAATGCCACTTCGGGGCCTTGGGCATGGGCTCGTGCTTCACCAGCGCCCGGATGACCCGGCGATGGGTGAAGCAGCAGCAGACGATCAGTACGGCAACGACGATCAGTATAATGGTTCCTGCGCTCATATCCTTTTCCCTCTCTTCTCAGCCTTCGGTCTTTTTGTTCAGATAGTCATTCAACTTGTCCACCAGCTCGTTGACGTCCTGCCCGTGGGCAGCGCAGCCCATCTCCAGGCTCTCCATCTGGCTGAAGGGACAGCCGAAGCAGTGCATCCCATACTTCATTAAAATGGGAGCCATTGTCCGGTCGATCTCCATGACCTGTCCGATGCTCATTTCCTTGGTGATCATATTCATTCCTCCATATTCCTGCTACAGCAGCGCCTTCACGCAGGCCTCAACATCCGCCATGTCGGCGGTGGGCTCGAAGCGGGCCACGACGTTGCCCTGGCGATCGATGATGAACTTGGTGAAGTTCCACTTGATATCCGGCTTGCTGGCCCAATCCGGGTCGGCCTCGGAGAACATCTTCTCCAGCAGCGCCTTGTACTGGTGCTCCTGGAAGCCCTCGAAACCCTTCTGGGACTTGAGGTAGGTGTACAGCGGCAGCTCGTTTGCGCCGTTGACGTCGGCCTTCTTCATCTGCTGGAAGGTGGTGTTGTAGTGGACGGTGCAGAACTCATGAATGTCGTCGTCCGAGCCGGGAGCCTGGCCGCCGAACTGGTTGCAGGGGATGTCCACAATCTCCAGTCCCTTGTCGTGATAGTCCCTGTACAGCTGCTCGATGGGTGCGTACTGCGGGGTGAAGCCGCAGCCGGTGGCGGTGTTCACCACCAGGATGACCTTGCCCATGTAGTCCTTGAGGTTCAGTTCTCCGCCCTTGCCCGTCTTCAAAGTGTAATCATAGATCATGTCCTCGTCCTCCCCATTTTTGTAAGTGCTTTGTCCAACAGGGTTTTGAGCTGCATCAGCTCCTCCGTCGGCAGGTCGATGCAGCCGTGCATCTGCCCGGGCACCTCCAGTGCGCGCTCCCGCAGGGCCATGCCCTTCTCCGTCAGCGACAGGAACAGCTTGCGCTCCCGGCTCTCCGGGTGGGTGCGCACGATCAGCCCCTGCTTCTCCAGGCGCTTCAAAAGCGGCGTCAGCGTCCCGGAATCCAGCCGC
>JAFUCP010000052.1 GCA_017459565.1 Clostridia bacterium | reverse complement strand
GAATAGAGGGCCTTGGCGCGCTTTTCCTTGTAGGTATCCAGGATGTCGATACCCTCATTGGGCAGGAACACAGGGCGCACATAGGGCTGGCCGCCGCCATTGATGCAGCCGCCGGGGCAGCCCATGATCTCGATGAAGTGATACTTGCTCTTGCCCTCGCGGATCTCGTCCAGCAGCACCTTGGCGCTCTTCATGCCGGAGGCGACGGCCACGTTGACGGTGGTTCCGTTGATATCGATGGAAGCCTCGCGGATGCCGGCATCGTGGCCGCGCACGGCGGTCAGCTCGATGGGATCATGCTCCTTGCCGGTAAGCTTGAAGTACACGGTCCTGAGGGCCGCCTCCATCACGCCGCCGGTGACGCCGAAGATGACGCCCGCGCCGCTGTAATCGCCCATGATGTCCTGATCCCAATCCTCCTCGGGCAGGCGCTGGAACACCAGGCCGTTTCGGCGGATCATGCGGGCCAGCTCACGGGTGGTGATGACGGCGTCCACGTCCGGGATGCCATCCACCTTCTCCTGCTCGCGCTCCTTCTCAAACTTCTTGGCGGTGCAGGGCATCACGGACACCACGAACACATCCTTGGGGTCGATGCCGTTCTGCTTGGCCCACCAGTGCTTGATGATCGCACCCTGCATCTGATGAGGGCTCTTGCAGGAACTCAGGTGGGGCAGCAGGTCGCCGTAATTGTACTCGGCATAGTTGATCCAGCCAGGGGAGCAGGAGGTGATCATCGGCAGCACGCCGCCTTCGGTCAGGCGGTGCAGAAGCTCGGTGCCCTCCTCCATGATGGTCAGGTCCGCGCCGAAGTTTACGTCGTACACCCTCTCAAAGCCCAGACGGCGCATGGCGGCGGCCATCTTGCCGGTGACGGGGGTTCCGATGGGATAGCCGAATTCCTCGCCCAGCGCCGCGCGCACAGCGGGAGCCGCCTGGGCGATCACATGCTTGCCGGCCTTGAAGGCGGCGTCCACCCTGTCGATCTCGCTGTGTTCCATCAACGCGCCGGTGGGACACACGTTCACGCACTGGCCGCACTGGATGCAGGGGGAATCCGCGAAGGAGCGGTTCTCGGCGGGAGACACCACCACGTTGAAGCCGCGGTTCTCAAAGCCCAGGATGCCCAGGCCGTGGGCGTTCTTGCAGCGCTCCACGCAGCGGCCGCACAGTATGCACTTGCTGGTGTCCCGCACGATGCCGGGGGCCACCCGGTCCACGGTGCGCTCGGAATGGGCGCCGGCGAAGGCGTCGTCACGCGCGCCCACCAGCTGGGCCGCGTACAGCAACTCGCAGTGGCCGTTTTTGTCGCACTGCTGGCAGTTCTTGTTGTGGTTGGACAAAAGCAGCTCCACGCTGTGACGACGGGCATCCACCGCAGCGGGCGCGCCGATACGGATCTCCATGCCCTCATTGACAGGGTAAACGCAGCTGGCCACCAGCCCGCGCGCGCCTTTGACCTCCACAAGGCACACGCGGCAGGAGCCCTGATTGCACTCGCCGTGGTTGAAGGCGCACAGGGAGGGGATCTCATAGCCGCAACGCTTGGCTGCCTCGAGGATGGTCAGCCCCTCGGGAACCTGATAGGAAATTCCTTCGATTTTGATATTCACCATTTGATGTACGCCTCCTTATCTCTTCTCGATGGCCCCGAAGCGGCAGACGGTGATGCAGGAACCGCACTTGATGCACTTGGTGCTGTCGATCGCAAGCGACGTCATCTTGTGTCCGGGAGCGATGTAGTCCGTCTTCTGGATGCAGTCCACGGGACAGCCCCTGTGGCACATGCCGCAGCCAATGCACTTGTCGGGATCGATGTGGTACTCCATCAGGTTCTTACACACATGGGCCGGGCACTTCTTGTCCACGATGTGGGCGATGTACTCATCCCGGAAGTGGGCCAGCGTGGAATTGACGGGGTTGGCAGCCGTCTGGCCCAGCGCGCACAGCGAGTTGGCCTTCACGGTCCTGCTCAGCTCCTCCAGGTCGTCCAGATCCTGCATGGTGCCCTTGCCCTCGGTGATGCGGGTCAGGATCTCCAGCATACGCTTGGTGCCGATTCGGCAGGGCGAACACTTGCCGCAGGACTCATCACAGATGAAGGACATGTAGAACTTGGCCACGTCCACCATGCAGTTGTCCTCATCCATGACGATGGCGCCGCCGGAGCCCATCATGGAGCCCTTGGCCACCAGGTTGTCAAAGTCGATGGGCTCGTCCAGGAATTCCTCGGTCAGACAGCCGCCGGAGGGGCCGCCGGTCTGGATGGCCTTGAACTTCTTGCCGTTCGGGATGCCGCCGCCGATATCGAAGATCAGCTCCCTGAGGGTGGTGCCCATGGGCACCTCCACCAGGCCCACGTTGTTGACCTTGCCGCCCAGGGCGAACACCTTGGTGCCCTTGCTCTTCTCGGTGCCGACACTGGAGAAGTAATCCGCGCCCTCCCGCAGTATGGTGGGCACGCAGGCCAGGGTTTCCACGTTGTTGATGATGGTGGGCTGGCCCCACAGGCCCTTCACCGCCGGGAACGGCGGACGGGGCCGCGGCATACCGCGCTTGCCCTCGATGGAGTTCAGAAGCGCCGTCTCCTCGCCGCAGACGAAGGCGCCCGCGCCAAGGCGCAGGTGGCAGTCAAAGCTGAAGCCGGTGCCCAGTATGTTCTTGCCCAGCAGTCCCATCTTGCGCGCCTGGTCGATGGCGATGCGCAGGCGCTTGACGGCGATGGGATACTCCGCGCGCACGTAGAAGTAGCCGTTCTGCGCGCCGATGGCGTAGCCCGCGATCATCATGCCCTCGATGACCGCCAGCGGGTTGCCCTCCAGGATGGAGCGGTCCATGAACGCGCCGGGGTCGCCCTCGTCGCCGTTGCAGACCACATACTTCACGTCGCTCTGGGAATTCAGGGCGAACTGCCACTTGCGGCCGGAGGGGAAGCCCGCGCCGCCGCGGCCCCTCAGGCCGGAGGCCAGCACCTCGTCAATGACCTGCTGCTGGGTCATGGACAGCGCCCGCTTCAGGCCCTGGAACGCGCCCATGCCCATGGCCTCGTCAATATTCTCGGGGTTTATAACGCCGCAGCCGTGCAGCGCCACGCGCCGCTGCTTCTTGTAGAAATTGATGTCGTCCTGCTTGGAAACCTTCTCGCCGGTGACGGGATCCTCGTACAGCAGGCGCTCAACGACCTGTCCGCCGATGATATCGGATTCGACGATCTCCTCCACGTCCTCAAGCTTCACCAGGCGATACAGCGTATCCTCCGGATAGATCTTGACGAAGGGGCCCTGGGAGCAGAAGCCGAAGCAGCCCACCTGGTTGACCGTCGCCCTGTCGCTGACGCCCTTTTCCTCAAGCACCTCTTCGAAACGCTTGCGAATCTCCGCGGAGTTGTTGGACAGACAGCCCGTGCCGCCGCACAGCACGATGTGACGCTTGTCGTCCGCTCCAGCCAGCTTGTCCTCCAGGCATTTGGTACACGCAGCGCTGTACTCGTTCAGCTTTTCCACGGAATTGATCATGCGGTGATGCCCTCCTTTTCAGCGATCAGGTACTGCTGGGCGATGACCTCGCGCACCTGGCTGGCGGTCATCTTGGGATAGACCTTCCCATTGATGCTCACCGCCGGGGCAATGCCGCAGGCGCCGATGCAGCGCAGGGCGTCCAGCGTGAACATGCCGTCGTCCGTCGTCTCGCCCGGCTTGATGCCAAGCTCCTCGGAGAACTTGTCGATCACCTGCTGCGCGCCCTTGACGTAGCACGCGGTGCCCAGACAGCAGCCGATGACAAACTTGCCCTTCGGCGTCAGGGAGAAGAAGGAATAGAACGTGACCACGCCGTAAATTTCCGCCACGGAGATGCCGGTTTGCTTCGACACGATCTCCTGAACCTCCAGCGGAATATAGCCGTATTCGTTCTGAATGTCGCTGAGAATCATCATCAGCGGCGTGTTTTCGTCCTTGTAGCGGCCGCAAATCTCCTCAATCTTGGCCACGGCTGCGGCGTTTAATCCTCCCATGTGAAAACCTCCATTCTCGTGTTGCGATGGTTGATACACATCGTGTTGCTGCCGCATTAATCATATGACAGTATTAATCGTTAGTCATTTCTAATCAATTCGGCATCATTGATTATATTATATCATAAATGACTGATAAATCAAGCCTTATTTACGATGTCATATGCGGTTCATTTTCTCAATTGTTGTCCCGCAATGCGCTGTGGTTGTCGCATCCGCCGCAAAAAAGGAACGGCTCCAGAGGAACCGTTCAGGATATTGACAAAGTCAATAGACTGACAGGCCGATGAAAAGCCTGCAAGACAAGGAAGAACAGCCTGCAAATGAGGGCGCTTACCCAGATGTAAGTAACCGAATTTGCAGGCTGTTCTGACGCAGGAAGCAGAAATTTCAACCGCACAAGCGCTTTTCCCGGAAATTTCTGCGTTTGCGGGCTTTGTCAGCGGTCTGAACGGCTCCAGAGGAACCGTTCCAACAGCTTTTCTGGGGATTGGCCCTGGCTTACGCCGCGGGCTCAAGCTCGGCCAGCTCCGCCGCCCAGGCCGCAGCCTGCGCGCCGGCGATGCGGCCGAACACCACGAAATCGGCCACGGCGTTGCCGCCCAGGCGGTTGCCGCCATGCACGCCGCCGGTGACCTCGCCCGCCGCGAACAGGCCGGGGATGATTTCGCCGTCGGTGTTGATCACGTGGGTTTCGGAATCGATCTTCAGACCGCCCATGGTGTGGTGGATGCCGGCGGTGACCTTCACAGCGTAGAAGGGCGCGGTATCCAGCGGCTGGGCGAAGGAGGTGCGGCCAAAGTCGGGGTCGTTCTTGTCCGCCACATAGCCGTTCCAGGTCTCCATGGTCTTTGCGAAGGTGTCGGCGGGAATCTCCAGCGCCCCGGCCAGCGCCTCAAAGCTCTCGCCGGAGAGCATGAAGCCCTTGTTGATGTAGCCCTGGATGACGGAGGAGGCATCCACCATCTTCTGGTCCACCACCAGCCAGCTGAAGGAGCCGGGCTGGGCGATCTCCGCGGCGGAGACCACGTCGCGGGTGCCCACCTCGTCGATGAAGCGTTCGCCATTGGCGTTGACCAGGATGGCGCCGTCGCCGCGCAGGCCCTCGGTGATGAGGCTGGCGGTGTCGGCCTGGACGGTGGGATGGATCTGGATCTGCTCCATGTCCACGGTGGCCGCGCCGATGGCCTCGGCCATCAGGATGCCCTGGCCCTGGATGCCGGCGGCGTTGGTGGTCATGAAGCCCTCCAGCTCCGGCTTGTACTTGACGACCATGTCCAGGTTCGCGCCGAACCCGCCGGTGGTCAGCACCACGGCACCGGCCTGAACGGTGACGGTGTTGCCGGCCTTGCCGGTGGCTTCCACGCCGCAGACGTTCCCGTCGTCATCGGTCAGGATGGTATTGGCCGTGGTATCGGTCAAAAGGGTGATGTTGTCCCGCGCCTTGCAGGCGGCCTCCAGCAGCGGAACGGTGTACGCGCCCACGGAGACCACCTTGCCCTCGTCGTTCAGGGGCCGGTGGATGCGCTTGACGGACGCGCCGCCGAAGGAGGCCACGTCGGTCAGGTCGATATTCTGGGTGCGCAGCCATTCGATGGCCTCCGCGGAGTTGTTCACCAGCGTGTTCACCAGCTCGGGGTCGTTCAGGCCCTTGCCGCCGATGAGGGTATCCAGCGCGAACAGCTCGGTGGAATCGAAATAGCCCTCCGGGTTGGCCTTGTAGGCGTCCCACTGCTCCTGCACCGTGGCGGCCAGGGCGGTGATGGCCTCGTTGTCGGCCCAGTTATCGGCGGCGGCCTTCAGCGTCTTTTCCACGCCGGCCTCCTCGCCGAACTCGTTTTCATCCTGGTCCGCGGTCTTGGAGGCGTTCATGCCGCCGGTGGACTTGACGGAGTTGCCGCCCACGGCGGGCTCCCGCTCCAGCACGACCACGCTCATGCCCGCGTCCGCGGCGGTGATGGCGGCGGTCATGCCCGCGCCGCCCGCGCCCACGATCACTACCTCGGCCTCATAGAGCTCGTCCACGGCCTCCTCGGCCTCCGGCTCGCGCAGGTAGTCGTCGGGGTTCGCGCCGGCGTCCTCAAAGGCCGCGCGCGCGGCCTCAATGAAGCCCGCGCGGGTAAAGCCCGCGAAGGTCGCGCCGGTATAGGTATCCACGATGCCGCCGGCCTTCACGAACGCTTCGGGCCATTCGTTGATAATGTTCTTGCCGATGCCGTCGGTCTCGTCGTCGCCCGAGGCGGAGACGCCGGTCAGCACGCCGTCCTCCAGCGTCACCTGAACGGTGATCTGCCCGCCGTAGCCCTGGGCCGTGCCGGTGCCGATGACCGGCTCGGCCAGCGCCGCGGACGGCAGGGCCAGCAGCACGGCCAGCGCGACCAGCATTGCAAAGATACGCTTTTTCATGGGGAATCCCTCCTCATTTTCATCAGCCGACAGCGGACGCGCCGCCGCGCGGCCGGTTATATTCATTTTACCATGAACACGCGCGGATGGCAACACTTTCTTCTCTCTCACCGGTCGAAAAGCGGATAACGAAAAAGTCCCTCCCGAAGGAAGGACTCATCGATTATATTGTCGCGCGCCATCGGCCCTACCCACGGTCGCCCGGCCAGGTGATGTTCGCCTCATAATCGAACACCGGGAAGCCGTCCCGCCAGTTCACCCTCATCAGATAGCAATGGCGGTTGGGATCGTACAGCGGATCGCCCACGATCTCGTCGTAGGGGCGGGCATGATAGGCCATGAGCCACTGCCCCGTCTCATCCTTGAAGAAGGAGTTGTGGCCCGGTCCGAACAGGCCCTTTTCGGCGTCGGTGGCCAGCACAGGTCTGCGGGCCTTGCGCCAGGCATTGGGGTCCAGCAAATCGTCGTCCGCGTCGGCGTACAGAAGGCCCATGCAATAGCACGCGCCGGTGGCGCTGGCGGAGTAGGTCAGAAACACCTTCCCCTCCCCCTCGATGAACGCCGGGCCCTCGTTGACCCAGAAGTCCACCTGCTCCCAATCGTAGCTGGGGAAGCTGAGCAGCACCTGGGGCGTGGCGAGGCGGGTCGGGTCCGCCAGCCGCGCGATATAGAGGTTGGATATCTTCTTGCCCGTGTTCACCTTCTCGGCCCAGACCGCATAGCGGCTGCCGCGGTTTTCAAACACGGTCATGTCCAGGGAAAAATCGTTGAAGCAGAAATCGTCGGCGCGCTCCGGCAGGCCGATTTCCTCCCATCGGCCCGCGACAGGGTCGGCATCCGCGCAGCGCAGCGCATAGGGGCGGATGCGCCAGATGTCGTCCCTTTCCCCCGCGGCGAAGTAGATGTACCACGCGCCGTCCAGCCAGTGCAGCTCCGGCGCCCAGATGTGCATGGACATGGCGCCGCCCTCGTGCCGCGTCCAGACGACGTGTTCCTCCGCGTCCCGCAGGCCCGCAAGCGTATCCGCGCGGCGCAGCACGATGCGGTCATACTCCGGCACGGAGGCCGTGAAGTAATAGCGGCCGTCCGCGTGGCGCAGCACATAGGGGTCCGCCCGCTGGGGGATGAAGGGCCGGTTATAGGGGGTGTGGATGTAATTGGCTGCGTTCATGGCTCTGCTCCTTGTCGTGATGATGGCTGCCCGCTTCAGGCCTTTTCAAACCGCAGCACGTTCCAGCTGAGCGCGGGAACCCTGATCCGGGCGCGACCGCCGTCGATCGTGCCGCCGGGGCCCGCCACGGGCGCGACGTTGCCGGGATTGTCCTCGGTGTTGACGGCCTTCACGTCGTCGTGGTGCAGCAGGATATGCTCCGCCAGCTTCATGTTCCCGAAGGCCCGCAGGTCCACGTCGAGGCAGAAGTCCTCGGCCATGTCGCGGTTTACGCAGAACACGGTCACGCCGCCCGCGTCGTCCATGGTGGCCGTCGCGTCGATCACCGGCACGCCCTCGTAGTCGGAGCAGTCGTAGACCGGCGTGTCCACCAGCGCCTTGAGCGCCGTGCCGCGGCCGTACCGGCTGGCATGCAGGAAGGGCCAGTAGATGGTCTGCGCCCAGCAGCCGCCGCCGTTGCGGGTCATGATGGGGGCGATGACGTTCACCAGCTGGGCCAGGCACGCGATCTTCACGCGGTCCGCGTTGCGCAGGAAGGTGATGAGCATGGAGCCCGCCAGCAGCGCGTCCTCGAAGTTGTAGACATCCTCCAGCAGCGGCAGCGCGCCGCCCCACTTCTCCCGCTTCCAGATTTCCTTGTCCTGCTCGTTGGAATGATACCACACGTTCCACTCGTCAAAGGACAGGTTGACCGTCTTTTTGCTGTGCTTCTTGCCCTTCACCGCGTCGCAGAGGGCCACCACGGTCTTGATGAAGTCGTCCAGGTCCATGGTGCGGGCCAGGAAGCCGGGGGTATCGCCGGTGGGGTTGCCGTAATAGCGGTGCAGGGAGACATAATCGATGTTGTCGTAGCACTCGTTGAGCATCGTCAGCTCCCAGTCGCCGAAGGTGGGCATCTGGGAGGAGGAGGAGCCGGAGGCCACCAGCTCGATGGAGGGGTCCACCCACTTCATCATCTTCGCAGACTCGTTGGCGATCCTGCCGTATTCATAGGCGGTCTTGCGGCCCATCTGCCAGGGGCCGTCCATCTCGTTGCCCAGGCACCACAGCTTGATGCCCAGGGGCTCCTTCCTGCCGTTGGCAATGCGCATGTCGGAAAACTTGCTGCCGCCTGCGTGATTGGCGTATTCCACGATGTCCCGGGCGTTCTCCGGGCCGCGGGTGCCCAGATTGACGGCGTACATCACCTCTGTATCGGCCTTCTTCGCCCAGTCCGCAAACTCATGCAGGCCCACGGCGTTGCTCTCGGTGGTGAACCAGGCCAGATCCAGCCGCCTGGGGCGCTGCGCCGCCGGGCCCACGGAATCCTCCCAGTTGAAGCCGGAGACGAAGTTGCCGCCAGGATAGCGCACCACGGGCACGCCGATATCGCGCACCAGCTTCAGCACGTCCCTGCGGAAGCCCTGCTCGTCCGCCTGGGGATGGCCGGGCTCATAGATGCCGCCGTACACCGCGCGGCCCAGATGCTCGATGAACGAACCGTAGATGCGGGGATCGATCCGACCGATGGTATAGTCCCTGTCCAGCACGATCGATGCGTTTTTCATGGGTATCTCCTCCGTATGTCGATTGAATTCACTGTCCCGTCGCCCGGACGCCCCACAGCGCCAGGCCGTCCCGGGACATGGCGGTAAAGCAGGTGACGAAGGCGTCCTGATCGCTGTCGTAGCCCACATAGGCCCTGCCGTGATAGGTCACGCCGTCCAGCTCGATGCTCAGGCTGTCGCCCTCGCCCGCCTCGAAGCTGCCCTCGGTCCCGCCGGTGACGCCGCCGTCTTCCTCCAGCGCCGCCGCCACGGAGACATGCTCCACGGTGTTCACGTCCCGCTCGTGGCGCAGCAGCTTGAAGCTGCCGGTCAGCTCCACGGCCGCGTCGGCGGGCAGCTGATCGTCTCGCACATAGCGGGTCGGCGCGGTCATGGGCCAGCCGTAGTCGTTGAAGAACAGCTCCCGGACCTGCACGATGTAGCGGTCCCCTGTGGCGGCGAAGCGGGTGTGGTGGATCAGGAACCAGCGGCCCGTCTGATCGTCATAATACACGCTGTTGTGGCCCGGAGAGCGGATGGCGGAGGCCTTTTGGCTCCTCTCCCCGGGAAGGGGCGCGAACTGACAGCCGCCCATGAGCTTTACGCCGTAGGGGGCGATATCGTCGTTGTCCCAGAAGCTCCAGGCTTCGCATTTGCAGTCCAGCATGGACTGGCCCAGGGCGTCCTCATAGGGGCCCTCCACGTTCCTCGAACGGCACACGCGCATGTTGTAGCCGTCGTTTACACCCAGACCGCCGTAGGACAGGAACAGATAGTAATACGCCGTATCCGGGTTATAGACGATGTACGGCCCCTCAATGCAGGCGTGGTTGCCGCCCAGCAGGTGGACGCCGTATTCCTCCTGGCCCTCCAGGATCAGGCCCGTCGCAGGGTCCAGCTCCAGCAGGAAGATGCCGCCGGAATAGGAGCCATAGACCATGTACAGCCGCTCGCCCGCGGCGTCAAAGAACACGCAGGGGTCGATGGCGTTGGGATATTTGGTGGCGTCATAGCCCGCGTAGCCGCTCCTGAGCAGGATCTGCACATTCTCAAAGGGGCCCTCCGGGCTGTCCGATACCGCCACGCCCAGCGCCGAAAGCGGGCTGGAGCCCTCGCAGCAGCAATAGTACATGTAATAGCGCCCGTCGGAAAGCCGGATCACGTCCGGGGCCCAGAAGGTGCCGGTTTTGGCAAAGGACAGCGCCTCCTTGAACTCCACCGCGTAATTGGGCTGCAAATTGCACTTTTCCAGCTTGGAAAACATCTTCCAGTCCACCAGATCGTCCGACCAGGCCGCCTGCATGTGGCTGCCATAGATATAGAAGCGGCCGTCCTCCGTCCGCATCACGGAGGGGTCATGCACGCTGACGTTCTTGAACTTCACCTCGGCCGCCCGGGCCGGCAGGGCCAACAGGATCAGCGCCGCCAGAATCGCAAACAACTTTTTGATCTTCACGCTCCACACTCCTGACTCCACGCTTCGATTAACCCTTCACCGCGCCGGCGGTCATGCCCTCGACGATGAACCTCTGGGCAAACAGATAGATGAGCAGCAGCGGCAGTATGGCAAAGCAGGAGCCGGTGATCATCAGGTCGTAGTTGTTTCCGTAGGGGGACCACAGGGTGTTCAGGCCGATGGGGATGGTATACTTCTTCATATCGGACAAAACCAGCATCGGCCACAGCAGCGCGTTCCACGCGCCCATGCCGGTCAGCACGGCCATGGAAGCGTAGGCCGGCTTCATCACCGGCACGATGATGCGGAAGAACACGCCGTATTCGGTGCAGCCGTCGATGCGGCCCGCCTCGATCATCTCATAGGGGATGCCCGTCAGGAACTGGCGGAAGAAGAACACCGCGCTCATCGATACCAGGAAGGGCAGCATCACGCCCGCGTAGCTGTTGCGCAGGCCCATGGCGTTGACCTGGGTGTACATGGGCAGCATCAGAATCTCCAGCGGCACCATCATGACCATCAGCACGCACATGAATATGACGTTCTTGCCCTTGAAGTTGTACTTGGCAAGCCCATAGGCCACCATGGAGGACAAAAGCAGCGTCAGGCTGCCCTGCACCAGCACCACCATGAGGCTGTTCTTGTACCAGAGGAAGTAGTCATGGGGATTGTATTCGCCGTTGCTCATCACGCCCGTGAACAGATACTTCCAGGCCCTGGTGTGCAAAAGCTCAAAGGTGGGGTTCAGGTTCAGGCCGCTGACGAACAGCTCCGCGCCGCCCTTGAAGGTGCCCAGCAGCAGCGCGTACAGCGGGATGAGGAACAGGATGCAGAGGAAGGCAAAGAAGATTCCCAGCAGCACCTTCGCCACGGGATTGGACGTTTTATGGTTCATGTTCAATCCTCCTTCCTGCCGATCACGCCGGTAATGCGCAGCTGCACCAGGGTGATGAGCAGCGCGCCGAACAGCAGCACCAGACCCACGGCAGAGGCGAAGCCGAACTTGTCGACCTTCTCAAAGCCGTAGCGGTACAGATAACCAACGATGGTCAGGCCGTAGTTCTTGGGGCTGTTGTTGCCGCCGAAGATCATGTAGCTTTCGGTGAACATCGCCAGGCCCGCATAGATGGAGATGGTCAGCACGTAGATCGTCGTGGGCTTCAAAAGCGGCAGGCAGATCTTGGTGAACTTCTGCACGCCGTTGGCGCCGTCGATATCCGCGGCCTCGTACAGCTCCTTGGAGATGGATTTCAGGCCCGCCATGTAATACAGCATGTTCATGCCCGTCCAGCGCCAGAAGCACAGCAGCACCATGGCGAACATGGAGCCGTTCTGGTCCTTGAGCCAGGTGATCGGCCCCAGGCCGAATACGCCGCGCAGCTGGTTCATCATGGCGCCGTCCAGCTCGGAGAACATCATGCGGAAGATGATGCCGGCCACCACGACGGAACACAGCACCGGCATGAAGGCCACGGTCTTGAACAGCTTGCCCATCCGGGAAAGACCCGTTTCGGCCAGGTAGGCCAGCAGCATGGGCACCGGGATCAGTATGGCGCAGGTCAGCACCATGTAGATCACGGAATTGTGCACCGCGGTATAGAAATTCTTGTTGGCGAACAGATCCTGATAGTTTTTCAGGCCGATCCACTGCGTGCCCGCGCCGGTGATCTCCTGAAAGCTCATCATCACGGTGGAGATGAAGGGATAGAGGAAGAACACCAGGAAGGTAATGATAAAGGGCAGCACGAACACATAGGGCGCCACGCTCTGGGAATAGAGCAGATCGCGGTTCAGCGCCACGTAGCCCACGATCAGCGCCAGGCCCGCCAGCATCACCCACAGCCGGTAGCGGGCAACGCCCAGCCACACGCTCTGCAGGAAGCCGTAGCCCTGGCCCTCCTCCAGCTGGCCAAAGAAATACGGGCTCAGGTCGCCATGGGAATCATAGGCCGTATCGAAGCGCACGGCCTTGCCCTGCAGCGAGAAAAGCCCCACAATGCCGATCACCAGCAGCAGCGCGCCGCAGATCAGCAGGATCAGCGCCCGCTTGCCGTCGCCCCGCTTGCGCGGCGCAATCGCTTGAGCTTGCATCGAATTACCCCTTTCATATTGTTACTGTCGAACGCGTCGGGCGCCCTCGCGCAGGCTCCCGTCACACAAAGACATGGGAGGGAGAAGTTTCCCCCTCCCATGTCCGGGATCATTCGCTTCCCGATGGGATTTGCGGCCAATCGGCCCGCATGTCAGAACAGGTCGCTGTCGATGGAATCCTGAGCGGTCTCCAGCGCCTCGGCGGTATCCACGCCGTCCACATAGACCTCGTTCCACAGGGTGGAGCCCAGGTAGCTGTTGATGGTGGGGCTGATGGAGGTGGACACGATGTAGCCGATGCTGTCCTTGATGGGGAGCAGGGCGTCGATCGGATAGCCGATGAAGTACTGGTTGAACTTGTTGTCGTCGGTCTTCATGATGGACTCGTCATCCCAGATGGAGGTGTTGCAGGGGTCGAAGCCCATGACGTCCCAAATCTGAGCCTCGCCTTCGGGAGAAACCTTGGCATAGGCCAGGAACTCGGCGCACAGCTCGGGATTGGTGCCGTTGGCGTACACGACGGTGCCGGTGCCGCCCTGGCCGATGGACTGCAGCTGGCCTTCCTCGAACACGGGGCAGGGCGCCAGGACGTAGCGGTCCTTGCAGTTTTCGCCGATTTCATCGGTGAAGCGGCTCATGAACCAGAAGGGCATGATGACGCAGGCGATCTTGTTGTTGGCGATGTAGGCCTTGCCTTCCTCGGTGTCGGGCTGGCCGCCGGGGCACACTTCGCAGATGCCGGCCTCGAGCCAGCTCTTCTGGGTGTCGATGACCTTGGCAAGCTCGGGGGTGTTGATCAGAGCCTCGCCGTCCTTCTGCCAGTCGGTGCCCTGCTGCGCCAGCATCAGGGAAGCGACCCACTGGGTGCTGGTCTCAACGGTGCCCATCCAGGCTTCGGGATCGGCTTCCTTCAGCTTCAGGCCGGCCTCATACCAGTCGTCCCAGGTCTTGATGTCCTCGTAGTTGACACCCGCGGCCTCCAGCATGGCCTTGTCATAGAAGCAGACCATCGCGCCGACGTGCAGCGGAGCGCCGTAGTACTTGCCGTCCTTGGCGTAGATCTCCAGGCGGGCCTGCACCAGGTCGGCCATGTAGGGGCTCATGGCCTCGGTCAGATCAACCAGCTTGTCGGAGAAGGCCAGCACGTTCGGGAACTGACCCAGCTCCACGTCGCACATATCGGGCGCGCCTTCGTCGGCCTGCAGGGCGACCTTCAGCTTGTTGTGCATGTCGTCATAGCCGATGGTGGTCACTTCAACCGCGATGGGGCGGTCGGGATGGTCGCCGTTCCAGCGCTCGGCGGCCTTCTCAAAGAATTCCTGGTGCTGGGCGATGAACGTCCACATCGTCAGAGTGGTCACTTCCTCAGCGGACGCGACGGAAACCGCGCCGAGGAGCATACAGAGAACCAGGGCCATTGCAAACAGTTTCTTCATGGGGGTTGCCTCCTTTATAATTTGAAAAGCGCTGCGCGCTCATCAATTCAAAAGCAGCGTTGTGTATTCCGCAATGATTTCGGCAGCTTGCACATATCATTAACGATAACATTAACGTTAATGTCCTTGACTGTGATCATCATATCATGTTATTCTGTACTTGTCAAGCAATTCATGCGAAGAAATTTCAAAAATGCGCATTTTTTGATGACATGACTTTTTCCCGTTCCAAAAAAAGCGCGGAGGTGTTGCAAATGGCGCAGACAAAGCGCGTCACGCTTCAGGATATCGCCCGGCAGACGGGCTACTCCATCAACACGGTCTCCCACGCCCTGCGGGGCAAGGCGGACATTTCCGAGCAGACCAGCGCCCGCATCCGCGACGTCGCCCGGCGCATGGGCTACACGGCCAACCAGGTGGCCAGCTCCCTGCGCTCGGGGCGGACCCATATCTTCGCCGTGGTGCTGGGCGGCATGTCCAACCCGTTTTACGGCATCATGGCGGACGCGATCCAGGACGCCGCCCAGGCCGCGGGCTATTCGGTGATGATCATGTGTTCCCGGGACGACGCGGAGCTTGAACTCAGGCTGGTGGAGCAGGCCATCGCCCGCTGCGTGGACGGCATACTGCTGTTCCCCACCGGCCGGAGCGGCCCGACCATCGCCCGCCTGCGCGCCGCGGGTATGCCCTTTGTGCTGATGTCCCGCTATCTGAACGAGGGCGAGGCCGACAGCGTGGTCTGCGACGAGGCCCAGGGGGCCTATCTGGCCACCCGGCACCTGATCGAAGCCGGCAGGCGCAAGCTGGCCTACATCTCCAGCAGCACCGTGGTGTTCTCCAGCCAGCGGCGCATGGCGGGCTTCCACCGCGCCTGCGACGAGGCGGGCATCCCCGCCTCGGACCGCTGCGTATATGTGGCGTCGATGAACCTCATGTCCGGCCCCGGGCAGGAGAGCTGGCACGCAGCCCTGGTCGGCAAGCTGCTGGCGCTGCGCCACGAGGGCTTCGACGGGCTGTTCGTGTTCTGCGACGTGGAGGCCTGGCACGCGCTGGACGCCATGCAGAAATCCGGCCGGTTCGGCGCGAACGACTTCGGCATCGCCAGCTTCGACAACATCGAGGGCGAGCTGTCCTTCCCCATCCCGCTGTGCAGCGTCGGCTATGACTTCGGCGAAATGACCCGCGCCGGCATCGAGCTGCTGCGCGGGCGCATCCACGGCGACGCCAGGCCGCCGCAGATCGTCGTGAGGCCCGTCAGCCTCATCTGCCGCGGCAGCTGCCGCCGGGGCGCAAATTCGCAGGAAAGTACACAGTTATCGTAGAATTGCGGACGCGCAGGGGCGAAGGGGTTTACTATAATTGAAGCGGTAAAATAAACTCAGGGCCGACACAAAGGAGCGCATACCATGATCATCATCGGTGAAAAGCTGAACGGTTCCATACCGGCTGTGGCAAAGGCCATATCGGAAAAGGACGAGGCGTTTATCCGCGAGCGCGCCCGCCTCCAGGCGGAGGCCGGGGCCACCTTTCTGGACGTGTGCGCCTCCGTGGAGGAGGCGGTGGAGGCGGAGACCCTGGTCTGGATGATCTGCCAGATCCAGGCCGTCACGGACGTGCCCATCTGCATCGACAGCCCCAGCGCCGCAACCTGCGTGCGGGCGCTGCCCTTCTGCAAAAGGCCGGGGCTGATCAACTCCGTGTCCATGGAGGGCGACAAGATCGATACCGTCTTCCCCGTGATCGCCCACACCGAATGGCAGTGCGTGGCGCTCCTGTGCGACAACGACGGCATCCCCAATTCCGTCGAAAAGCGCATGGACGTGTTCCACGCCATCATGGCCCGGGCGAAGCAGTACGGCATCGCCCCCTCCCGGCTGCACATCGACCCGCTGGTGGTCACGCTTTCCACGGACCAGACGGCGCTGACGGTGTTCGCGGAGTGCTGCCGCCGCATCAAGGCGGAGTACCCGGACATTCACATCACCAGCGGCCTGAGCAACATCTCCTACGGCCTGCCTGTGCGCAAAAACATCAATTACGCCTTCATGACCCTGGCCATGGAGGCCGGCATGGACAGCGCCATCGTGGACCCCACCAACCAGCAGATGCTGGGCATCATATACGCCACCAACGCCCTGCTGGGCCGGGACGAGTTCTGCCTGGATTACATCAACAGCTGCAAGGGCGCATCCCCCGCCCCCCAGGCCGCCCCGGCTCCCGCCCCCCAGGCCGCCGCCGGGGACGCGCGGGCCGACGGCGCGGAGGATCAAAAGGCCGCCGCGCTGCGCGCCGTGGCCGAGGCCGTGGAGCATGGGAAAAACAAGGCCGTTAAAAGCTGCGTACAGGCCGCGCTGGACGCGGGCGTCGACCCCAAGGATATCCTCAACGCGGGCATGATCGACGCCATGGACGTGGTGGGCGACCAGTTCCAGAAGCAGATTATATTCGTGCCCCAGATGCTGGCCGCGGCCCGGGCCATGAAGAGCGGCGTGGAGGTCTTGAAGCCCCACCTGAAGGGCGACGGCGGCGGCAGCGTGGGCAAGATGATCCTGGGCACCGTGGCCGGGGACTTCCACGACATCGGCAAGAACCTGGTGGGCATGATGATCGAGAGCGCCGGGGTCGAGGTGATCGATCTGGGCGTGGACGTGCCCATATCGACCTTCATCCGGGAGATCGAGAACCATCCCGACGTGACCATCGTGGGCCTGTCGGCGCTGTTGACCACCACCATGCCCTCCCTGCGGGACACCGTGGCCGCCCTCAAGGAGCAGCCCTTCGCCAGCCGCATCAGGATCATGGTGGGCGGCGCGCCCATCAGCCAGGCGTTTGCCGACGAAATCGGCGCGGACGCCTATACGCCGGACGCCGCCTCCGCCGCGAAAAAGGCCAAGGAGCTGGCGCTGGAAACCCGGTCCCTGGCCGCGCAGGCGCAGGACGCGCCCGCAATTCAGGCGCAGCCCGAAGCCCCCGAGCCCCGGCGCGTGGAGCAGGAAGAAAAGCTCAGGGCCCCGGATGCACCCGCAGACACGGCAGCGCCCTTTGACAGCGCCCGGCTGGACGCGATCATGGCCACGCCCCTGCCGGCACAGGACCTGTCCAACAGCAAATACTACGACCACTGGCCTCAGACCCGGCAGAAGTGGATCAATTACTGGAAGCACCAAAACACCGGCAGGCCGGTGATGACCGTCATCGCCCGCAAGCCTGAAATCGAGCATCTTTCCGACGGCAACCCCCAGGACGGCGGCTATCTTGGCCAGATCTGCCAGGGCAATTATTACAACCTGCCCGATGAGCTGCGCTGGAAGGACATGGAGGACAAGTACCAGGACGCCGGGCGCATCGTGGCGCGCTATCGCCAGTTCTGCGAGACCCACGCTTTCCTCGCCGAGAGCTTTCCCAACCTGAACATCGATTTCGGGCCGGGCTCCCTGGCCGCCTATCTGGGATCGGATATCGGCTTCAAGGAGGACACGGTCTGGTTCATCCCCTGCCCCAGCTACGCGGACGGCTGGAAAGGCGCGCCAAAGCTGGTGTTCAACCCGGAAAACGAGTGGCTGCTCAAGCACCTGGCGCTGGCCGTGGCGTGCCGCCGCCTGGCGGGCGACGACTTCTTCGTGGACATGCCCGACCTGATGGAGAACATCGACACGCTGGCCTCCCTGCGCGGGGCCCAGGACACGCTGTACGACCTGCTGGACGAGCCGGAGGCCGTCAAGGCGCGCATCGGGGAGATCGACAAAATCTATTACGAATACTTCAACCGTTTCTACGATATCATCCACGACCACGAGGGCGGCAATGCCTACACCGTGTTCCAGATCTGGGGCCCGGGCAGGACGGTGAAGCTGCAATGCGACTTTTCCGCCATGATGTCCCCGGACGACTTCCGCGCCTGCATCCAGCCCTCCCTGCGCCAGCAGGCGGAGCGGGCCGACTGCGTGCTGTACCACCTGGACGGCCCGGACGCCATCAAGCACATGGACGCGCTGATGGAGATCGAGGGCATCGACGCCTTGCAGTGGACCAGCGGCGACGCGGGCCCCGACGGCACGCTGCCGGACTGGGACGTTATCTATGACAAGGCCATCCTCGCCGGAAAGTCCATCTGGGTCAAGGTGTATTCCGGCGGGTTCGAGGACTGGCTCAGGAACGTGGACCGCATCGTGCAAAAGTACGGCTCCCACAGCCTGTATCTGATGTTCCCCGAGATGAGCATGGAGCAGGCCCAGGCCCTCATCCAATACGCCGACGCCCATTGGAGCGACGTAAAGGGCACGTTCTGCGTGGAGCATGGGCTGAGATAAAATTCGGAACGGGCGTTGTGTTCCGTCATTCAGCGCGGCGCGGATGCCGCGGTCACAGGGAAAGAGGCGGGCAACGACCTGCCTCCGCTTCATGGAATGTCAGCGGGCGGCGCCTTTCCCATGGGGGAAGGCAGGCATAGTATGACGGATGGGGCCGCCTCTGTCTTGAGACAGCCCCCATCCTTCAGGTTTTCTTCATCTCCCTCAGCCTCTGTGCCATCGCGTCGTATTCGGCGCTGAGCTGCTCCGGGCGGTCGCCCTTTCTGGGGGCGGCCATGCGCCCGGCCAGCGCGGCGAGGCGCATTTCCAGAGCCGTGATCTCAAGCTGGCGCTTTTCAGCTTCCCGATCGCGGCTTTTTTCCGCCTCCAGCTGCTCCAGCGTGCCCTCAAAGGCCGTCAGCGCGCCGCCCTGAACCGTCAGCACCCGCGTCGCCACCGCCTGCACAAAGGTGCGGTCGTGGCTGACAAGCATCAGCGTGCCGCCATATCCGGCAAGCAGCTTTTCCAGCGCCTCCATGGTGAACACGTCCAAGTGGTTCGTCGGCTCGTCCAGCAGCAGCACGTTCGCGTCCGACAGCAGCAGCTTTGCCAGCGCGATCTTGGCGCGTTCGCCGCCGGACAGCACCCGCACGGGCTTGAACACGTCGTCCCCCCGCAAATTCAGCCGGGCCAGCACCGTGCGGGCGGTGGAGGCGTCCAGGCTTGAATCCGCCATGGCGTTGTCAAGGGCCGTGGCCTCAAAATCCAGGGCTTTGGCGTGGTCCTGGTCGAACCAGCCCAGCTTCGCGCCGGGGTTCAGCCGCAGCCTTCCCTCCAGCTGCGTGCCCGGCGAGGGCTCGCCCCGCAGCGCCCGCAGCAGCGTGGTCTTGCCGCAGCCGTTTTTCCCCACCAGCGCCGTTCGGGAGCCCGTGGGCAGCGCCAGAGAAAAGTCCGAGATCAGCGCGCGCCCCCCGGCCCGCAGCGCCCTGCCCTGTGCCGAAAGCGCGACCTTCGCGGCGATGGGGTTCGACGCGCCCAGGGCCATGCGGATATCCGGCAGGTCCCGGGGCCGGTCCACCTTCTCCAGGCGCTCCAGCCGCCGCTGGAGGGTGTGCTTCGCATGGCTCTGTCGCAGCACGGCGTTGGTATATTCCCGCGTGTGCAGCCTCGCCTCGCTGTTGCCCATTCGCTTCGGAGCCTTCTTCACGGACGCCGCCCACTCCGCCTTCTGCTGCATGGCGGCCCTGATCCGCGACTGCTCTGATCGGTACTGGTCGTACTCAAACTGCCGGCGGTCCCGGCGGCGCTGCAGCTCGGTTTGAAAGTCAGCGTAGCCGCCGGGAAAGTCCGACAGCCTTCCGTCCTCAAGGTACCAAATGCGCGTACACAGCGCGCCCAGCAGCGCCCGGTCGTGGGAAACGAGGATCAGCGCCCCGGCGTGGTCCGCCAGCCGCTGGCGCAGCCGGGCCACCCCCGCCGCGTCCAGGTCGGTGGTGGGCTCGTCCGCCAGCAAAAGCGGCGCGTCCCCGGACAGGGCCCCCGCAATGCGCCGCCGGGTCTGCTCGCCCCCGGAGAGCCCCTCCCGGGCCTGGGGCGCGCGGAACTCGGATGCCATTTGCGCACTGGCCTTCAGGCGCGTTTCGCCCGACTGGTGGATTACCGTCGCGTCCCCATAGCGGCGCAGCGTGCCCTTGTCCGGGGTCAGCTCCCCCGCCAGGATGGCCAGCAGCGTGGACTTGCCCGCGCCGTTTTCGCCGATCAGGCCCACGCGCTCGCCGTCATAGACGCGCAGGGCCTCGATGTCAAGCACGGTTCTCTCGCCGTAGCGCTTGACGATATGTTCTGCCTCAATCAACAGCTTTTGCATAAAAACACGCTCCCTTCCGCCGACGGAGGGAGCGCAAAAACACAGATCACAGGCGAACAAGCCGCCGCCCAAACGCCAGCAGGCGCCCGGTCGTGCAAAAAACGCAACCTCCAAACGGCGGCAAAAGTTTCCTCCCGCTCATGGCCGGAGGTTCATTTTTGCGACCGAATTTCAGCTGCGAATCTTCATCAGTCCCGATAAATCCTGCCTTTCCTCAGATAGGGTCATTATAACAGATCGCTTGCGCCTTGTCAATGCTTGACAAAGCGTTCCGGGCGGAATATTATGAATACAAATCCCATTACGAAAGGCAAATACCATGGCAAAGAAACCCTCGCGCCGCCAACGGCCGCCCCGGGCCGCCGCCTTCGCCGTCGCGCTGGCGCTGATGGCGCTCAGCTTCGCGCTGGGCTGGTTCTTCGGCGTGCGCTCCACCCAGTTCCACGGAAAGATCCTGCTGGTGAACGACAGCCACCGGCTGGCATCGGACTATGTGCCCGAGGGACTGGTCAACCTGTACCAGCAGCGCCATTCCTTCCGGCTGGCCGGCAGCGAGATCACGCTGACCCGCGAGACCTATGAAGCCATGGAGCAGATGTTCCACGCCGCCGAGGAGGCGGACATGAACGGCTACATCGTCACCAGCGGCTACCGCAGCTACCAGCGCCAGACGGAGGTCTACGCCCAGAGCGAGCCCGGCAAGGCCCAGCAGCCCGGGGCCAGCGAGCATCAGACCGGCCTCGCCTTCGACGTGACCGTGGAGACCAACGACGGCTTCGAAAGCACACCCCAGTATGCCTGGCTGGCGCAGCACGCCCATGAGTACGGCTTCATACAGCGCTACCCGGCCAACAAGTCCGATATCACCGGCATCAGCTATGAGCCCTGGCACTACCGCTATGTGGGCGTGGACGCCGCCACCCGGATGTGGCAGTCCGGGCAGACGCTGGAGGAATTTCTGGGAGAAAAATAGCATGATCATCAACACCGGCCAGCGCACCGACATTCCCGCCTTCTATTCCGAATGGTTCGCCAACCGGCTGAAGGCGGGCTTTGTAATGGTCCGCAACCCCTACAACCCTCTGTCCGTGACGCGCTACCGACTCTCCCCAGACGTGGTGGACCTGATCGGCTTTTGCACCAAGAACCCGGCCCCGATGCTTGCGCGCATGGAGCTGCTTGCGCCCTACGGCCAGTTCTGGTACGTCACCATCACGCCCTACGGAAGGGACACAGAGCCCAACGTGCCGGAGGTTTCCGCGGCGCTGGACAGCTTCCGCAGGCTTTCGGATATCGTGGGGGCCCACCGCGTCGGCTGGCGCTACGACCCCATCTTCATAAGCGATAAATACCCCGCCGAGCGCCACCTGGAGGCCTTCTCGGCCATGGCCGACGCGCTGTGCGGCTATACCAGCATCGCCGTCATCAGCTTTATCGACCTGTATGAGAAAACGAAGCGCAACTTCCCCGAAATCAGGAGCGTGCCCCATGAGCAGCGGCTTGCGCTGGGCAAGGCCTTGATCGATATCGCCCGGGGCCGCGGCATGACTGTCAAGCCCTGCGCCGAGGGCGACGCCCTGGCGGCCTACGGCGCCGACTGCTCCGGCTGCATGACCGTCGCCGATTACGAAAGGGCGCTGGGCTGCCGGCTGAAGGTTCCGAATTTTACCCCCGCGCGGGCGGCCTGCGCCTGCTGGCTGGGCGGCGATATCGGGGCCTACAACACCTGCGGCCACCTGTGCAAATACTGCTATGCCAATTACGACGCCGCCACCGTTCGGGCCAACATGCGCGCCCACGACCCAAAATCGCCGCTGCTCATCGGGCATCTGACGCCGGAGGATATCGTCCATGAGGCCCGGCAGCAGAGCTGGCGGGACGGACAGCTCAGAATGGTCTTTTAAAATGATTGTCGGCGCCATCCTGCGGATGTCGCCGACCCGGAAAACGTTCCGTTTTCCTAATCATGAACAATTCAAATGATTGTCGACGCCATCCTGCGTTTGTCGCCGACCCGGAAAACGTTCCGTTTTCCTGATCATGAACAATTCCAACAAATCGCGCTCCCCCCGCAAGAAAGCGCGATTTTTCGTTTGCCGCCCCGCCCCAGGCCATGGCCGGCGGCATGGCGCGATTTGCTCGGCGTGCCCGCCACCGCCCGTTGCCGGCCCAGGCGCTTGGCCTGTATCATAACGGCTGCTTGGGCAGGCATCAGCGCCGTTTGGGCGAAATGCGTTCCGCTGTGGTAAATTAGAAGCGAAATTCTGTAAATAACGAAGTCTAACCACAGGCTTCGCGCCATATGCGTTGACTT
>JAFUCP010000051.1 GCA_017459565.1 Clostridia bacterium | reverse complement strand
TACAGGCGGGATCAGCAGGTTATGTACTATCACCACAGATCAAGGAAAAACGAAGAAGGATGGCTGGAAGACAAGAGACAGATAAAGGCGTTTCTTCCCGACGCGAAACTGCTGGCGGTGTCATTTCACAGATGGAGCGCGCGTACATATATATTCGTGCTGCATGAAAACAGGTACGCGCGGTATAAGCAGATCCTGAATGACTTTATGCGTACCAAATGGGGAACGCACACAGTGAACGGAAAGGTGCCGTTCACGTTTGAACGTATTTGATATTTTTCATACAGTGTTTTGCGGCCCGAAAACTATGGATGATATAAACAATGGAAAGAAACATTAAATCCATCACGGAATCACGCCGTTCGGATGCTTTGGACTTTGTTGAACAGGTGTTTACAGAGCATGAAAGCGCCGAAGAGGGCAGGACGGTTCGAAGCCTGGTTGAGGAGATTCGCGCGGGCAGGTACTATCTGCCGGAGCTTGAGCTGATCATGACGGACGAAAACGACGAAATCATCGGCTATGTCATGTTTTCCCGCTTTCACATCGAGGGACGCTATGACGATGAGCTGCTGCTCATGTCGCCGGTAGCTGTCAAGACCGCGCTGCAAAGGCAGCATATTTCAAAAGAAATGATAGAATTTGGCTTTGAGAGGGCCCGGGAGATGGGTTACAGAGCGGTGCTGGTGGAAGGCGCGCCGTGGAACTATCATTCCCGGGGCTTTGAAACCTCCGCGAGGCATGGCATCACCGCGGGACCCAATATCCATCTGCCCCATGAGGATTGTCTGATGGTGGCAGAGCTTGTGCCCGGCGGACTGGAAAACATGAGTGGCAAGGTGGACTACGGCATGTACAAAACGCTGTCAACCCCTGAACGGTAAGCGCATCGGTCGCCATGACTGCAAGCGCGAAAGCCGGGCAGGGCGCATGACGCTGCTGTTTTTTTCCAACCGCGTATCAACCAAAGAATGAGCGCTGTGATTAAAGGCTTTTCTGAAAAAGGGGATCGACCTGACCTGGTCGATCCCCTTGAGTACTATTGGAAGATTATGTGAGCGGTTCCGATGGCTCAGACCACGCCCTGGGCGTACATGGCATCGGCGACCTTCAGGAAGCCCGCGATGTTCGCGCCGGCTTCAAAGTTGCCCTCCAGGCCATATTCCTTGGCGGCGGCTTCGACGTTGTGGTAGATGTTCACCATGATGGTCTTGAGCTTGGCGTCGACTTCCTCGGCGGTCCAGCTCAGGCGCTCGGAATTCTGGCTCATCTCCAGAGCGGAGGTGCCCACACCGCCGGCATTCGCGGCCTTGGCAGGCCCGAACAGCACGCCGTTCTTTTGCAGATATTCGATGCCTTCGATGACGGTGGGCATGTTCGCGCCCTCGGACACGCAGTAGCAGCCGTTGGCTACCAGCGCCTTGCAGCTGTCGAGGCTGATCTCATTCTGAGTGGCGCAGGGCAGAGCGATGTCGCACTTGATGGTCCAGATGCCGGCGCAGCCCTCGTGGTACTTGGCGTTCGGGTGGGTGTCCACATATTCCTTGATGCGGCCGCGCTTGACCTCCTTGATCTGCTTGACGCAATCCAGGTCGATGCCGTCTTTGTCGTAGACATAGCCGTTGGAATCGCTCATGGCCACGACCTTCGCGCCCAGCTCGGTGGCCTTTTCATTGGCATAGATGGCGACGTTGCCGGAGCCGGAAACGACCACTGTCTGGCCCTTGAAGGACTTGCCTGCGGCGTTGAGCATGGCCTCGGTGAAGTAGCATAGGCCATAGCCGGTGGCCTGCTTGCGCACGAGGCTGCCGCCGTAGGACAGGCCCTTGCCGGTCAGCACGCCCTCATACAGGCCGGTGATGCGCTTGTACTGGCCGTACAGATAGCCGATTTCCCGCGCGCCCACGCCGATATCGCCGGCGGGCACGTCCGTATCGGCGCCCACATACTTGAACAGCTCCGTCATGAAGCTCTGGCAGAAGCGCATGACCTCCATGTCGCTCTTGCCCTTGGGGTCGAAATCGCTGCCGCCCTTGCCGCCGCCGATGGGCAGGCCGGTCAGGCTGTTCTTCAGGGTCTGTTCAAAGGCCAGGAACTTCACGGTATCCTCGGTGACGGAGGGATGCAGCCGCAGGCCGCCCTTGTAGGGGCCGATGGCGCTGTTGCCCTGCACGCGGTAGCCGCGATTGACATGCACGTTGCCGGCATCGTCCACCCACGGCACGCGGAACTTGATCACGCGCTCCTGCTCCACAAACAGCTCCAGCACGCCTGCCTTCACATATTCCGGATGCTTTTCCACAACAGGCTCGATGGATTCCAGCACGCTGCGCACAGTGATCAGGAACTGCTTGTCGTTCGGGTTGCGTGCTTCGACGCGGCTCATCAGATCGATCAGGTATGCATTCTTCAACGCCATTTTGTCGTCCCCCTTAACGGTGATATGAAATTGTCTCCAGAAATCTGGAATTCCGGCCCGGTGGACCGCATGAACATATTATAGCGGTAAAGTAGTGAATTTGCAATATTATTCTCTGTTAAATTGCAAATTCAAATATGACATTCCTGCGTTATTGCAGGACAACAAAGCATAAAAACACATAAAACAGGGGATATATGCATGAAAAGTCGCCAAAAATGCAATATTGCACTGTTTTTTGGGAAAACGCCTGAGATCTTCTCTGCCTCACAAATGAATTTTATACTTTATGAAAATTCAACTTGCCTTTGTTTCGCAGGTGGAGTATACTTTTCCCATATTGAAACGGGCAAGGGGGAGCGAGCCATGAACCACATCACGATTCCCGAGGGCTATACGCCGCCGCTGAACACATTTGATACCCAGTTGGCCATAGAATTCATCAAGCACAATTTTCAAAGTGAGCTTGCCTATGCGCTGAACCTGCGCCGGGTTTCCGCTCCGCTGTTCGTGCAGCGCCAATCGGGCCTCAATGACAACCTGAACGGCGTGGAGCGGCCGGTGAGCTTCGATGTGCCTGCCGTGGGCGCAGAGGGCGAGGTGGTCCATTCGCTGGCAAAATGGAAGCGCCTTGCCCTGAAGCGCTATGATTTCCACGAGGGCCGCGGCCTGTATACCGATATGAACGCCATCCGAAGGGATGAGGAGTTGGACAACATTCATTCCATCTATGTGGATCAGTGGGACTGGGAAAAGATCATCCGCCGGGAGGACCGCACGCTGGACTATCTGCGCCGCACCGCCCAGGAGATCGTCCACTGCGTGGTGGACGTTTCGGACCGGCTGCGCCGGGAGTTTCCCAGCATCCGCGTCAAGCTGGACCGGGATATGGCCTGCATTACCACTCAGGCGCTGGAGGACATGTACCCCGATCTGCCCGAGGCGAAGGACCGGGAGAACGCGTTCCTGCGGGAGCATCACACGGCACTGATCATGCAGATCGGGGATAGGCTGAAATCCGGCAAGCCCCACGACGGGCGCGCCCCGGACTATGACGACTGGGCGCTGAACGGCGATATACTGTTCTGGAACGACGTGCTGGGCCGCGCCTTTGAAATCTCCAGCATGGGCATCCGCGTGGACGCCGCATCCCTGGACCGCCAGCTCACCCTGGCGGGCTGCGACGACAGGCGGGCGCTGCCCTTCCATAAAATGCTTTTGAACGACGAGCTGCCCCTGACCATCGGCGGCGGCATCGGCCAGAGCCGCCTGTGTATGCTGATGATGGGTACCGCCCATATCGGCGAGGTGCAGAGCAGCATCTGGGACGACGAGACCGTGAAGGCCTGCGGCGAACACGGGATACTGCTGCTGTGACGGGCTTTGCTCCGCTTGCGAATTTTATATCGCCGTTGATCGCGCTTTGTGTCGCGCAAAATCCGAATCCTTCCGACTGAATGCAGAACCGGCCCCTTCCGCCTGGCAGGGGCCGGTTTTTTGCGCCCTTCACAGTGCTACCCGTCCGCCGTCCCTCATAAATAATTGCACGCTCGGCTTCCGGAGGCCATGCGACGCGTTGAGGGAGGGATTCGGTATGCTGCGGAGGATCGAAGGATTGGGGACGATGAGGCTGCGGCGGGCGGAATGGGAGGACGTGCTGGCGCTGGGACGGCGGTCACTGGTCTGGCTGGCGTCGGCGGGCGCGATGTTTCTGCTGTGTCGCGCGCAGACGCCGGGCGGGCTGGCCCCGTTTGCCATGGCGTTCCTGGCGGCGGCACTGCCCGCGGGCCGGAACGCGGCGGCGCTGCTGGTGGGCTGCGTCTGCGGCGCGATCAACGGTGCGCACCAGGGCTTTGACCTGCGCTTGCCCGTGGGGGCCGCCATCGTGCTTGGCGCCTGTATTCTCCGGGAGCAGCTTGCGCCCCGGCTTGAGAGCGGGCTGCTTGTCCTACGCCGCCGGGCCCGGACGGAGCCTCGGCGCTCCGGGGCCACCGCGTCGGGGATGAAGGCGCGCTCGCCGAACGTCGCTGCCTCGATGATGGCGGGCATGGGCGTGCTGCTTCCGGGGCTGCTGCTGGCGGGCGACGCGCTGTGGCCGTCGTCGGCGCAGACCGCGGCGGCCTCCATCGCGGCGGTGGCGGCGGCGCCCTTCTTCATTCCCGCGCTGGAGGTCAACCCACGGCGGCAAAGGCTGGATCGGGATGAGAGGATCGGGCTGTGCCTGCTGCTGGGCGCGCTGGCGGCGGGGCTGGCGAAGGTGTACATGCCCCTGGCGCTGTGCCTCTGCGGAGCGCTGCCGCTGGCGCTGTATCCCTGCGGGGCGCTGACGAGCGTGGGCCTGGGCGCGGCGCTATTGATGGCCGCCGGGGACGCGCGTCTGCCGGCAATGATCGCCGCCGGCGGGGCGGCGGCGCAGCTCTGCGGGGAAATGCCCCGCCAGGGCAGGGCGGCAAGCGCCTGCGGCGTCATGCTGACGGCAGGGCTGATGATGAACGTTTCGCCCATCATGCTGGCGGGAGCCGGGACATCCGCGCTGGCGGCGATGGCGCTGCCGGAGGCGTGGGCGGACAGGCTTTCGGCGCTGGCGCGGCCGCGGCCGGGCCCGGACGATCCGCAGCGGCTCGCGGACTGGGTGCGCCGGCAATCCGTGGGCAGGCTGCGGGCGCTCAGCGCAGCCTTCGGCGATCTGGCGGAGGGCTATCTTGCGCCTGAGGCGGAGGTGTTTTGCGATGAGCAGGCGCTCATGGGCAGACTGCGCGCACAGCTGTGCGACGGCTGTCCGGGCTATGCCGCCTGCTGGGCGGGAGAGCGCAACGCCGGCGCGCGCTTTTTGTGCGATCTGATCGCCCAGGTGGTCGCCCTCTCCGGAGAAGCGCCGCTGTTTGACGGGGAGGCGCCGCCGGACGTGCTGCGGCGCTGCCGGCGCGGTCGGCTGGTGCCGGAGCGCATACAGAATATATTGGAAGATTTTGCCCGCGCGCGGCGCGCTGAGCTGAAGCGCGGCGCGGAGAACCGGCTGATTTCGGCCCAGTTTTTGCAGGCACAGAGGCTGCTGGACGACCTCGCCAGGCGGCAGGCGGAGCCCCTGTGCGCGCGGGAACAGCAGGCGGAGCGTGCGGCGGCGGCGATGGAACGGGCGGGGATCGACGCGGAATCGGTGCTGGTGGTGGACGGCAGGGGCGTGGAGATTCTGGTGGGCCTGCGGCAGGGGCACTGGACGCCGGAGCTGATCCGCGCGGCCTCGACGCAGCTGGCCCGGGCCTTTGGCAGGGCATACGCGGCGTCGGGCCCGTCCGGGCGCGTGCTGCGGTTTTGGCGCAGACCCAGGCTGAGGGTCGAAACGGGCGTGGCGTGCGTCTCCCGGGAGGCCGGCGTGCCAAGCGGCGACAGCCATCTGGTCTGTATGCTGGACGACGAGAGGCTGCTGGCGCTGGTGAGCGACGGCATGGGCAGCGGCGAGGACGCCGCCAGGGAGAGCGGCCTGGCCGTGCGGCTGCTGGGCCGCTTCCTGCGCTCTGGCGCGGAGCTTTCCCTTGCCGTTGAGACGGTGAACGCGCTGCTCATCAACCGGGGCGGGGAGGACATGTTCGCCACCATGGACATGCTGATATTGAACCTCGCCACCGGTGAGGCGGAATTTTCGAAGCTGGCGGCGTGCCCCACGCTGATCGCCCGGGACAGGGAGGCCCGGCGGGTGGAGGGCGGCAGGCTGCCGTTGGGAATCCTGGAGAAGGTGCAGCCGGGACAGTACAGGGCGCGTCTCATGCCCGGGGATACGCTTTTGATGGGCAGCGACGGCGCGATGGATGCAGCCGGGGACGAGGCGCTTTCGGCGCTGCTGACGGAAGGCGCCGAGGATATGCCCGCCCTGGCCCATCGTGTCCTGAACGCAGCGGAGGCGGCCTGCGAGGGCGGGCGCAGGGACGACATGACGGTGATCTGCCTGAAAATCAGCAGGAGGGGAGGCGGGAATTGACAAACCGCGGCCGCGGGGGTATGATGTTGAAAAAGGCCGCGGCGGATCCGCGCAGGCGGCGCGACGGAGGGTGCTTATGAGACAGGTGACGGCGGTTGTGCTGGGCGCGGGACAGCGTGGCGCGGAAGCCTACGCGGAATTTGCCCGCAATTTTCCCAACGAGATGAAAATCGTGGGCGTGGCGGAGCCCCGGGAGGACCGCCGCGCGCAGTTCTCCCGGCGCTACGGCGTGCCCGCGGAGCGCTGCTTTGCCGACTGGGAGGCGGCGCTGGCCCCGGAGAAATACGCCGACTGCGTGCTGGTGTGTACCCAGGACAGGATGCACTATCGCCCCACGCTCACGGCGCTGGAAAAGGGCTATCATGTGCTTTGCGAAAAGCCCATGAGCGTCGACCGCCGGGAGATGATCGAAATGGTGGCGGCGGCGAAGCGGGCGGACCGGCTGCTGAGCATCTGCCACGTGCTGCGCTATTCGCCGTTCTTCATGAAGCTGAAATCGATGCTGGATTCCGGGGCCATCGGTCAGCTGGCCGCGGTGCAGCACATCGAATGTGTGGGGTACTGGCACGCGGCGCACAGCTATGTGCGGGGCAACTGGCGCAATACCGCCGAATCGAGCCCCATGATCCTGGCCAAGTACTGCCACGATCTGGATATCATGAACTGGCTGGTGGGCAGCCGGTGTACGGCGCTGTCCAGCTTCGGAAGCCTTTTGCACTTCACGCCCGCACATCGGCCCGAGGGCGCGCCCCCGCGCTGCCTGGACGGCTGTCCGGCGCGGGACGGCTGTCCCTACTATGCGCCCCGGTTTTACCTGGACCACCCGGATGGGCCCGAGTATGCCAAGGTGGTCAGCCTCGATCCCTCCCGCGACGCGGTGCTGGAGGCGCTGCGCACCGGGCCCTACGGGCGGTGCGTGTACGCCTGCGACAATGACGTGGTGGACCATCAGGTGGTGAATTTGAACTACGAAAACGGCGTGACCGCCAGCATGACCATGTGCGACTTCACCCAGCGCTGGGAGCGCAGCATCAACCTCATGGGCAGCAAGGGCCAAATTGTGGGCAACATGGAGGACTGCCGCATCGAATGTCGGGATTTTGCCGGCGGCCACACCACCACCGTCAGCGTGCATATTCCCCCGTCGAACCACGGCGGCAGCGACGATACGATGATGCACGAATTCGTGTCCCTGGTCTCAGGCGGCGGGCGCAGCCGCACCAGCGCGGAAATGTCCCTGGAGAGCCACCTGATGGCCCTGGCTGCGGAAGAAAGCCGGCTGAAGGGCGGCGCGGTGATCGATATGGCGCGCTATGCCAGGCTGTGAACCCACAACCCGGGAGGGGTTTTTCTGCGCCGCTTGATTGACAATCTTAACATTGCATGTTATACTTTTATGCATGGGGAAGGCATTTCCCTCGGGCACCGAAAATAGAAGGAGGATACACACACATGAAGAAATTGCTTGCTGTATTGCTGGCGGTCCTCATCTGCGCGCTGCCGATGGCGGCCATGGCGGAGGACGTCACCCTGACCATGGGCTCCTGGCGCACGGACGACGCCGAGCAGGTCGGCGCGCTGCTGGCCAAGTACGAGGAACTCACCGGCGTGAAGATCGTCTTTGAGCCCACCACCTCCACCCAGTACAACGCCACGCTGCGCCTGCAGCTGGACAATGGCACCGGCCCCGACCTGTTCTACAGCCGCTCCTATTCCACCGGCGCGGAGCTGTGCGAGGCGGGCTTCAACGTGGTTTGCAACGACATCCCCGGCGTGAAGGAGAACTTTACCGAGTCCGCGCTGAGCGCCTTCACCGATTCCGAGGGCCACGTGTTCGCCGTGCCCTTCGCGGCCGTCAGCCACTTCGTGTATTACAACAAGGCCATCTTCGAGGAGCAGGGCATTGAGGTTCCCACCACCTTCGAGGAGTTCCTGGACGTTTGCCAGAAGCTGAAGGACGCGGGCATCACCCCCCTGAGCAACGGCATCGCCGCCAACTGGGACATTCTGGAGTGCGTGTTGCTGGGCATGGTTCCCAACTACATCACCGCCGAGGAGCGTCCCGCCTATGAGACCGGCGAAAAGAAGATGAACGACGAGACCTGGGTGAAGATCTATGAAGACTTCGCCAAGCTGGTTCCCTATCTGCCCGAGGGCTTCGCGTCCATCGACAACGACAACGCCAACGTCATGTTCGGCCTGGGCCAGTCCGCCATGCTGATCGACGGCTCCTGGAGCTACGGCACCCTGGCCGGCGACGACTATGACATCGATATCGGCTTCTTCTCCATACCCGCTCCCGAAGGCGCCGCCGCCGGCTTCAGCCTGCATCCCGACTTCGGCATCGCCGGCAACGCCGCCTCCGAGCATCCGGAAGAGGTCAAGGCGTTCCTGGAGTGGCTGGCATCTCCCGAAGGCGCGAAGATCGCCGCCGAGGTCATCCCCGCGGGCTTCCTGCCCATGATCAACGCCGATGTGGCGCCCGAAGGCGGCATCGTCGCTGAGATGAACGCCGTCGGCGAGGGCAAGAACGCCGACATGCGCTTCATCTGGGCTGCCATGATGGATCTGTACACCCCCATGGTGGAGCAGCTGAACGCCATCTGCCGCGGCGAGGCCACTCCCCAGGAGGCCGCCGATGCCATCGCGGCTCTGTGGAAGTAATTTTCGTGCCATCCGGCAGGGCAGGCCTCGGCCTGCCCTGCCGTTGGTTGAAGCGGGGTTTGGGCGCCGCCCCTGCGCGCCGCCGCCCCTGCTTCAGGGCTGTCATCCTGGGCGAGGCGAAGGATCTTTCAGGGGATTCTTCGCTTCGCTCAGCACGACAGAACGGTGTGAAACGGCATAAAGGAGGATAAAACCGTGGAAAAACAAAGGCACCCGGCCTTCCAGGGCGGCAGAAGCATCAAGCCCGGCGGGGTCTACTGGCTGCGCTACATCATTCCCGCGCTGCTGGTGTACGGCGTGTTCATGGCCTATCCCATGATCGATTCCGTGCGCCTTTCGCTGTATGAGGGCACCACGGGCGTGCGCCAGTTCGTGGGCTTTGCCAACTATGTGCGCCTGTTTACCGACGAGGTGGTATCCAAGCGCTTCTGGAACGCCTTCGGCAACAACTGGATCTTCTTCGCCTACCACATGATCCTGCAAAACGCGCTGGGCATCCTCTTTGCCGCGATATTGACCAACCGCACCATGAAGGGCCGCGGCTTTTATCAGACGCTGATCTTCATTCCCTGCACCATTGCCGTGCTGGTGACGGGCTACCTTTTCAAGCTGATGATGAACCCGGTCTGGGCAGGCACGACGCTGAAAAACGCCGGGCTGGGCTTTCTGGTGCGGCCCTGGCTGGGCGACCGCGGAACGGCGCTGAGCTGCGTGTCCCTGGTGTCGGTCTGGCAGTGGGTGGGCATCCCCACGATGATGTTTGTGGCCGCGTTTCAGGGCATCCCGGACGAGCTGATCGAAGCCGCCGACATCGAGGGCAGCAACGCCTGGCAGACCTTCTGGCGCATCCGCGTGCCCATGATCATGCCCGTGGTGGGCATGGTGGCCATCATGACCTTTGTGAACAACTTCAACGCCTTTGACGTGGTGTTCTCCATGGAGACGCTGGACGGCGCTCCGGATTACGCCACCGACCTGATCGGCACGCTGTTCTACCGCTATGGCATCGCGGGCCAGCACCCAGTGGGCATCCCTGAGCCGGGCGTGGGCGCGGCCATTTCCACCACCATATTCGCCATGCTGCTGTGCGGCGTGCTGCCCACGCTGCGGGCGACCCAGGGAAAGGAGTGACCGCCGTGGATAATCAGAGATTCAGCAAAAGACAGCTGCACCTGAACCAGAGGCACATCGGCTATCACGCCATCATGATCGTCTGGTCGTTCATCGCCATGGCTCCGGTGTGGATTTTGATCATCAACACCCTCAAGACCAAGAAGGAGATATATACCAATCCCTTCGGCGTGCCCCAGACCTGGACGCTGGACAACTATCGGTCCATCATCAAGGGCAGCGATTTTTTGAACTACTTCAAGAACAGCTTCGTGGTGGTTGTGGGCTCCCTGGCGATGATCCTGGCGCTGGGCTCCCTGGCGGCGTATGCGCTGGCCCACTGGCGCACCAGGACCTCCAAGGGCATCCACTTCTTCTTCATCGTGGGCATGATGCTGCCCATCAAGATCGCCACCATTCGCCTTTTGCAGCTGATGAAGGGCCTGAATTTGCTCAACACCATATGGAGCCTGTTCCCGGTGTACATCGCCATGGGCCTGCCGACGGCGGTGTTCATCCTTACCCAGTTCATCCGCACGCTCCCCGGCGAGCTGTACGAGGCGTCCTTCGTGGATGGCGCGGACCGGTTCATGATTTACTGGCGCATCGTGCTGCCGCTGATCCGCCCTGCCCTGGCCACGGTGGCCATCTACAACCTGGTGCCCATCTGGAACGACCTGTGGTTCCCGCTGATCTTCATCACCGAAGAGAGCCAGAAGACCGTGCTGCTGGCCGTCACCCGGCTGCAGGGCCAGTACACCACCGACTGGCCGAAGCTGCTCACCATCCTCACGCTGTCGGCGCTGCCGGTGATCGCGCTGTATCTGGCCATGAGCAAGCAGTTCATCGCGGGCTTGACCGCCGGGGCGGTGAAGGGCTGATGCGCTATGCGGGGCCCTGGCCCCGCATAGCTTTGGCCGCGAATTCGACTGTTGCGTTACCGGCGCGATAATTCGAACCCCGTCTGTTGCAAAAGCCGGGGGAATATGCTATGATTCATGCTGGGATCCGGCACTTTTGTTGCGAAAGGGGAAAATGATGCATGGCTGAAAACAAAAAGCGCGTGGGCACGGTCGACTTTTTTAAATTTGTCGCGGCGGTCCTGATTGTCGTGTATCACGCCGGCGGCTTTTACAATACAGAAAGTGAATATATCTGCCTCAGCGGGTTCATTTGCGTGGAATTCTTCTTTATGGTGTCCGGCTATCTGCTGACGGCAAAGGCCAGCAAGTATAACGGGGACAATGTGTGGAACGCCACGCTGTCCATGCTCAAGGGCAAGCTGATGAGCATTTTTCCCTATATGCTGCTTGCCATCGTCGCCTCCAACATCTTATATGCCATCAATATCTGGTCGGGGAAGGCGATTTCCTATAATCTGCTGTTTTCCCTGGCGGATATTTTCCCACTGCAAATGCAGGGCTTTTCGCTGTTCGCCGCCACGGGCGTGTCCTGGTACCTGTCCGTGCTGTTCGCCGTCAGCTTTTTGATCTATCCCCTGCTGTGCAAGCACCGGGAGGCCTATACCAAGTATATTGCCCCGGCCACGGCCATACTGGCGCTGGGCTTTATTGCCCATGAGCAGGGCTATCTGAACGATCCGGGCCTGTGGATGCCCAACGCCTATACCTTCAAGGGCGTGCTGCGGGGCTATGCCGACATCGCCCTGGGCTGCACGGCGTTTGAAATCAAGCGGTATTGGGATCGCGAGGGCAGGGACTGGCGCTTCCTTCCCGGCGTGCTGGAGATCGTGGGCTATGCCGCGCTTATCCTCTATAGCGTTTTCCACGGGGTATCCGACGCCCATGACTTCTTCATGATCCCGCTGATCCTGTTTGCCGTCAGTGTCTCCTTCAGCAACAAGAGCGTGCTGGCACACGTGTTCAAGGGCTCCATTTTCAACAAACTGGGCGTGTTCAGCCTGTCCATCTACCTGAACCACTATTTCGTGCGGGAAAACGTCGCCAGGCTGTTCCCGGAGCTGGACCGCGTACAGCTGCTGCTGCCCTATTTGGGTATCGTTGCCGCGCTGGCCATTGTCAACTACGTGCTGGGCAGGCTGCTCTCCCGCGTCCTGCGCACGGGGAAAGCCGTGCTGGCCGCCACGCTGGCGTTGGTGTTCGTATCCATGGCGCTGTCCTTAATCCCCGATCCGGCGCCCAAGTGGCTGAATGGCAAGGGCACACCGGAATCCCCCTATCTGGTGCAGTCCCTTTCCGATCTGGAGCTGCTGCGCGACAGGGTAAACGAGGGCAGGTCTCTGGAGGGCGAATATGTGCTGCAAACCGTTGATATCGATATGGAGGACCAGAATTGGACCCCCATCGGCATCTTTGGCAGCGATCATTACTTTGCCGGCACCTACAACGGCGGCGCGCATTGCCTGTACAACCTCAGAATTGAAGGCGACCGGGGCAGCGACAGCGGCAACATCGGCCTGTTCGGCGTGCTGGAGGGCACGGTGGAGAATCTGGGCATCGAAAGCGGTTACCTGGACGGCCACTGCGTCGGCGCCATCGCCAGCCATACGGAGGGCGAAAACGCGTGCATCCTCAATTGCTACAACAAGGCCAATATCTACGGCGATGCCCGCGTGGGCGGCATCTGTGACAACTTTAACGAGGGCACTGTCGTCAATTGCGTCAATGAGGGCGAAGTCGATGGCTACAGCGCGTGGCCGATCCTTTCTTACAATGCGGACTATGTGGCCGCGGTGGATCCCGCCGGAGAGCTGCCGTCGACCTTCAAGGGCGAGTATGTGGACATTTCCCTTGGGGAGGGGAGCGTGCGCCAGAAGCTGAACAACGGCCTGAGCCAGGTGCTGGAGCGCGGTATTCTGAGTGAATTTGACGTGATCTACTGGAACGTGGAATAACCCATGGCGGGGCTGAACACCCCGCCAAAAAAATGAGTATGCGTCCCGGGCGCGATTTGGGGGAGAACGGAAACAACGAGACTTGGGGGAGTTGGGGAACGATGAACAGAGAAGACTGGGATCGGGCGTTTGAGGAACGGTTTTTGCCGCATGAGGATGAGCTGAGATGGCTGTACTGCGAGCTTTATCACGGCGATATGCAGGCCTATGAGTATTTCGTGGGGATGCTGTACCGCGCCTGGCAGGAAAGGCCCCAGCCCCTTCGCCGCATCGATGAGCAGCGCCTTTCGGCGCCCGACTGGTACAAGGGGCGCGGCATGACGGGTATGCTGATGTATGTCAAGGCCTTCGCCGGAACGCTGAACGGCGTGCGCGAAAAGCTGGATTACATACAGGATTGCGGCGTGAATTATCTGCACCTGATGCCGCTGCTGGAGAGCCCGGAGGGCCGCAGCGACGGCGGCTATGCCGTGTCCGATTTCAGAAGGGTGCAGCCTGAGCTGGGCACGATGGAGGACTTGGCCGCGCTGGCGGACGACTGCCACCGGCGGGGCATTTCCCTGTGCCTGGATTTTGTGATGAACCACACCAGCGAGGACCATGAGTGGGCGCGCAAGGCGAAGGCCGGGGACTGGGAGAGCCAGTGCCGTTATTTCTTCTATGACAACTGGATCGTGCCCAACGAGTATGAAAAGACGGTGCCGCAGGTGTTCCCCACCACCGCGCCGGGCAATTTCAGCTGGTGCCCGGAGGTCAACAAGGTGGTCATGACCACCTTCTGGCCCTATCAGTGGGATTTGAACTACGCCAATCCCATGGTGTTCAACGATATGACGGAGAACATGCTGTACCTGTGCAACCGGGGCGTGGATATCATCCGTCTGGACGCCGTGCCCTATATCTGGAAGTCCCTGGGCACGAACTGCCGCAACCGGCCCCAGGTTCACACGCTGGTGCGCATGATGCGCATGGCCTGCGAGATCGTGTGCCCGGGCACGCTGCTGCTGGGCGAGGTGGTCATGGCGCCGGACAAGGTCGCGCCCTACTTCGGAACCGTGCAGAAGCCGGAATGTCACCTGCTGTACAACGTGACCACCATGGCTTCCATCTGGCACACCGTGGCAACTCGGGACGTGCGGCTGCTGCGCCACCAGCTGGAGCAGGTTTTCGCCCTGCCGGGAAAGTATACCTTCCTGAACTACCTGCGCTGCCATGACGATATCGGCTGGGGCCTGGATTACGACTTCCTGGGCCATTTCGGACAGCAGGAGGTGGCCCACAAGAAATTCTTAAACGACTACCTGACCGGCAGATGGCCCGGCAGTCCCGCCCGGGGAGAGCTTTACAACGACGATCCCCGGCTGGGCGACGCCCGGCTGTGCGGCACCACGGCGTCGCTGTGCGGCGTGCAGTCGGCGCTGGCGTCCGGGGACGGGGAGGCGCTGGGCCGTTCCCTGCGGCTGGATATCTCGCTGCATGCGCTGATGTTCACACTCAGCGGCCTGCCGGTGCTGTACAGCGGCGATGAGATTGCCATGTGCAACGACGACGCCTATCACGATGACCCGCTGAAGGCGCAGGACAGCCGCTATCTGCACCGCGGCGATATGGATTGGGCGGCGGCCGGGCGCCGCGGCGACGCAAAGACGCCCGAGGGGACCGTGTTTGCCGCGATTCGGAAGCTGGAAAAGCTGCGGGCGAAGCACGCCGTTTTTGATGGAACGGCGGAGGTTCGTCTGCTGCCGGGCTGCTCCGATTCCCTGCTGGGCATTGAGCGCGTGAAGGACGGCAAGCGACTCGTGGCGCTGTTCAACTTCTCCGAATTCGCGCAGATCGCGCTGCCGGGGGATTCGGGCGAGTACACAAACCTTTGGACCGGGCGGCGCGTGCGGGCCGAGGGGCTGACGATACCGGCCTCGGGATTTATGTGGCTGGTCAACTGAATAAGGGGGACGCGCTTTGACAGGGGCCGTACAAAATGACATATCCGGGTCATTTTGTACGGCCCCTTGATGTACGGCTCAATCCACTCGAAGCCGCACATGCTTCATTTGAAAACGAACGCTTATTTCACCCGGCAATCCCAGCGAAAATGTGGTTTACACCTTCGCGTTTTTCCTGTATGATAGAGACAGACAGAGGGAGGCGATCTTTATGGCACGCGCAATGCGGCTGGCGGCGCTTTTGATGCTCGCCGCGCTGCTGATGGCATCATGCGGCAGGGGGGCGGCGCCGGTTCCCGCGGATACGGAACCGCCGTCGGAGGTCCAGCGCGCAGATACGGAACCGCCGTCGGAGGTCCCGCTCGCGGAGCCGGAACCGGCCGGGGAGGCCGATTCGCCCTTTGCGGCGCTGATGGAGCAGGAAACGGAAGATGAAATGGCCATGATCACACCTCGTGAGCTGGCGGAGCGCGTGAAGGGACAGGACCCGGACGCCGTGTACCTGTTCGCCGTGAACGTGGGAAAGGGTGACGCGCTGATATTGAAGGTCGGGACCCATGCGTGCCTGATCGACGCGGGCAAGCCCTGGGCCATGGGCAGCGTATCGCGCGCCCTGGACTGCATGGGCGTCGGCGCTTTGGGGGCGGGGCTCGACGCTGTGTTCGTCACCCATACCGACGACGATCACACCGGCGGCCTGGAATGGCTGGCGGCGAAGGCGCTGCCCGTGGACGGCTGGTATGCCTCCGGCAGGTTCATCGATGTGAAAGAGAGCAAGCACCCCGCCGTCGTGGCCGCGGAGGCCCGGGGGCAGAGCGTCGGCTGGCTTGAGCGCGGGGACGCGGTCACGCTGGGCGATACAGGGGCGGTGTTGAAGGTGCTTGCGCCCGCCTCGCTGTTTGAGGACAAGGACGACAACAACTCGCTGGTCATGATGCTTCAGAGCGGCCAGGGGCGGATGCTGCTTACCGGGGATATGGAGCTGCCCGAGGAGGCGGAGCTGATGGCTCAGGGCGACGACCTTTCCTGCGCCGTGCTGAAGGTTGCAAACCACGGCGACGATGATACCACCGGCGCGGACTTTGCCCTCGCGGCGGGTGCGCAGATCGCCCTGATCTCCACCGACAGCGCCCAGAAGATCGGCACGCCTGATCCCGGCGTCGTTTCCCGCCTTGCGCGGGCCGGGAGCCGCGTGGTCGTGACCCAGGACAGCGGCCTGGGCATACTTGTCACCCTGAAGGCGGGTGTCGCTACGGCGGAGTATGTGAGCCTGGGCGAAGATGCCGCCGGGGATGTGTATATCGCGGGCGTGGATGCCGGGGACGACAGGATCGCGCTGGTCAACCGCGGTGAAGGCCCCGCCGCGCTGGAGGGCTGCTATCTCTATTCCGACAGGGGCGACGAGCTTTTCGCCTTCCCGGCGGGAACGACACTCGCCCCCGGCGCTACGCTGACCGTGGGCACTCTGTCCACTGAAGGCGATTGTGATTTGCTGTGGAACGACAAGAAGGTCGTCCACCGGAAAAAGACAGACGTGATCAGCCTGTATGACAGCTGGGGACGGCTGCTCGATTGCATGGACAACGGACTTTAAGGAGGGAGAACCCATGAAGTACGGCCGGATCGACGGCGTTTCAACGCCCATCTCCCGCATCGTGTATGGCACGGCCAACCCGGTGCTGTTCGGGGCCTTTCGATCGGTTTATGAGAACGCCCCGGATTTCCGCGACCGGCTGGAGGCCGCGTTCGCGCTGCTGGACGGCGTGTTCGCCCTGGGCGTAAACTGCTTTGACTGCGCGGACCACTACGGCGAAGAGCCGTTGGGAGAGTGGCTGGAGAGCCGCGGCCTGCGGGACAGGGTGGTGATCCTCACCAAGGGCGCGCACCACAACCGCTGGCGCAAGCGCGTGACGGACTACGACATCCTCCACGACGTGCATAACTCCCTGGCAAAGCTCAAAACCGACCGGCTGGACCTGTTTTTGCTGCACAGGGACGACCCATCCCAGCCCGTGGGTCCCATCATGGACGCGCTGAACCGCTGCCGGGACGAGGAAAAGCTGGGCGTGTTCGGCGTCTCCAACTGGGAAATTCCCCGCATTGAGGCGGCCAACGAATACGCCGCGAAGCATAATATGCAGCCCTTTACCGTCTCCAGCCCCAACTTCGGCCTGGCGGAGCAGGTGTGCGATCTGTGGGGCGGCGGCTGCGTGTCCATCGCGGGGTCGGAGAACCGCGCGGCGCGGGAATGGTACGCGGCGCGCCACATGCCTGTCTTTGCCTATTCCGCCATGGCCCGGGGCTTCTTTTCGGGGCGGGTGAAGGGCGACAATCCCGACAGCGCCGCGGCGGCGATGGACGAATTCGGCATCAGGGGCTATGTCTGCCCCGCAAACTTCGAGCGCCTGCGCCGCTGTGAACGGCTGGCGGCGCAGAAGGGGGTGGACGTGCCCCGGATCGCCTTGGCCTGGCTGTTCAACCAGCGGGCGCTGGATGTGTACGCGCTCATTGCCACCACGAAGCCGGAAAACATGGCCGTCAACGTGGCGGCGGAGGCGCTGGCGCTGACGGACGAGGAGTGCGCCTGGCTGAATTTGGAGCGGGACGCGCCGTAGCCCGCCCCGGGACCCGCAAAATCTGATTTTCTTATGCCTGCCTGTGACAAGCAGGCGGCTTTTGCGTTATCTAATTTCGACATTCCCCCCAACGGGAAGGGCTTGTGCTATAATCGTGAATGGAATACTGTCATTCGGACCATCGCAGGGGGGTGAAATCAATGGCATTGCTGCGCATCGGCGGAATCAATCCCGGCAAGCGGCGCGAGGAGCTGCTTTCCAACTATGAAGGCGAAGAGCCCTACATGCCGGGAGGGTATGAGACGCCCTATAACGGTCAAGAGCCATATATGCCCGACGGCTACGACGAGGACTACGATGACGAGCCCTATGACGATGCGTACTATGGCGATTACGACGAGGATGACGGCTATGACGCGTCCTATGAGCGTCCCAGCCGCTATGACGACGATTACGGCTATGACGATGCCTACGGCTACGATGAGGACGGCTATCCTCTGGACGACGAGGGCTATGACCGCGCGCCCTATTACGATACGCCGGAATATGAGCCTCAGATCGAGTATCCCGAGGGCGGCGTAGGCGACGTGATGCGCTATACCGACGAACACGACTGGGTGACGCTGCTGCTGCTTCTGCTGCTGCCGCCGCTGGGCATCTGGCTGCTGTGGCGCAGGCGGCGCTATACCGAAAGCGTGAATATCCTGCTGACGCTGCTGTCCTTCATCTGGGTGGGCGCGCTGCTGGTCATACTGTTTATACGGCCCTTCAGAAGTCGCACCGATACCACGATCACGCCCCAGCCCGTGGGCGCGGCGGCGGTGGTGGCCGAAACGCCCACGCCCGAGCCCCAGCAGGCGGAGCCGGAGCCTGTGCTTGTGCCAACGGAGGAGGTGGACGAGGCCAACGCCGTGTACACCGTGGCGGGCTCGCCCTATTACCACCAGGGCGAGGGCTGTTCAGTCATTCCCGGCGGGGTGGAGATCAACCGCATTTCCCGCAACAGCGCCATCGAGCAGGCGCTGCTGGCCTGCCCCTACTGCATGGCCGGACAGTACAGCGACGGCATCTGGGATTTGGTGTTTGTCAATGCCCAGACCGAGGACAAGAGCAATGTCAAGGTCTATTGCTCTGCCTACAACGTCCATTTCCACACCGATCCCAATTGCAGCGATATGGGCGGCGACGCCCATGAGGTGGGCCTGAAGGACGCGCTGCTGATGGCAAAGACCAACTGCGATATCTGCTGCCCCGGCATGGGCATGGAGATCTATTGCACCGTGGATGGCACCTATTACCACGCCAAGGAGGATTGCAGCGGTATGCGCAACGCCAGCCGCGTCACCGTCGCGGAGGCGCGCGTCACGGGCAAGAAGCGCTGCCCGACCTGCATCGGCGGCACCGACGAAACCGAGGATGCCGCCGCGGCCAGCGCGGACCCGGCCAGCGGCTACTATGTCTATGCCACGCCCAACGGCACCTATTATCACGTCAATGCCACCTGCTCCGGCATGAAGGACGCCAAGCAGGTGCTGCTGTCGGAGATGCTCAGCCAGAAGCGCCCCGCCTGCCCGGTGTGCTGCCCGGACGCCGAAACCACCGTCTATGCCGAAAGCGGCAATCCCTACTATCACTCCTATGCCGGCTGCTCCGGCATGACCAATGCCCGGCAGGGCATACTGGTCAATGCCCTCGCCTCGGGGCTGACGCGCTGCCCGGAGTGCTGGACCAGCGCCGAGGCGCAGTAATTGATTCCCGCGACCCATGGCCGGTTTTTTCCGGCCATTTTTGTTGGAATTGTACATGATTAGAAAAACGGAACGTTTTCCGGGTCGGCGACATCCGAAGGGTGGCGTCGGCAATCATTGGCTAAACGCGCAAAGTGTGCTAT
>JAFUCP010000005.1 GCA_017459565.1 Clostridia bacterium | reverse complement strand
TCCCTGGGCTACTACTTCTTCCAGTTCGCCACCCAGGAATAATCAAGCCTGAATCCACCGCAACGGTGCGCGGCCCCGTTCCTGTTCGGAACGGGGCCGCGATTTTTTTGCGTGACGCGTCATTCATAGCTTCATCATGGGGAAGGCAATATCACTCCGCCCCCCGCTGCCTCATACTAAGACCTGATTAAAAGAGGACAAGATTGCCGGGAACTTTTTTGTGCTGGCAAGGCGAAGTCCCGCAGGCTTGCCGGCGGCAAGTCAAGGGGGCTTGACGCAGTCAGAGCGAAAAAGACGCCTATAGAATCGCTGGATTAAACTGAGAGGAGTATCAGGGGTCTGTGCAAAAAAACAGCCCCGCGCGCGTCTGCGCGCGGGGCTGCATCCCGTTTATCCGTTCTTTTTCCGGGCCTCCAGCTTTTTGCGGGCCTCGGTGCCCAGAATCTTTTTGCGCATACGGATGGACTGGGGCGTGATCTCCACCAGCTCATCGTCGTCGATGAACTCCATGGCCTCCTCCAGCGTGGGCACATGCACGCCGGTGATCTTGAGGGCCTCCTCGGCGGCGGCGGAGTTGCGGCTGTTGGTCATGTGCTTTTTGCGGCACACGTTCACATCGATATCGCCGGGGCGGGAATTGCGCCCGATGATCATGCCGTTATAGACCTTGACGCCGGGCTCGATAAACAGCTCGCCCCGGTCCTGCACGTTGAACAGCGCGTAGGCGGTGGAGACGCCGTCCTCCCAGGCCACCAGCGCGCCGCTGTTGCGGGTGGGGATATCGCCCTTGACGGGCTCGTAATCCTCGAACACGGCGCTCATGACGCCCTCGCCCCGGGTATCGGTCAAGAATTCGCTGCGATAGCCGAACAGGCCCCGGGAGGGCACGATGAACTCCAGCCGCATACGGCTCTCGCCGTTCATGGAAATGAGGGTGCCCCGGCGGCGGCCGATCTTATCGATCACGGAGCCGGAATACTCGGTGGGCACATCGCACACCAGGCGCTCCATGGGCTCGCACTTCACGCCGTCAATCTCCTTGTACAGCACCACGGGCTTGGTCACGGCGAACTCATAGCCCTGTCGGCGCATGGTTTCGATGAGGATGGACAGATGCAGCTCGCCGCGGCCGTACACCCTGAAGGCGTCGGTGCTTTCGGTCTCCTCCACCCGCAGGGACACGTCCGTCAGCGCCTCCTTCTCCAGCCGCGCGCGCAGGTGCCGCGAGGTGACATAGGTGCCCTCGGTGCCGGCGAAGGGGCTGTCGTTGACGCAGAAGGTCATGGAGATGGTGGGCTCGTCAATCTTCACGAAGGGCAGCGGCTCCGCCAGCGCGGGCGGGCAGATGGTATCGCCGATGAGCAGGTCCGTAAAGCCCGATACGGCCACGATGTCCCCCACCTCGGCGTGTTCGGCGTTCACGCGCTTGAGGCCGTCGAACTCAAACAGCCCCGCCAGCCGCGCCGGGGGCGAAACGAAGGCGGAATCATACACGCAGCGTATGGCCATCTGGCCGGCGTCGATGGTTCCGCGCTCGATGCGGCCCACGCCGATGCGGCCCACATAGTCGTTGTAATCGATGGTGGAAACCAGCAGCTGCAGCGCCCCGTCCGCATCGCCCTCGGGGGCGGGGATATGCTCCAGGATGCAGTCGAACAGCGGCCGCAGGTCCGTGCCGGGCTCGCGCCAGTCGGTGGTGGCCGTACCCGTGCGGCCGGAGGCGAAGATCACCGGGCTGTCCAGCTGCTCGTCGCTGGCGTCCAGGTCGATCAGCAGCTCCAGCGTCTCGTCCACGACCTCCTCGCACCGGGCGTCCGGGCGGTCCATCTTGTTGATCACAATGATGACCTTCAAATTCAGCTCCAGCGCCTTTTTCAGCACAAAGCGGGTCTGCGGCATGGGGCCCTCGAAGCTGTCCACCAGCAAAAGCACGCCCGAGACCATCTTCAACACCCGCTCCACCTCGCCGGAAAAGTCCGCGTGGCCGGGAGTGTCCACAATGTTGATCTTCACGCCGTTGTAGTGGACGGCGGTGTTTTTGGACAGGATGGTGATGCCGCGCTCCCGCTCCAGGTCGCCGGAGTCCATGACCCTTTCGGCCACCTGCTGGTTCTGGCGGAACACGCCGCCCTGCTTGAGCATCTCGTCCACCAGCGTGGTCTTGCCATGGTCGACGTGGGCGATGATGGCGATGTTGCGCAGATCGTTGCGTACGATATTCAAGTGTATATCCCCTTTATCGATAGGTTTGGTTTGAAAGGATGGCCCGCGGTGTCATTCCAGCTCGTCCGCGTTCATGCGGTCGGCGGTTTCGGCGAGGACGAGGCCCTCGTTGTTTTCGCAGGCGAGGCGGATGGACCATTCGTTTTCAAACATCAGCACGGGCCGCCCCGCGCGGTCCTCGGCGATGGCGGTGGTGGAGGTCAGCCGCAGCCGGTCCAGGGGCCTGGGGGTTTCCACCACCCAGCGCACGAAGCGGAAGGGCAGGTTTTCCCGGGTGATGTTCACGCCGTATTCGCCCTTGAGCCGGTATTCCAGCACGTCCATTTGCAGCACGCCCACGACGCCGGCGATCATCTCCTCCCGGCCGATGTTGGGCCGCTTGAAGGTCTGGATCGCGCCCTCCTGGCTAAGCTGGCTGACGCCCTTCAAAAACTGCTTGCGCTTCATGGAATCCTCGGGGCTGACGCGGCAGAAGAATTCCGGCGCGAACAGCGGGATGCCCGAATAGCGCACGGGGCTGCCGGTGCAGATGGTATCGCCCAGGCGGAAGATGCCGGGGTCGAACAGGCCGATGATATCCCCGGGATAGGCCGTCTCCACGCTCTCATGCTCCTGGGCCATGAAGGTCTGGGGCTGGGCCAGCTTGATGCGGCTGTCGCTGGAGGAGTGCCACACGGTCATGCCCTTTTCAAACACGCCGCTGCACACCCGCATGAAGGCCAGCCGGTCCCGGTGGGCGGGGTTCATGTTGGCCTGAATCTTGAAGATGAAGCCTGTGAACTTCTCGTCCCCGGGCGCGATGGGCCCCAGCTCCTCCGCCACGCGGGGCGTCGGGGGGCGGGTATAGGCCAGAAAGCGGTTCAGGAACGGCTCCACGCCGAAGTTGTTGGTGGCGGAGCCGAAGAACATGGGGGTCAGCTGTCCGGCGAGGATCTTGTCCATGTCGAAGGCGTCCCCCGCCACGTCCAGCAGCTCGATATCCTCCAGCAGCTTGTCGTAATAGCTCTGCCCGATCTTCGCCGGGCAGTCGGGATCGTCAATGGAAACCGTCTCCACGTTCACCTGGGCCTGGCCGTGGTCGCCGCCCGTATACAGCTCGATCAGCCGGGTATCCCGGTGATACACGCCCTTGAAATCCCCGTGGATGCCGATGGGCCAGTTTACGGGGCAGGAGCGGATGCCCAGCACCGATTCGATGTCCTCCATCAGTTCAAAGGGGTCCCGCCCCGTGCGGTCCATCTTGTTGATGAAGGTAAAGATGGGAATGGAGCGCAGCCGGCAGACCCGGAACAGCTTGACGGTCTGCTCCTCCACGCCCTTGGCGTTGTCGATGAGCATGACCGCGCTGTCCGCCGCCACGAGGGTGCGGTAGGTGTCCTCCGAAAAGTCCTGGTGGCCGGGGGTGTCCAGTATGTTGATGCGGTAGCCCAGGCTGCCGTCCGCGCAGCCCGGCGCGTTTTTCAGCCGGAACTGCTCCTGCACGATTTGCGACTGGTCGAAGCCGCCCTTGTAGTCAAACTGCATCGCCGACGACGTGACCGATATGCCGCGCTGCTTTTCAATCTCCATCCAATCGCTGGTGGCGTGGCGCGCGGCCTTGCGGGCCTTGACGGAGCCCGCCTGTCGGATGGCCCCGCCGTAGAGCAGCAGCTTTTCCGTCAGCGTGGTCTTGCCGGCGTCGGGATGGGAAATGATGGCGAAGGTGCGCCTGCGCGCCACTTCCGCCGCAAGTTCGGGATGATTCATGCTCGCTTCCTCCTGATCCTATGTCATTTCATTCCATGCTCCGCGGCGCGGCTCAAATCGGACTGGGCATATCGATGCTCCTTTGCGCAATCGCCCTTTGCGGCGATTAAAAATCACAACTTGTATTGTAGTATTCTCCCGCGGGACGTGTCAATCGCGCGGGGCTGTTGATTGCGTTAATATTTCCCATTCACCCACGGGACGGGACACGGTGGGACAAGGGGACGGTTCTCCTGTCCCATTAATTGGGGCAAAAGAACCGTCTCCTTGTTCCACGTTAACCATTCATGGGATGGTTTGTTTCTTATTCCCTTTTGGCTGCTTTGCTTCCGCGCAAAACCGTCCCCTGTTCCACATTCAATCCGGGGCGTCCTCAAGGTCCAGGTACCTTCTGATTTCCTGAATATATCGCCTGCCCATGGAGGACAGGATGGCGTTGCCCCGCACGATATAGCCCACGTCCATGATGCTGTTGGGGTTGTTGGAATCGGCCTCGTAGGGCACGGCGATGAAATCCGAGCCGTTCAGCTCCTCGCAGATGATGCCGGAGCAGAGCGTATAGCCGTTCAGCCCGGTCATCAGGTTCAGGTTGGTGGCCCGGTCCGTGGTCTTGATGCTGCGGGGATAGTCGTTGGTGCTGAGGATCTCCTCGTTGAAATAGAAGGAGCTGTCGTCGCCCTGCTCGAAGGACAGGCAGGGATAGGGCGCCAGATCGTCAAAGGAGATGGAGCTTTTGCCCGCCAGCGGGTGCCCCTTCCACAGATAGACATAGGCGTTGCAGTTGATCAGATGGTTGAAGGACAGCCCGTTGGAGCTGAGCAGCTTCAAAATCGCCTTGCGGTTGAAGTCGCTGAGATAGAGGATGCCGATTTCGCTGTGCATCCGGGCCACGTCGCTGATGACATTCAGCGTCTTGGTCTCCCGCAGGGCAAATTCATATTTGGCCACGTCGTAGGCCTTCACCGTCTCCACAAAGGCCTTGACCGCGAAGGAATAGTGCTGGCAGGAGACGCCGAACTTCTGCTTGCGCTCCCCCTCCTTGCCGTACTTCTCCAGCAGGTTCAGATACTGGCCGTAGACCTGCCGGGCATAGGGCAGAAAGTCCGCGCCCTCCGCCGTCAGCGTCACGCCCCGCCCGGAGCGGTTGAAAAGCACGATGCCAAGCTCCTTTTCCAGCTCCTTGATGGCGCTGGTCAGCGAGGGCTGGGACACGTACAGCTTCTCCGCCGCACGGTTGATGGAGCCGATTTCCGATATGGTGATGATATAATTCAGCTGTTGCAGGGTCATGCGGGGCACTCCTTCTTGGGCCGCTTGCGCCGCGGGCCGTCTGGATGATTATACCCGTTCGCGGTCGCCCTGTCCAATAAATTAGCGTTACAGTAAGATATTAAATTTATGAATATTTGACCAATTTTCTTCCCTCGGTCGGCGCATACCCGGCCCGCCGGGCGCATAGGATGGGGGGAAAGGTCGTGACGCATATGCAAAACAATCCGTTCGCGCAGGCGCCGCTTGCGGGCCCCGCCTTATCGGGCGGGGAAACAAAGCTGATCTGCCTGAGGACGGTCTACGGGGACACGCTTTGGGGCATCGCCGCGCTGTTCGGCACAAGCGTGGATGAGATCGCGCGGATAAACGCCATCGACAATCCGGACCGCATCTTTCCCGGGCGGCGGCTGTATCTGCGCGTGCCCGCCGCCGTCCCCATCGCCGCCTGTGAAAGCTATACCGTCGCGCCCGGGGACACCGTCACCGGCATCGCCGCCCGCCTCGGCCTCAGCGCCGCGGGGCTGGCCCGGGACAACGGCCTGTTCGACCCCGATGTGATCTTCCCCGGCCAGACGCTGAGGATTGTGCAGGGGGAAACCGGGCAGCCGGCATAACGCAAGGGGTTGAAAGAGTGGAGAGTGAAGAGTGAAGAGTGAAGATGAAGTTACCTGGCCGCGCGTGAGAACGCACACAGGGGAAGGCATATTTCCCCCCGCACCTCGCCGTCTCAGCCTTCCACACAGGGGAAGGCAATATCTCCCGCGGCCCGGGCAGCTTCAACTCCACGCTCCACTCTCCACACTCCACACTCAGAAATCTCCACTCATCACTCTCTATTCTCTCACTTGAACGAAGGCTTATTTCCCCCCGCGCCTCGCCGTCTCAGCCTTCCACACAGGGGAAGGCAATATCTCCCGCGATCCGGGCAGCTTCAACTCCACACTCCACTCTCCACACTCCACACTCAGAAATCTCCACTCTCCCCACTCCAACCCCCTCTCACTTGAACATCTCCGCCAGGCGCGCGATATATTCCGGGCCGGTGCCGCAGCAGCCGCCGATGATATCGGCCCCGGCGTCCACCAGGCGGCGCATGGCGTCCGCGAACTGTTCGGGGGTCATATCGTAGTGGGCGTTGCCCCTTTCGTCCATCACGGGCATGCCCGCGTTGGGCTTGACGATGAGGGGCACCTCGGCCACGGCCTTCATGGACGCCACCACGGCCTCCAGCTGGTCCGGCCCCACGGAGCAATTCAGCCCCACCGCGGACGCGCCCAGGGCCTGGAGCGTCTCCACGGCCTCCACGATGTTGCCGCCGAAGAGCAGATGCCCGTCGGCCTCCAGGGTCAGGGTGCAGGTGATGGGCAAATCGCTCACCGACCGCGCCGCCTCCACGAAGCAGGCGCACTCATCGATGGAGAGCATCGTCTCCGCGCCCAGCAGGTCGACGCCCGCCGCGGCCACGATTTCCACCTGCCGGCGGTACACGTCAAAGAGCGTCTGATAGCTCAGCGTGCCCACGGGCTCCAGGGGCTTGCCCGTGGTGGTGAAGTCCCCCGCCACCAGCGCCCGCCCGTCCGCGGCCCGCTTCGAAAGCCGCACAAGGCCCAAATTCAGCTCCTCCAGCCGGTCCGCCAGGCCGTGCAGCTCAAGGCCCATGCGGTTGGCGGAAAACGTGGGCGCATAGATGATATCGCTGCCCGCGTCCACATATTCCCGCTGCAGCGCGGTGATGACCTCGGGATGCTCATAGGCCCACGCCTCCGTGCAGACCCCCGCCGGCATCCCCCGCATACGCAGCTGGGAGCCCGTCGCGCCGTCCATCAGCACGACGCCCCTTTTGACCATTGCATCAAATTCGGCCCTTGTCATGGTTCTCCCCTCCAGGCTTGGCGCAAGTATTTTCCTCTACAGCATCCCCAGGACCCTCTGGTACAGCGCGGCGTCCAGCAGGCAGGTGACCATGGCGCCGGAATCGGTGTATTCCTCGGAAAGCACCTGGCCCTTTGCGTGGATCAGCGACAGCACGGCGCCCTTGTCATAGGGGATCAATAGCTGTGTCTTGTGGCGCAGCGCGGCGATGCGGCGGCTGATTTCCCCCTTCAGCGCCTCCAGGCCCCGGCCCTGCTTCGCGGAGATGAGGATGGCGTCGGCGGGCTCGACCACGCCGGTGACATTCACCCGGTCCGCCTTGTTCAGCGCCTCCAGGATGGGCTTGTCCGCGGCGCCCAAATCCCGCAGCACCTCAAAGACCGTGGCGCGCTGGGAAGCGTATTCGGGGCTGGAACAGTCGGAAACCACCACCAGCAGATCGGCATACAGCGCCTCCTCCAGCGTGGATCGGAAGGCCTGCACCAGCTGGTGGGGCAGCTTGCGGATGAAGCCCACCGTGTCCACCACCAGGCAGCGGCGGTTCTCCGGCAGCTCCACCTGGCGCATCACGGGGTCCAGCGTGGCAAACAGCTTGTCCTCCACCAGCACGTCCGCGCCGGAAAGGGCGTTGAGCAGGGTGGACTTGCCGGCGTTGGTATAGCCCACCAGCGCCACGGTGGTCTGGCCGGTCTTTTCCCGGCGGGCGCGGCGCAGGTCCCGCTGCTTTTTGATCTGGCTCAGCTGCCCCTCCAGATCGTCGATGCGCTTTCGGATGCGGCGGCGGTCCACCTCCAGCCGGGTCTCGCCGGGGCCGCGGGTGCCAATGCCGCCGCCCAGCCGGGACAGCGCCGTGCCCATGCCCTGGAGCCTCGGCAGGCGGTACTTCATCTGGGCCAGCTCCACCTGCAATTTGCCCTCGGCGGACTGGGCGCGCTCGGCGAAGATATCCAGGATCAGCGCCGTGCGGTCGATGACCCGCACGCCCAGCACGTCCTCCAGGTTCTTCTGCTGGGCCCCGGTCAGCTCGTCGTCCAGGATGGCCAGGTCGATCTCCATCGCCTGGCAGGTCAGCGCCAGCTCCTCGGCCTTGCCGCTGCCGATGTAGGTGGCGGAGTCGGGCCGCTGGCGGTTCTGGATGACGCGGGTGATCACCATGGCCCCGGCGGTTTCGGCCAGGCTGGCCAGCTCGTCCAACGATTCCTCGGAATCCGTGGAGATGAGCATGACCTTCTCGGCCTCCTCCACGATGCCGCCCTTCTCGATGGCGGTCTTTACCCGCGCCTCGGCCAGCTCGATCTCCTTCAGCCACAGCTGCTGGGGGATGCGCCCGGGCTTCACCGGGCCCTTCAGCACGATGGAGAAGTTGTCGTACTCCATCTCGCCCAGAAACGCCGCGCTGATGCCCGTACAGCGGCCCTCCCCCACGCCCACGGCGCACATGCTGTCAAAGCGCAAAAGCCGCAGGGCCTGGAGGTCCACCTCGGACAGCCGCGCGTCACCGCCGGGATGGGTGTGGACGCAGCGGAAGCCGGAGAGCCGGTCCGGGTTGCGGCGCAGGTGCAGCTCCGGCAGGGCGATGGAGCCGATATTGCCCACGGCAATCTCCAGCACCTCGCCGTCCCGGCTCAAATAGACCAGCATCTCCCGGTTCAGCAGGTCGGTATAGCGCACCAGGATGTTCAAAAGCCGGTCCGGCAGGAAGTCCGCCCGGCCAAATTCGGCGTCGTACAGCTTTTCCAATTCGCCCAGCGTGCTTTCGCGGATGCCGGTCAGGTTGCCGTGAATCATGTCTTATCCTCCCGCGGCCGTTCCATGAACAGCTCGATTTCCTCTCCCAGTGGGCCCACGCAAAAGGCTATTCGCGCACGGTAGACGGGCTGCGAGGCCAGCATCAGCTCCTTTGGCGGTATGAACACATCGTAGCCCGCCGCGCGGACGGCCTCGGCGCAGGCGTCCACGTCGTCCACCGCCAGCGCGAAGTGCCGGATCGCGCCCTTGCGCGCCTCCCCCGGGGCGTTGCAGAATATTTCGATCAGCCCCGCGCCGGTGTCCAGCATCATGCCCTCGGGCCACTGGCGCGCCACGGACAGCCCCAGCGCGCCGCAGTAAAACGCCCGGGCCCGCTCAAGGTCCTTTGCGCCGTCGCACTTCATGGATATGTGATGGATGCCGCGTACCATGCCGTCCCCCCTCGCGCCAGCCGGCGCCGTTTCCAAACGCGCCATCCCTCCACAGGAAGGATGGCGCGTAAACAATATACTATGAAACTCTGGGATTGTCAATGATTTCAAGCCCGTGGAATTCGTTCCGGCTTGCGCTTTAAATCGGGAATATCCCCCGGTGACCCAAAGCGCATCATGCCTAAACCACACAAGCCATCGCAGCCGCCTTCCCTCCACGCACAACGTGCCGCAAAAACCCCAAGCGGTCAAGCCGCCCTATCAGACGTAGCGCACCTCGTCCTCCTCCTCGGTCCGGGGCTTTTCGCCCCTGGCCAGGCGCTCGCGGTAATCCTGGATGGCGGCGTGCAGCGCCTCCTCGGCCAGCACGGAGCAATGCACCTTCACCGGCGGCAGCCCGCCCAGGGCCTCCATGACCATCTTGTTGGTCACCTTCTCGGCCTCCTCCAGGGTCATGCCCTTGACGATCTCCGTGGCCTTGCTGGACGTGGCGATGGCCGCGCCGCAGCCGAAGGTCTTGAACTTCACGTCGGTGATCACGTCGTTTTCAACCTTTATATATATGCGCATGATATCGCCGCACTTGGCGTTGCCCACGGTACCCACGCCGCTGGCATCCTCCAGCTCGCCCATGTTGCGGGGGTTCATGAAGTGGTCCATGACCTGCTCGGTATATTCCATATTCGTTCCTCCTGGTCGCAATCGTCAGTCGTCGGTGCCCACGGTTTCCACGCCCTTGAGGAAATCGCTGTAAAGGGGGCTCATGGCCCGCAGCCGGTTCACGATCTCCACCAGGCTGTCCACCACGTAATCGGCCTCCTCCAGGGTGTTTTCATCGCTCAGGCTCAGTCGCAGGCTGCCGTTGGCGTGTTCATGGGAAACGCCGATGGCCAGCAGCACGTGGCTGGGGTCCAGAGAGCCGGAGGTGCAGGCGGAGCCCGAGGACGCCGCGATGCCCTTCATGTCCAGGTGCAGCAGCACGCTTTCGCTTTCGATGAAATAGAAGGACACGTTCACATTGCCGCAAATGCGCCGGGTGGGGTGGCCGTTGAGCTGTGTGTGGGGAATCTCCTTCAGGATGCGCGCGATCATGTGGTCCCGGATGGCGCTCATCCGCGCCGCGCGGGCCCCGATGTCCTCGGTGGCCAGCCGGATGGCCTCGCCCAGGCCCACGATCCCGGCCACGTTCTCCGTGCCGGGGCGCTGCCCGCGCTCCTGCGCGCCGCCCTGCATCAGTCGCTGGATATGCACGCCCTGGCGCACATACAGCGCGCCGATGCCCTAGGGCGCGTGGAACTTGTGGCCGGACAGGCTGAGCATGTCGATCTGCTGGGCCTTCACATCGATGGGCACATGGCCGATGGCCTGCACCGCGTCGGTATGGAACAGCACGCCCCGCCGCTTCGCCACCGCCGCCAGCGCCTCGATGGGCTCCAGCGTGCCGATTTCGTTGTTGGCGTACATGATGGTGACGAGGATGGTGTCCTGCCGTATGGCCGCCTCCAGCTGCTCCGGGGTGACGAGTCCGTCCGAATCCACGGGCAGATACGTGACCTCAAAGCCCTCCTTCTCCAGCTGCTTCAGGGTGTGCAATATGGCATGATGCTCAATGTTGGTGGTGATGATGTGCCTGCCCTTCTTCGCGTTGGCCCAGGCCGCGCCCCGCAGCGCCCAGTTGTCCGCCTCCGTGCCGCAGCCGGTGAAATATATCTCCCGCGGCTGGGCGCCGATGGCCCTGGCCACCTGCTCCCGCGCGGCCTCCACCGCCCTGCGGGTCTGCCGGCCATAGCCGTGTACCGAGGACGGATTGCCGTATATCTCGCAAAAATAGGGCTGCATCGCCGCAAAGACCGGCTCGGTCACGCGGGTCGTGGCGCCGTTGTCCATGTATACCTTCATGCGGTCGTTCCTCCATAGCTTCCCGTTTGCGCCGGGCCTTCCCCGGCTCTCTTATTTTATCACCCTTCGCGCCTTCCGTCAACATATTCCTATCTGCTTCATAGGTATTTAACGGTGAAAAAGCCGCGCATGAGCGCGGCTTTCGTCAGTAAATGACCGCATTTTGCGGGTGATGCCAAAACGGCAGGCAAAATCCCCGCCAACGCTTCTTGTTCAGCGGGGATTTTTGCGGTTGTTCGCTCCGCCTGCGGCCTGCGCAGGGCACGGGGCCCGCCGCGACGATATGGGCTGAGCTTTTGCCCCGCATCACAGGATGTACCAGATCTTATCGATGGTGTTGATCTTGTCCTGCTGGGTCTTGCCGTTGATGATGGACTCCACCAGCGGGATGGCGTGGCCGCCCTTGCTGTTGATGGTGTCGGCGCAATAGAAGGTGTCGCTGTCCTCGTCGTAGCCGAACAGCCAGATGGCATGGGGCGCTCCGGTATCGTAGATCACCACGCCCTCGGGATGATAGGTCAGCACGTTGATCAGATAGGCCTTCTTGTCCACGCAATTGCCGATATCGGGGTTCTGGGTCACGCTCACCTGTCCGATGGTGAAGTCCCGCTGCAGGCCCCAGCCCTTCGTCCAGGCGAAGCGGCCCACGCCCGTCTCCGTCACCTGCTCATAAGGGCTGCCGTGCTGATAGGAATAGTTGCGCAGCATCATCGTGGCCGCGATCAGCGTGCAGGTGTGGGCGATGGTCTGGGTCTGGTAAATGTCGTCCGCCGGGTGGGAGCCGTAATACATGCCCTCCGCCAGCGTCGGGCCCGTCAGCGCCGTCATCAGCGCCAGCGCGCAGCACAGCGCGATCATTTTCATGGCTTTCTTCATGGCGATTTCCTCCATTGGTTCCGGTACCTTACCAGCATAATCGAAGAAATCCCCGATTGCAAAGACTTTCCCGCAAACAAAAAACGGTAATAATCGTGCAGCTGGTGACAAAACTTAGTTTCGCAACAGCTTATGGACGCCAGCTTGCCATGCTTGTAAAGACATTTCCATCCCGCAACATTTGCGTGATATTTACGCGTATATGACGAAATTGAGATGGCCGGAAGAGATACCCTTTGTCCCTTATCTTC
>JAFUCP010000050.1 GCA_017459565.1 Clostridia bacterium | reverse complement strand
GGACGAGGTCGCCCGTCCGCGCGGCGCCGGCGACCGCCGCCCGCGCCGCGGCGGCCATGGCCGGATCGAAGCGTTCCAGTTCGGCGAGCAGCACCTCGGCGCGGAAGGCCAGATTGCCGCTGTTCCACAACAGGCCTTCGGCGACATAGGCCCGGGCGCGATCGAGATCGGGTTTCTCGACAAAGGCCGAGACCCGCCGCACGCCGGCTGTCAGGGGCTCGGCCGGGCGGATGTAGCCATAGGCGGTGGCCGGTCCGGTGGGGCGCACGCCGAAGGTGACGATCAGGTCGTCGTCGCCAGCCGCCTGGACCGCCGCGGCCACGGCCCCGGAAAAGTCCGCGTCGCCGGCGATGTGATGGTCGCTGGCCATCATCAGGGCGACGGCGTCCGGCGTTTCGGCGGCGATCAGCGCCGCCGCCGCCGCGATCGCCGGCCCGGAATCGCGGCCTTCAGGTTCGACGACGAAGCGGGCCGTGCGCCCGAGGGCGGCGGCCTGGGCTTGAGTCTCGGCCAGCATCGCCTGGCCGGTGACCACGATCGGCGGCAGGGCGTCGGCGATCAGGTCGAGCCGCAACAGGGTCTGCTGGTAGAGCGAGCGGTCGCCCAGGATGCTCAGGAACGGCTTGGGCTTGTCGGGCCGCGACGCCGGCCAGAGCCGCACGCCGCCGCCGCCGCACAGGATCACGGGTTGAACCTTCATCCGCGCCTAGTGCCACAGCCTCGTGGCAGGGTCGAGCGCGTGCGCGGCGACGGCCGCCGCGAGCTAGGCGCGTGGCGCGAGAATCCCGTTCAGCCCGGCCGTCTTTCGGGCTAGGAGGACGGCCATGTCGGCCATCTCGATGATCCTCACCCTTTCCTGCCCGGACAAGCCCGGCATCGTCGCCCGCGTCTCGACCTTCCTGTTCGAGCGCGGCTGCAACATCCTCGACGCCCAGCAATACGACGACGAGGAGACCGACCGCTTCTTCATGCGCGTGGTGTTCGCCCCCGACGGCGCCGGGCTGGAGGCGCTGCGCGAGGCGTTCGCGGCGCTGGCCGCCGACTACGGCATGGACTGGACGATCCGCCCGCGCGCGGCGCGGCGCAAGGTGCTGATCCTGGCCTCCAAGTTCGACCATTGCCTGGCCGACCTCGTCTATCGCTGGCGGATCGGCGAGCTGCCGATGGACATCGTCGCCGTGGTCTCGAACCACGCCGCCGAAACCTACGCCCATGTCGATCTCGGCGGTCTTGTCCTGCATCACCTGCCGGTCAGCCGCGAGACCAAGCTGGAACAGGAGGCGGCGCTGTGGGCGCTGGTCCAGGAGACCGGGGCCGAACTGGTGATCCTCGCCCGCTACATGCAGGTGCTGTCGGACGGGCTGGCCGCCAAGCTGGCCGGCCGGTGCATCAACATCCACCATTCCTTCCTGCCCGGCTTCAAGGGCGCGCGGCCGTACCACCAGGCGCACGCCCGGGGCGTGAAGACCATCGGCGCCACGGCCCACTATGTGACCGGCGACCTCGACGAGGGGCCGATCATCGAACAGGACGTCGAGCGCATCAGCCATCGCGACACCCCCGACGACCTGATCCGCAAGGGACGCGACATCGAGCGGCGCGTCCTGGCGCGGGCCGTGCGCTGGTGGCTGGACGACCGCGTCCTGCTCAACGGCAAGAAGACGGTGGTGTTCACCGACTGAGGCGTCAGTCGAACAGGGCGGGACGGCGCAGGCGCAGGGCCTGCAACAGCAAGGCCAGCTTCATGTCGGCCAGCCGTCCGGCTTCGAGGTCGGCCCAGAGGTCGGACAGCCGGGCCTCGATCACCTCGATATCTTCGTGCTCGCCGGCGACGCCGCCCCCGGCGCCCCGGCGGTCGGCGGGCGTGCAGGCCGCCAGGTAGGCGCTCATCCGTTCTGTCGAGACGCCGGGCATGGTCCAGAACGTTCCCACGGGCTCGAGGCTGTCCAACTGGACGCCGGCCTCCTCCAGCGCCTCGCGGCGGGCGGCGATTTCGGCGGATTCGCCGGGGTCGATCAGGCCGGCGATCGCCTCGACCAGTCGCGGCTCGGGTTCGCCTGTCAGCACCAGCGGCGGACGCGGCAGGCGCACCACCAGCGCCGTACGCCGCGCCGGATCGTAGGGCAGCACGCAGGCCGCCGCCCCATGATCCTCGACCAGGCGTTCGACCACGTCGCCGCTGGCGACGCGCATCCTGATCCGCTGCAGCTTCGTCCAGCCCGAAAAGATCGTTTCGACCCCGACCAGGGGCGAGGGCGGCGGCGCGTCGCCGGCGGGGCGGGACAACGGCCTAGGCTCCCGGCGCGGCGGGGTGCTGGAAGACGTCGATCAGCTCGATCTTGAAGATCAGCACGCTGTTGGGCGGGATGGGTCCGCCGCCCTGGTCGCCGTAGCCGAGCGCGGGCGGGACATAGAGCGTCCACTGGTCGCCCGGGCGCATCAGCTGCAACGCCTCGACCCAGCCGGGGATCAGCCCTTCCAGGGGGAAGGCCGCCGGCGTCCCGCGCTGGTACGACGAATCGAACACCTCGCCCGTGACCAGCTTGCCCTCGTAGTGGACCTTGACCTCGTCGGAGAGGCGCGGGTGCGGGCCGGCGGCGGGGCCGGAGCGCTCCACCTTGTACTGCAGGCCGGAGGGCAGGACGACCACGCCCCGCTGCTTGGCGTTCTGGGCCATATAGGCGCCCGCCGCCGGCAGGTTGTCGGCGGTCTGCTTGGGCGAGCCGCAGGCGGCCAGTCCCGCGCAGAGGGCGAGGGCGAGGAACAGAGGGCGCATGAGGGGCTCCTAGACCGCGCGCGGCGGATAGCCCCGCTCGCGCAGGGCGTCCATGATTTCCTGGGTGTGCTGGGCGTCGCGGGTCTCGATCATCACGTCGAACTCCGCGCCCTTGGCCGGCACGTCGAGGGCCAGGCGGTTGTGGGCCACCTCGATGATGTTGCCGCCCAGCTTGCCGATGGTGTCCGACACGGTGGCCAGCAGGCCCGGGCGATCGTCGCCGATGATGCGCAGCGACACCAGCCGTTGGGCGCGGACCAGTTCGCGGGTCAGCACCGAGGCCAGCAGGCGCGTGTCGATGTTGCCGCCGGTGATGATCAGGCCGCACTTCTTGCCGCGGAAGCGTTCGGGATAGGCGAGCAGGGCGGCCAGTGCCCCCGCCCCGGCGCCTTCGGCCACGGTCTTCTCGACGTTGCACAACAAGGCGACCCCGCGCTCGAAATAGGGCTCCTCGATCAGCAGCACGTCCTCGACCAGGGGGCGCATGACCGCATAGGTCAGGTCGCCGACCTGCTTGACGGCGACGCCCTCGGCGATGGTCTGGCCGCCGCATTGGGCGGGCATGCCGCGCATGCGGGCGGTGAACGAGGGGTACATGGCCGGCTCGACGCCGAAGATGCGGACCTGGGGGTTCAAGGTCTTGGCGGCGGTGGCCACGCCCGAGATCAGGCCGCCGCCGCCTACCGGCACGGGCAGGATCTCGAGGTCGGGCACGTCCTCGAACATCTCCAGCGCCACCGTGCCCTGGCCGGCCATGATGTCGAGGTCGTTGAAGGCGTGGACGAAGGTCAGGCCCTGCGCCTCGCACAGCCGCAAGGCGTGGGCGTAGGCGTCGTCATAGGTGTCGCCGTCGATGACGACGTCGGCGCCGTGGTCGCGGGTGTGCTCGACCTTCACGAACGGCGTGCCGCGCGGCATGACGATGGTGGCCGGCACGCCCAGGCGCGCGGCGTGATAGGCCAGCCCCTGCGCATGGTTGCCGGCCGAGGCGGCGATGACGCCGCGCCGGCGCTCGTCCTCGGACAGCAGCAGCAGCTTGTTCAGCGCGCCGCGCTCCTTATAGGCGGCGGTGAACTGCAGGTTCTCGAACTTGAGCCACACCTCCGCCCCGGTGATCTGCGACAGCGTGCGCGAATAGCGGCAGGGCGTGCGCTCGATATGGCCGGCCAGCCGCTCGGCGGCGGCCCTGATGGCGTCGAAGGTCAAGGTCATGCGGGGAAGAACCGGTCGGGGAAGAGCGCGGGCAAACTAACCGCAAGGCGGCCGCGAAGCAAAGGCCCGAGCAGCCCCGTCCGACCCCGGAATCAACGCAAGGCGCGAATGATGTCGTACCGCCGCATCGCCTTGCCGGGCAGCGCCGAAAACCGGCCCAACGGCAGCCGTTCGGCCGTGTCGCGTATGCTGTAGGCGGCTTGACGCACGAGGCTGGACGCGCTCGGCCTGCCGATGAAGCCATGGGCCACCATGCGATGATCGTTGGCGAGCTGTTGCTTGAAGCGATAGTCCCCCGCGCCGAGATCGAGCGTGTCATAGGGCGTGTCGTCCATCCAGCGCATGACGTCCTGGAAGAGCAGCAGGCCGGGGGAATAGCGTTCGAAGGCCGGATCGTGGGCGATGATCCAGGCATGGACGGTGCGCTTGCCGCGAAGGTGCAGATGCGCCGCGGCCAGCTGATCGCCGATGTGCAGGGTGAAGAAGACGCCGCCGAAGTCGGGGTCGCGGCTTTCGAACATGTCTTGCAACAACCGCCTGGGCCAGCCCGTGGCGAAGATGTCGGTTTGACCGGTGGCGCGATATTGCGCGCGCTTCCAGGCGACCAGCTTTTCGAAATCGGCGGCCGATCGCGACCAGGCGGTGAATGTGACGGGTCCGACTTCGCGCTCCACCTTCCGCCTGCGCTTATCCAGATCCTTCAGGACGCCCGATCCGGCCGCGCGCTTCTCGACCTGATAGGCTTCATAGCCGTTTGACAGCCGGATGACATAGGATGGCGCCGAGCCGCGCATATGCGCCGAGAACGTCGATTGATCCTGGAGCATGTGCGTGAAGTCCAGCCGGTCGACGCCGAGGGCCTGCAGCAACTGGTTCGAACTGACCTGGACGCCGGGCTCGGCGACGAGACCTTGGTAGTCGCACATGGGCGAGCCTGCGGGCATGGCCGTGAACGCCGAAACCCTGACGGGGAAGAACCCCTTGAGCGCGCCATTCTCATGCAGGACCGCGACGCGCACGTTGTCCCGGTTGCGGTTCTGGGCACGATCAACCGCCCGCGCCCATTGTGGCGACAGGAAGGGGGGGGCATACATCGGCTGCGAATCTTGGAGCGCCGTCCATCGATCCAGATCGGAGCGCGATAGCGTCCAAGGGGGGAGGATTTCTATGGCCACTGTGATCTTCCTCGATCTCAGAGCCATGTTTTAGCCGAGATATCGTTTAGCTAAAGTTAGCCATCGTCTATGATCGCAAAGGCTCCTTCGCTGGGATCTGATCTGAGAACTGGAAAGTAAAATGACGAAGGTAATTATTTACGGCGGAGGCGCGCTTGGATTGGAATTGTCTTCCTATCTAAAAGATCAGGTAGAATCTGGGGAAAATGTTGAATTAGCTGGCGTTGTAGATGCTTATGCGCCAAGAATGGCCGATATTCGGCAGATATGGCCAGGTGTACCTGCTTTTCAAAATCTGAATGATTTGAATAATATCGATGGATATCTATTCCTTATAGGGGTCGGGGATTCGATTGCCAGATTGAGAATATCTGATGAGCTCGATTTAGCGGGGGCAAAGCAATATACGCTGGTTCATCCACGGGCGTTGGTGGCGGCTACAGCTGTCTTGGAGCCGGGGGTAATCTTAGCGCCATTCACGTTTGTCGGGCCCTTCGCACGTGTTCAGCAGGCCGTGGTCATCAACACCTACGGATCCGTCGGGCACGACGCCTGCCTAGGTAAGGCTAGCACCCTTTCCCCTTACGCTTGCTTGAACGGTGGAGCGGTCGTTGGCGAGGCCTCGTTCCTTGGCAGCGCCGCCATCTTGACTCCGCGTTCAACCATTGGCGTCGCCTGCAAAATGTCGGCGGGGTCGGTGTTCAAAGGAGATGCGCCGGATGGCTCGCTTATTCACGGAAACCCGGCCAAAGCGCGGCAAATGTTCCGGATGCCCGTAACAGCGACTGCGTCGAGTCCGGTGAATGACTAGGAGTATCGGGCCCGCCCATGTAGGCCCGATACTATCGCGGGATTGGTTGTAGATCTGATTGCAATGCTACTTCTCTTTGGGTGCCGAGTAATTCACGCCCGGCTTGCCAATAATTAAGGCGTCCTGAGAGTCGTCCCAGGCTCTCTCAATGTAGCCGAGTATGCGCACGCTATAATCTTCTTCTATGTGTTTTGTGGCAAAGTGTGGGCGCACCATTGCCACGCCATAATGCGATTGTTCCTTCCAAACGGAATCGAGCCAGTGTTGATTGTAATCAACGTAGCCAAAGCCAGTTTTTGGAACAGATTTCATCGCGATTTTAAATAATTCTGGCTCAATGAATTGGTATTTATGTTCCTGAATCCACTCCGCATGCCTTCCCTGGAGGGTAATGATCGCGATCCCATTATCGGAAAGAGATCGAACTATACAATCTATAGCTGCCTTATAGTCGTCCTCCGGTAGATGTGTCAGTAGTGATCCACAAAATACCAGATCAAATTTGACGTCAAAATTCAAATCTTTAAAATGTTCTGTCGATTTTTGCCCAATCGCGCCAAAGTGCTGAGCGCACCAATTGTAATGATAGTCGTAAAGGTCGCAGGCAACGATTGTGGCCTCGGGGAAGAAGGCTCGAAAATGGCGCGTGACCCGGCCCGACCCGCAGGGGAGGTCGAGGATAGCTTTCGGCGGCTCCCGCCGATTTTGGATAAGGGCCCCAAGGCAAATATTAAGCGCATCCGCACCCTGGTGCCAGTAGTGGGTCATTTTCCAGGGGGCATCGAATGGGTTCTCCGGGTCTTCAGGATTTATGGCGCAGTTGATTCCACGAAGAAGATACTGCTCGTATAGGTCATGATATTTCCTCTGCGTCGCAAACGTCCGACGGAGAACGTTATTCTGGTCCATACTTACCTCCAAGGCGCTGATAGCCGACTTGATTACATTGGACTGCAATATAGCGCAAGGCAATGGAGTGTCATTCAGCGCCTGAGCCTGCCTAGTAGTTTATGACCGGCTCTAGAAAAGCCACCGTGACGGGCAACAGCGTCGGTTATTCTTCGGTAAATTGGTGACCAGATGCGGAGATGCATGTCAAAATTGGAAAGAGTTTCGCTGGAATTACCCGCAGATAAAGAGGATATGACGCCAAAAACTTCGCACCACGCCGCATGAGGCCCCCTCGGACTCCAGATGCTGGTCGCTCCGAGTGTGTCGTCAGGAATATATACATGGGCACCGCCAGATGTCCGTCCGGCCATCAGGACGCGATCGCTCCACAATCCAACATGTGCCTTCACGGTGTCGGAAAAACTGCTCTTAAGTTCAATTGTGGATTTCGGCACGATCAGGAAATAGGTCTCATCGAATTCCGAAAAGCGCTCCTCTAACTGGGAATAGAGCGAAGGTTGTTTCTCATTGCAGAAATCAATGACGACCCATTTGAAGGCCGTTCGCATAATCGGAATTAATTCCAGGTCATGTACGCGAAAATTCAGCAATAAAAGAATGGATTCCTTCGAAGCTCTCCGTATTTCCGAAATTTCAATAAGCTCTCCAATATCAATTTGAATACATTTTTTCTTTCTGCCAAGAATCGGAAGCGCCTCTACCCATGGTATGGGTGAGGGTGCTAGAAGGCGAGAACGCCTAAAAGGCTTTCGTCTAGTGGACATGAGGTCACAAATAAATATCATGGCCGCAAATATTTCGTATCCACGTTAGAGCTTCGCGGAGCGGTTTGAGGCAGTTCGTAAAATGTCGTGCAGCAGTGTTTCTGAATAGCGGCCAAATTCATACCGCTCCTCCACATCTGTGAGAGCGCTCCGCGCTATGTGGCACCGAAGATCCGGATTCTCAATGAGCGACTGAACGGCGGCGGCCCAGCTACCCGCCGTATTGTTCGCGAGCATTCCTGTCGTTCGATTCACGATAACGCGATTATATAGGGGGGTCGCGCTATAAATTCCAGCAATACCCAATCCTCCGTATTCTCTATATTTTGTTTCATTCTTTGAGTTGAAAAATCTATTGTCAACCGCGGGCGCAAGTCCAATATCGTAGCCGCCTGACGACAGTTCTTCTAAATAATCCTCATAGGGCAGTGCATTTTTTACAACGATATTATTTCCCTTAAGGCCAAAAAGTGGTTTCCAAAGGACGATTTCAATTCTCTCGCGATACTTATCTATAGCGTCCCGCAAAATGGGAAATAGGAGCGGCTCGATCGAGCCATCCTCAGAGCGTGAACTGGCGAAAGTAATTCGAACTCGTTCGCGATTATGAGCTGAAATATCTGGCTTCGATTTGGAGGCAAAATAAGTATTGCGAACAGCTACTTTGTCAGAAAAAAGCCGTAAATCCTCGGCCAAAGTTTCCGAGAACGTTATAACAAGATCAGCGGCCCTTAGGAAATTTTTTAGAGTATAAAGGAAGATCGGCGTTCGAAGGCGACGCCCCTCTACATATGCCAGTGGAGCTTCCAGGAAATTGTCATCAATTATATATATAATGGGCAGGTTTATTGCCTTTGCTGCTCTCAGGTAAGATAGATCTTCCGGGGCATTATTTCTGCAAAATACGAAAACGTCCGCCCACTCAAGATCCCGATTCGACAATCGAAACCCACTTCTATCTCTCAGCTCGATTTTTCCCTCAGTCTGTAAGAGTCTGAGTGGCTTCTCGACAAAAAGATAAACCGAAGGGATGCGGCCAGCACCAAATGCCAGTACGCGCGCAGGGCGCTCGCTGGCTGCAACGACCCCGTTATCCCGCAAAGGAGAGGGCACTATGGTCAGTTGGCCTCCAATAATACTAGTGGCCGGGAACGGGAGGGGGCTTCACGTCAGGGTCGCCGTAGCGATCGACCCATTCGTCCACCCCGCCCAAAAACACCATTTGGCCGCTCTCCATGACCGCAACCTTGTTGCATACTTGCTTGACGAGGCTCGGTGAGTGGCTTGCCATTACGACGATATCAGCATTTTCCACAATACGGCTCATCCGACCCGCTGCCTTAACGTTGAAGGCGGCATCGCCCGCACTCAGCCATTCGTCCAAGATCAGGATTTGTGGATCCAACTCGGTGGCGACCGAAAACATAAGCCGCGCCAGCATGCCGGCCGAATAGGTTTTGACTGGTAGGTGGATGAACTGGGCAAGCTCTGAAAACTCTATTATCGAATCGAGTCGCTCTTCGACCATCTTTCGGCTGATCAGCATCAGCGTCCCAAGGTTTCGGATATTCTGGATGCCGCTAACTTCAGGGTCCAGGCCAGCCCCCAAGGCAATCATCGATGTTACGCGGCCCTTGATGCTGACGGAGCCCTGCTCGGGTTCGTAGATACCGGCCAAGACCTTGAGCAGCGTGGTTTTGCCGGAACCATTATGCCCAACCAAGCCCAATCTATCTCCGTCCGTTAGGTTGAAGGTAATATTCGATAACGCTCGAAGCACCGCCACGTCGTTACCAGCCTTGAATAGTTTGCCGCCGACAGCCAAATTAAATACGGCATTGCGGACTGATTGGGCTTTAACGCTATAAAGCCAATAATCCAAGGTGACGGCATTCAAATTAATTGAGCTCATCATAAATAGCCCTAAAGCCAGAACACAATTCGACGGCGGAAGGCGGCAAGAAGTGAAATTCCAATCACCGCAGATACAGCCATTAACCCGAGAGAAGACATCCATTGATGTAGAGTCACGGTATGTCCCAACAAGGGCTGGCGCACAACCTCTAATAGTTGTGCGAAAGGATTGAGGTCCACAATTGCTCGCCGCCTGGCGCCAAGTTGCTCAGCCGTCCAGAATATTGGCATCAGAAAAAAAAGAAATTGTACCGCAAAGCTTGTCATATATCCAATATCGCGATACCTCGCGGAAATCATGCCGGTAACCAAAGACACGAAAAACATCGTCACGATAAGTATCAACAGGCCCGGTATAACTTCAATATTGGGCACCGGTAATAATCCCATCAGAAGAAGGGTAAGTGCAAAAGCCATAAGCTGGTGCGCAAAGTTTACCGCTTGTCTAAAGACGTGGAGATACACATAAAAAGAAGATGGAAAATTATGTACCTGCATCATGCCGGCAGAATTAATGAAAAGCTGAGCCCCTTCATTTATGGTCGATGATATCATGAACCAAACAAGAAGGCCGGCCATTACGTTCGGAAAGGTTTGCCGATAATCAGCATGGAATAGGCTCCCGTACACGAATGTCAGGGCGACTGCAGTCGCTACCAATCCACCCGCAATCCAGAACGGACCCAAAATAGTACGCTTGTAGCGGCTGAAGGTCTGCGTAAGGCCGACTCGCCACCAAACAGGGGCGAGCTGGGCTCCCTTAACGATATCGCGTACAGCAGCAACGACGCCGCTCGGCTGCACCATCAAATAGCTCCACTGCATGCTAGGGTTGGCGAGCATATCGCCTAGCAAGATCGCTTAGCCCGTTCAATCGGTCACTTTGCGGCGTCGGCAAACTCGTTCGCGAGATCGAACAAGTAGCGCGCGTAATCCGTTTTTCCCATTTGGTGGCCGATTTGCATGACGGCCTCCGGGGCGATCCAGCCATTACGCAGTGCGACTTCTTCGGGACAGGCGACCTTTACGCCCTGCCTGTGCTCGATCGCCTTGATGAATTCCGACGCCTCCAGCAAGCTGTCATGCGTACCTGTATCGAGCCAGGCAAAGCCTCTGCCCAATCTTTGAACTCGCAATTCGCCACGATCCAAATAGGTTTGATTGATGTCAGTGATCTCAATTTCGCCCCTAGCTGAGGGTTTAATTGCCTTTGCAATCTCGACAACGGTTTGGTCGTAGAAATAGAGGCCGGTTACGGCCCAATCAGATCTGGGATGAGCTGGTTTTTCTTCCAGCGAAATTGCTGTGCCGTTTTTATCGAACTCCACAACTCCGTATCGCTCAGGATCGCCTACCCGGTACGCAAATACCGTAGCGCCTTGTGTTAGCTTCGTCGCTTGCGCCATCATGGCGGGCATGTCGTGACCGAAGTACAAGTTGTCGCCCAAAATGAGCGCGATCGGCTCGCCGCCAACGAAATGCTCACCAACGATAAAGGCGTCCGCTAGCCCGCGCGGCGTATGCTGAACAGCATATTGGAAGCACACGCCCCACTTGGAGCCATCTCCCAGAAGTTTTTCAAAAATTGGCAAATCTTGAGGAGTTGAAATGATCAGTATCTCAGAAATCCCAGCCTGCATTAGGGTGCAGATTGGATAATATATCATCGGCTTGTCGTAGACGGGTAGCAGCTGCTTGCAGACAGCTTGCGTCACCGGGTACAGTCGAGACCCAGTTCCACCAGCAAGAACGATGCCCTTCATAAGTTTTCCTCAGAATTGTTTGGCAAAACTTCTTTATGATTCCGCTTGTTGGGGTTGCACAAGCACGCCCAATCTCTGGCCTGAATACTTCTCTTGCAGCGGCTCCCACCAATCGCGTCTGTCGATATACCATTGAACAGTTTTGCGGAGGCCGGTTTCGAACGTTTCATTGGCTCGCCAGCCGAGTTCGTTTTCGAGTTTTGAAGCGTCGATGGCATAACGCCGATCATGGCCAGGCCGGTCGGCAACGTAGCAAATTTGCTCTTGCCGCGAGCGGCCTTCCGCTGAAGGCGAAAGCTCATCCAGCAAGCCACAAATCCGGCCCACAACATGAAGATTGGTTCGTTCGTTGCGCCCGCCGATATTATACTTTTGACCTGGCGTACCGTGTTCGGCGATTAGACGGAGCGCGCGAACATGATCTTCAACGTATAGCCAGTCTCTCACGTTTTGCCCGTCCCCATAGACTGGAAGCTTCCGGCCTAGAAGCCCATTGATGATCGTCAGGGGAATCAGCTTTTCTGGAAAATGAAATGGACCATAGTTATTGGAGCAATTGGAAATGATCGTAGGGAGGCCGTATGTGTGGTGCCATGCAGAGACAAGATGGTCGGCCGCCGCCTTCGATGCGGAGTAGGGAGATCGGGGATCGTACGCGGTTTCTTCATGGAATAGCCCGCTGGGCCCCAAACTGCCGTAAACTTCGTCTGTAGATACGTGAATAAACCGAAATTTGCTCGCAGCGTGCGAGCCGAGCTCGCGCCAGTACTCAAGCGCAGCCTCCAGTAACGAGTAGGTGCCGACGATATTTGTATCTACAAAAGGGGTTGCGCTCGAGATCGAACGATCGACGTGTGATTCCGCTGCAAAATGCATAATCGTATCTGGTCGGAACCGATTAATTGCTTTTCCTATTAATTCTTGGTTGGCTATATCGCCTTTCAGAAAGGAATAGCTGTCGTGATCTTCAATACAGCGAAGCGCGGTTCCGGAGGCGGCGTAGGTAAGTTTGTCGATATTTAGAACTTCGTCTTTTGTGGTATTTATGAGGTATCGGCAGGCGGCTGACCCGATGAAGCCAGCACCCCCAGTTATTAGGACTTTCACAAACAGCCTCGTTCGCTATGGCCGACTATGACGTGTTCTGTTTAACAAGCGGATCGCTAAGGCGCGTGCTGGGTAGCGCACGCTGTTAAACCCAAGCAGCCGCCTTATCACGACACACTGCGATGTGCCTATGCGTAAAAAGTGGTCTGTAACCATAGATGGCCTATCACGTTAGGCTGACCTAATGCCACGAAACTGCACCGTTCTGCGTCCGACTTCCTAAGTGACTTGATCCTCTCACAATCAGTGGCGCGGTAAAAAGCTAAAGGCCACTTGATCTGTTGCGGTGAGGGGCTGGCTGCGCCGCGGTGATTTGTAAGCGAGCTCGGGGTGGCGGTGGCGCTAGTCGGCGGACGACAAGGCGCGGATCGTCGAGGGGGCGTTAGCGTAAGGGGCGACGGTGTCGGAGGTGGCGCGGAGGCACAATATCCGCTCGCAGCAGCTGTTCGGCTGGCGGCGGGGGATGCGGATCGTGGCCGCCGAGCCGCAGACGCGCTTCGTGCCAGCGCTGGTGGAGGCGGCTGAGCCTGGGAAGCTGCAGCGGGCACGGTCGAGGCTGGCGCGGACGGGGCGTGGCGATATCGAGCTGGAGATCGACGGGGGGGGCGTCGCGGTGATTCTCCAGCAGTTCGGGGTATGCTGCGCAGCTGCAGGCCAAACGCATTATAGAGGCGAGGGGCCTACTTGAGGCATGGCGTGGACGCGCCGATAGCCGTAGCGCCCCCGCGTTTGACGGATTTCCCAATCCGGGCCGCCCGGTCTCAAAACGAACAACGCTCCGGTCGTCCACCGTTGCGGTGGAGGTCAGGGCAACTTTCAAACAGCCAACCCACGTGATAACCAGCAACACTGAGAGAAGTGTGGGACGGTAGCCCTAGCGAGTGCGCGAATAAGCTCACTATATGAGCTGGCCAAAGAGCTTAGCGCTTCGATTGGGGGAACCTGATGAGAGTTAAGTGGAAAGCTCGATGGTCATAAATGTAACTAAACCTTTTCTTCCCGAGATTGCAGATTACAGCGAGCTCCTCTCACGTATTTGGAGCACGGGCTGGCTGACTAACAATGGGCCGATGGTGCTGGAACTCGAGGAAAGACTCAGGTCTTTTTTGGGAGTTAAGAATTTATCTTTTGTGTCAAATGGCACAATTGCGCTTCAAATTGCCATACGGTCCTTGAGATTGTCGGGGGAGATCATTACCACTCCGTTCTCGTACGTCGCCACTACGTCGACGATTGTGTGGGAACACTGCCGGCCGGTCATGGTCGATATAGATCCGCAGACCTTCAACATAGATCCGCGAAATATTGAGGGCGCGATTACGCCAAAAACCAGCGCAATTTTGGCCACGCACGTATATGGTAATCCGTGCGACGTAGTGGAAATTGAACGTATCGCAGCAAAGCATGGAATCAAGGTTATATACGATGCCGCCCATGCTTTTGGGGTAAGGTATTTAGAAGATTCTATATTCAATTTCGGTGATGTATCGTGTGTCAGTTTCCATGCGACGAAACTGTTCCATACAATTGAAGGTGGAGCGGTTATCGCGCGAGACGCAGAGGTGGATCACCTAGTTTCCAGGATGAGAAATTTTGGCCACGCATCACCGACGTCCTTTGATGAGATCGGAATTAATGGAAAGAATTCTGAATTCCACGCGGCTATGGGTCTCATCAACTTGCCACAAGTCTCAGAAATTATCGCGAAAAGGCATAAAATTTCGGAAAGATATCGTGGGCATCTGAAGCAAATATTGCGGCATCAGGAAATCGACTCAGAATGTGAATATAATTATGCGTACTACCCAGTGATATTTGAATCGGAAGAGGATTTGCTTAGGGGAATGGCTCGATTGAAAGAGCGAGACGTTCATCCTAGAAGGTATTTCTACCCCTCGCTCTCTAATTTACCGTATCTCGATAGCGCCTTCGACACGCCCGTTTGCGCGGACCTTGCTCCTCGTGCTCTTTGCCTGCCGCTTTATCCAAGTTTGGATTTGGCCGACGTAGACATGATTTGTGAGATTCTGCAGAGCGCGCTGGATAAATAGCGCGCCCATGTGTGTGAAGAATAAGTTTTGAGCTGATCCTTTGGAGGGAGGGGGTAGGAAGTGAGCGCGACGGCGAAAACTAGCGCGATCTTGATCGCTCGGAATAACGAGCGGACCGCGCATAGGGCGGTTGACAGCATTCTCTATCAGATCGATTCGCCTTGCGAAATCTTGATCGCTGATTGTGGGTGTTCTGACAATACGATTGAGATCGTGCGCGAGCGCCTCAAGGAGGCGGGCTGGGATCGGTACACGGTGTTGGGGGCTGGCGAAGGGAACGATTATACAGCTTTCCATTTTGCCATCGCGCGAGCAAAGGGGGAATATATAGCGTTTCTGGACGCGAACGATTGGTGGTCTCGGAGTGATAAGCTAAGAATTCAAATAAGTTTCCTGGATAGACATAGGGAATGCTCAGCGGCGTTCACGAACTTTTTCTTCTTTGACCCTGATAGGCTGGCTTTTTCCGCGCGTGACGCTATATCCGATAAATATTCCTACGTGAACACCAGGGATATTATATTAAATAATATTAGTTGTGGATTTTCAGTTTCAATGTATCGGTCCGCTTCCCTTTTTGGGATTCCGACCCTTGGCAGCAACATGCCGCCCGACTGTTGGATGTTTGACATCTTTGCTAGCAGAAAGGCACCGTTGGCGTTCTTGCATTCTGCTTGTGTCGTGCATCAGCTTGGGGGCGGGGCGTCTCGGGCAACGGGCCAGCAAGCAATTGAATTCAATGATGAGTTGACAGGTTGGCGATTTCACGAGGAATTTTCACGCTTGGCATCTGTTTTAGGCGTGGAGATAAAGCCCTCACCCAACAGCTTTGGAAGCAGAGCGTTCAGATAAGCTTGATGCGGCGTCGCGAGGTTCGCGCGAGAATATAGGTGATAGATTGCCAAAACTTACTATTCTTCTTGTTACTTACAACCACGAAAAATACATAGGCCAGGCGCTTGACGGTCTCCTCATACAGGAGGTGCCGTTTTCTTATGATGTTGTGATCGCTGATGACGCGTCGACAGACGAAACAAGGGAACACATAGCGCACCGGCTTTCTGAAGCTGGAATTGTGCATCGATTTCTCGATCATTCCAAAAATCTCGGCATTACAAAAAATTATCAGAGAGCCCTATTTAGTTGTTCTGGCGAGTATGTTGCTGTTCTCGAGGGTGATGACTACTGGGTTCGGACTGATAAACTCTCTAAACAGGTTGAGTATCTGGATATTCATAGAGAGTGCGCCGGATGCAGCGCAAACTATTTTGTTTATGATCAATCCGTCGAGCTCTTCTACCCGAGAATTCCTCAATCGGAAGATATTTCATACGTTGATTCAAGGAGTCTTATTGCCGACAATCTGATAGGAAATTTTTCAACTTGTGTATACAGGCGATCTTCGCTTTCGAATATACCGCGATCTGTTTTTGATGTGAAATCTTACGATTGGATAGTCAATATATGTATTTCTCAGCATGGATTGATTGCCTTTATGCATGAAATCATGTCGGTTTATAGGCTCCATTCGTCCGGAACATGGAGCGCCCTATCGAACGAAGAAAAGATTAGGGATCAGATTTTGCAGATAGAAACTTATGATGCCATCACCGGAAGGGTATTTGAGGCGGAATTCAAGGCTTTAAAGAATCGTTTAACTGGGCAGTTGGCTGGGAGTGGGCAGCTAAGGCGGCAGGGCTGGGTCGGAGGAGCTCTTCGGCTGATCCATTCATTCGTTCCGCCAATTGTGCTCCGTGGTTTGCGGCGGACCATTCCAAATGGGATGCGACGATTGATCTTAGGGGTAATGGGGTACTGATAAATGGTAGCGCCGGCTGTTTCCGTAATCATGCCAGCTTTCAATCATGCGCCGTTTGTGGCTCAAGCTATTGAGAGTGTCTTACAGCAGGACTTTTCTGACTTCGAGCTGCTTGTGGCGGATGATGGGTCCGCCGATGGAACGGCCGAGGTCGTCAGGGGGGTTAGCGATCCACGAGTCAAGCTGTTTGCGCATAGTGCGAACCGAGGGGCGGGGATTGTAACTCGCGAGCTTATTGAGCGGAGTGTCGGTCGCTATATAGCGCTGATCAATTCTGACGATATGTGGTTACCCGGTAAGCTCTCGGTTCAGGTCGGGCATATGGAGACTCATCCAGAGTTGGGCGCAGTATTCGGTAAAGCGCGCTTTATGAATGGTCGCGGCGAGGGTATTCCAAAAGCAGATTTGCCGTTTGGTACTGTATTTGATCAAAAAAATCGAAGTCAGGGTCTCTGGTTAAGGCATTTCTTCACAAAGGGGAATTGCATTTGTCACCCCACAATGCTTATAAAAAGAGACCTATATGAAGAATTGGGGGTATATGACAATAGACTTAGACAGCTTCCAGATTTTGATATGTGGGTTCGGCTGGTTAAGCGTTACCCCATATTTATTCATGATGTTAGCATGGTAAACTTCCGTATAGTCGGAGATGGCAATGCTAGCAGTGACACCCCGGTAAATGGGGTGAGAACGATTAACGAGCACATGCTTATTGCCGAGAATTTTTTCTCAGATATTCCTGATAAGGTCTTTGCTGAAGGATTTGCAGATCTTTTTAAAATTAAGAACGCGCCGGAGGATTTCTACGAAATAGAGAAGGCCTTTCTCTATTTTATTGAAGTTCCTTGGCTGGATCATATGTATAAGATTATCGGTTTGGATAAATTGTATAAATTGCTCAATAACGACAGGTATCGCGAAATTTTGCTCGATGAATATAGTTTTGACGACCGTGCTTTCCATGCATTGATGGGAAGGGCGGACGCCTTTAGGCCGCCTTCGGCTTCCGCCCCCGTGTTGCCCACGGCGGACCTTGCATCCGTGCCTCGGGACCGTCTGGTCTCGGAGCTCTGGCGGAGGGTCCGACAGAAGGTGACCGGCTCGATAGGATTGGATCTGAGCTAGAGTTTCGGTGCTTTCTCCCCCTTAGAGCGTAATCGTTTCAGGACGGGGCGTGTCCTGAGTTGACTAGGTAGTTGGCGCATTCGGCTGGGCTGAAGTGTTCGAGCAGGGTTCCGATGCGTCGCCAGGTGGCTTCGACGGCGCGCTCAGCGGTCTTGCTGCGAAGGGCTGTCGCCCGAACCGTCCAGCAGCTTTGGAAAGCTATCGCCCTAGCCATCGACGCTTTCACACCCAACGAATACGCAAACTACTTCGCCGCCGCAGGATATGACGCAGACTGATCGGAAAATGCTCTGTAAGCGGGCTGATCTGCTCCCCGGAAACTGGATTGATCTGAGCTGGAGTTTTCCGCGCCGGAATTCCCAGGCTGGGAGGAGCGGAAGACGATGAAGGCATCGAAGTTTTCGGACGCCCAGAAGGCGTTCATTTTGAAGCAAGGCGCCGACGGATTGTCATTTGCCGCCGGGCGGGGATCAGCTAGGTGACCTATTTCAACTGGAAGAAGAAGTACGACGGCCCGCTGCCGACGGAAATGAAGCGGTTGAAGCAGCTGGAGGACGAGAACGCCAAGCTGCGGAAGGTGGTGGCGGACCTGTCGTTGGATCGGGAGATACTGCAGGACGTCATCCGCCGAAAGCTCTGAGGCCTGCTCCCAAGCGCGAGCTGGTGGACGGGGCGTGTAGCGATTGGGGGTGTCGATCCGGCGGGCCTGCCGGGTTCTCGAGGTCGACACCTCCACCTATCACTACAAGTCCCGCCGCCCCGAGCAAGCCAGTCTTGACGCCCGGATCCGGGAGGTCTGTCAGACGCGGGTGCGCTACGGCTATCGGCGCGTCCACGTCATGCTTCAGCGCGAGGGCTGGCGGATCAACATCAAGAAGGCCCATCGCATTTACAATGCGTTGGGCCTGCAGCTGCGCAACAAAACCCCGAAGCGGCGGGTGAAGGCCAAGCTTCGGGAGGATCGCCGTGACGCTGTCGCGCCCAACGAGACCTGGGCGATGGACGTCGTCCATGACCAGCTGGCCACCGGCCGGAAGATCCGGATTTTGACCGTGGTCGACACCTTCATACGCTTTTCGCCGATCATTGATCCGCGGTTCAGTTATCGGGCGGAGAACGTCGTCGAGGCCTTGGATCGTATCTGCGCCGAGGTGGGCTTTCCGAGGGCTATCCGGGTCGACCAGGGCTCAGAGTTCATCTCCCGGGCCCTGGACCTTTGGGCTTACAGCCGCGGCGGCACCCTGGACTTCTCCCGGCCGGGCAAGCCCGCGGACAACGCCTTCATCGAAGCGTTCAACGCACGCCTCCGGGCGGAGTGTCTGAACGCCCACTGGTTCCTCGCCCTTGCCGACGCGGCGGAAAAGTTGGAGGCTTGGCGCAATTGCTACAATGAGGTCCGGCCCAATGGGGCCATCGGGCAGAAGACCCCGATCTCACTGACAAATCACCGTGGCGCAGCCAACCGGTCACAATAACAGAGGCCGGAAAACTCGAGCCTCAGCCGGTCCAAAGATGGGTGTCAGACCAAGAGGATCAAATCACTTGGGAAGTCGGACGAGAAATAGGGCGCGGCAGGGGCGAAAAAAGGGGGCAAATGATCTTCAACTTGACCGCAACGCGTCCATTCCCTTAGGCCATGGCCTCGCAACCGGTTCGTGAGGCCCTCTATGTCGAATGCAGACAAGCTGAAGCAAGCGTTTGTCGAAGCCCTACAGGTTAATTCTTCCGTGATCACGGATAGCCTCGCCTACGAGGGCATCCGCGAATGGGATTCCGTCGCTCATATGCAGCTGGTGGCGGCGCTTGAGGAGGCGTTTGATATCATGCTCGATACGGATGACATCATTGATATGAGCAGCGTAGCCAAAGCCAAAGAAATTTTGGCCCGGTACGGCGTGGCATTTAACCGCTAGCGGCGAAGCGCAGCAGCTCTTCCCGGTTGAGATTCCGATAAACGGGATACCTTTCAGTCATCTCCCAAGAAAGAGCGGTAGCAATGTCAGGCCTGCTGGATGGAAAACTGGCTCTAGTAACTGGGGCCGGCCGGGGCATCGGTTTCGCAACTGCGCTCGCGTTTGCGAGAAATGGCGCTCGTGTACTGTTGAACGGCAGAAGTGTCGAGCGGGCGGCAGAGGCCGCCAAACTGATCTGCGAAACAGTACCCGGTGCAGATGTTCGACCCCTAGTTTTTGACGTGACAGATTCAGGAGCCGTGAAGTTAGCCTTCAGCGAGGTTCATAAGGAGTATCAGGGTCTCGATATTTTAGTAAATAACGCTGGAGTTCTAAAAGACGCGCTCGTCGGCATGGCTTCTGAGCAAATGTTTCAGGAGGTCATGGGTGTTAACCTGTCGGGCACATTTAAATGTGCCCAGTTTGCTGCGCGATTGATGGCTAGGGCTGGGTCTGGAAGCATTATCAATATCAGCTCTATTGTTGGTAGATATGGAAATGCTGGACAATCTGTGTACGCGGCAAGTAAGGCTGGCGTTATTGGCTTGACGTTGTCGCTAGCAAAGGAGCTCGCGCCGGCCAACGTCCGGGTTAACGCTATCGCCCCAGGCTTTATAGAGACCGATATGATTGCGAGCGTGCCTGAGGAGAAGCGGAGGGCAATTATAGACGGAATAAAAATGGGGAAAATGGGAACCGCTGAAGATGTAGCGAATGCTGCCATTTTTCTTGGGTCAGAACTTTCATCTTACGTGACTGGCCAAGTTCTCGGCGTTGATGGGGGCATGACTATATGATGTCTATAACGGAACGCCTTGGCCAGTTTGGGGCGTCCATTCTTGCGTCTGATGACTGCGGCGCTGTCCTGACATACCAGCAGGCTGCAACCGCCTCGGCGTTCTGGAGGGGGAGACTCGGGTGCGAGCAAAAATCACTAGTTGTACTGCTGGTGGACAATACCTGCGCTCATGTGGAGGCGTACCTAGGAATTTTAGGTGCCGGGCACGCAGTCATGCTGGTCGGGCACGAAATTTCAGCTGCGGCGCTAGAGAATATTATAGCAGTTTATGAGCCGGAGGCCGTAGTAGGACGAGAAGGTCTTCCGTTAAAGGTTGAGCGCTTTCCCGGCGGTGGGCATATTTCACACTTGACGGACGTGCTTCTAAGTACTTCCGGCAGCACTGGAACGCAAAAATTTGTACGATTTAGCCAAAAGCAGCTAGCAGAAAACGCTGCGTCAATAGTCAAGTATCTCGATCTGGGCAGCGATGAGCGGCCGATAGCGCACCTCCCTTTCCATTACTCGTATGGATTGAGCATTATTCATAGTCATATCGCGGTTGGAGCCACCGTTCTTCTTACTTCTAAATCTATTATGGAGAGTGGATTTTGGGCGCGGATTGAGGAGGACGCTGCAACGTCTCTATCAGGAGTGCCGTTTCATTTTGAGACGATGCTTAGAATGCGAGCTTTTAGAAAGCCGTTGTCATCTCTGCGAACGTTGACGCAAGCTGGAGGGCGGCTGGCGCCCGAAGCTGTTGAGCAGATTGGTCACTTGGCGTCAGAAAGAGGGTGGCGCTTCGTCGTCATGTATGGCCAGACGGAAGCAGGGCCCCGTATCTCCTACTTGCCACCGGCAAGCTGCGTAGCGCATCCCTCTTCAATAGGCGTGGCTATTCCAGGGACCTCGATCTCACTTGTGGATCAAAATGGTGACCCGATTGTCGAGGACGGGGAAGAGGGAGAGCTTTTGGTCGTTAGCCCTAGCGTTATGCTCGGTTACGCGGAGCGGCGAGCAGATTTGGCCCTTGGCGACGTCAACAACGGACGGCTTTTTACAGGTGACTTGGCCACGCGCGATGGCCAAGGGTTATTTTATATCACTGGACGGAAAAGTCGTTTTATTAAGCTTCACGGCAACCGGATCAACTTGGAGACAATCGAAAGGCGCTTGGCAAGTCTTGGGTTAGATGTTGTTTGCGTGGGTGAGGATGATCGCCTTTGGGTGGTGAATAAGGGGGAGGTGCCGGCAGAGCAGTTACGTTCAGTGATCGCCGAGGAATTTTCCTTTCCCTTGCGAGCGCTTAATTTTGCGCGGGTAGAAGTGCTTCCGCGCTCCTCATCCAATAAGATACAGTACAATGAGCTCCTGAAGAATTTGAAGGAGGGGGCGCAATGAATAGAGAACCTCCGAGCGAATTGAGCGTCTATGGAGTGCCTCAGTTGGTCAAGCGGGAGCTCCTGCTCGAGGACCTGCGGCGTTTGACCCAAAAGCATGTCGATTCATGCAAAGAATACAAGGCTATTCTGGATGCTCGAGGATGGGGGGCCTCGGAGGCTCGCTCTTTAGAAGACTTGCCATTTCTTCCTGTGGGGCTGTTCAAAACGGAAACATTGAAGTCAGTTCCCGTCGCGGATATTGTTAAGACGCTCACGTCCTCCGGAACTACGGGGCAGGCCGTTTCCAGAATATATCTGGATAAAGAAACTGCGATGATGCAATCCCGCGCTCTAATAAAAATTATGCAAAATTTTATCGGCAAAGAGCGTCTTCCCATGCTCATCGTCGATCATCCTGGCATCGTTAAGGATAGAAATTCTTTTTCAGCACGCGGTGCCGGTATACTAGGTATGGCGAATTTTGGTAGGGATCATTGTTACGCTCTTCGTGATGAAGACATGTCTCTTGATGAGGGGAAGTTGGAAGATTTTTTGCGCCGAAATCGAGGGGGGAAAGTTCTTATATTTGGTTTTACATTCATGGTCTGGAAGTATTTTGTAAAGCCAATTCTTGATGGCGGTATGGACGTAGCTCTTGATAACGCTGTTTTGGTCCATAGTGGGGGCTGGAAAAAGCTGGAAGATGAGGCCGTCGACAACGCGACTTTTAAACGTTTTGCCTTCGAGGCGGCGGGAATTTCAAGAGTCCACAATTTTTATGGGATGGTCGAGCAGGTCGGATCGGTTTTTGTTGAATGTTCTGAGGGATATTTACATGCTCCAATACACGCCGATGTAATTATTCGCTCTCCTAGGGATTGGTCTGCATTGAATGTCGGCGAGAGTGGATTAATACAGGTGATTTCGACGCTGCCTCATTCTTATCCTGGCCATTCCCTGCTGACTGAAGACCGGGGGATGGTGGTTGGAGAGGATGATTGTCGGTGCGGACTAAAGGGGCGGTACTTTTTGGTATTGGGGCGATTGCCACGCGCGGAGGCTCGAGGGTGCAGCGACACTTTTGAAGCGAAGCGCAAAGGGTGAATGTTGATATGCTGCATGCGCACATTCTTGACGACGTAAGAGTAATTGTGCCGCGCGGCCATGGCGTTGAAGAGGTAACATCGCAGCCCGCCTGGACGCCCTTCCGGAAGGAAGCAGTCGCATTCGTGTCAGCACTTTCAAGCGCTATTTTGCGCAATCCCGAGTTCAGAAATTTTCCAGAGCTTGTTGCTTTCGCACATCAGATGCGGCCTAAGAAACTCGAAAGCATTCTGGAAACTTTAGGCAGGCAAACGGATGGCGCGGTTATCCGTGGGCGAGGAGTGATTTTACATTTCGCTCCGGCAAATGTTGATACGATATTTTTGTACTCTTTGATTCTTTCTATGTTGGCCGGTAACGCCAATATTGTTCGTATTTCAAATAAGAAAAGCGATCAGGTCGACATAATTCTGAATTTACTCGATGAATTGACGCGGCAGCCAGAGCATTTGAAAATGGGGGGCCGCATGGCGATCGTGCGGTATGACCACAGTGATGCAATTACCGGCTGGTTGTCCTCGATTGCCGATGTCCGGGTGATTTGGGGGGGGGATAGTACCGTCGAGGCTATCCGGTCACATCCTCTCCGACCTGCGGCGCGCGAACTAACGTTTCCAGACCGATGGTCTCTCGCCGTCTTTGACGCAAAAAAAGTTGAGGAAGAAGTGGATCGGTTGGCCTACCACTTTGCGAATGACGCATATTGGTTTGCGCAACTGGCATGCTCTTCACCTAGGGGGGTAGTATGGCTGGGGGGCGCTGATACGGCCGCGAGAGTTTCCAAGAAATTCTTTGATCGATTGGAGATGGAGGCGACGCGTCATGAAAGATTTCTCTCGCCGAGCGATTTTGTAAGTAAGCGATTATTCGAAGACACCGTGGCGGCGCATAAAAAAGTAAAAATTAGAATGGGGAATGATAATTTAGTTAGTGTGATAGATTTGCAAGGTGATGAGATTCCGGCATTCGACGTTCATTGTGGAGGGGGGTTATTTTATAATATTTACCTGGATTCCCTTGCTGACTTGCAGGGTATTCTTAGCAATAAAGCGCAAACGATCGTCAGTGCAGGAATTTTGGCATCGGAATGGCGGAGTTTTATTTCTCAGCCTGGCGTAATTGGGGTGGACCGTATTGTAGAGGTGGGGCAAGCGCTTACTTTTTCATCTGTTTGGGATGGCGTTGATTTGATGAGGGAGTTCACGAGGTTAACAGTAGTCGATTTAAGGGAGTAATTCGAGGTGTCTTCGGCGCTTTAATTCCTCTTCTGCGCACTACTGGCTAAGCCTTCGAGAAAAGTCATAATCGAGGAAAACGTGTTTACAGCCCATAATATCCTATTGCCGAATGGTCGAAAGACAATTCCTGATAGTGACGCTCTTATTTCTGAAAGTGGGCAGATGAAATCTGTAAGCAGATTTATTAATCTGCTTTACCGGGGTGATTATTATGGAAAATCAATTGTTGATCTTGGTTGTCTGGAGGGCGGGTACACGGTAGAATTTGCCAAAATGGGAATGATTTCTACTGGTATTGAGGTGAGATCTTCTAATATTTATAATTGTAAGATTGTGGAATCTGAATTTTCCTTAGGCAATCTACGATTTATCCAAGATGACGCGTGGAATCTTGAAAGGTATGGCGTTTATGATGTCGTGTACTGCTCTGGTCTCTTGTATCACCTGGACAGGCCTCTGTCATTTCTGAAGATGATTTCGCGATGCGCTCGCGATGCAGTCATTATTCACACCCATTTTGCGCCGAACTTTGACAGCGAAGTGTTTAGGCTATCTTCTCTCGTTGAGAGCGAGGGTCTATCGGGGCGATGGTACTTGGAGCATGATATCGACGACGTCGAAGAATTGGACAGATTCAGATGGACGTCGTGGTCTAATAAGAAATCATTCTGGCTTGAGCGGAAGAGTATACTGCAAGCCATTAATGATGTCGGGTTTAACATCGTGATGGAGCAATTTGACTGGCTTGAGCCCAATGTGGTCAGCGCAATGTCAGAGGGCGGATACTACGAAAGTCACTCTAGAGGGTTATTCGTAGGAGTGAAGCGATAGAGGTGATAGCAGCAGCTCTCGGCTGAGCCGAAACACTCGGTCACCAAGTTTGTCTCGCTGCCGGCGCAGGCGCGTTTTAAGAGCGCCGCGCAGTCAGACCTAGGGCCTCGCCATGAGCATCGCTTTCATCGACCTCGCCGCCCAGCAGCGCCGGATTCGTCCGCAGTTGGACGCGGCCATCGCCAGGGTGCTCGATCACGGCGCCTATGTGATGGGGCCGGAGGTGCGTCAGTTTGAGGCCGAACTGGCCGCGTTCGCCGGGGCCGGGCACTGCGTGTCGTGCGCCAACGGCACAGACGCCATCGCCCTGCCGCTGTGGGCCTGGCGGGTCGGGCCGGGCGACGCGGTCTTCTGCCCGAGCTTCACCTTCGCGGCGACGGGCGAAGTCGTGCCCTGGACGGGCGCCTCGCCGGTGTTCGTCGACGTGCTGCCGGACACCTACAATCTCGATCCGGTCAAGCTCGACGCCGCCATCGAGGCGGTGAAGGCCGAGGGTAAGCTGACGCCCAAGGTGATCATTGCCGTCGACCTGTTCGGCCAGCCCGCCGACTATCCGGCCATCGCGGCGGTGGCCAGGAAACACGGCCTCAAGCTGATCGCCGACAGTGCGCAGGGGTTCGGTTGCACCCTGAACGGCGACCATCCCGGCCATTGGGCCGACGTCGTCACCACCAGCTTCTTTCCGGCCAAGCCTCTGGGCTGCTACGGCGACGGCGGGGCGATCCTGACCGATGACGCCGCCCTGGCCGAGTTGCTCGACAGCCTGCGGGTGCATGGCAAGGCCGTGGCGAGCGACATCGCCGGCCGCACCTTCGACCACGACCCCAAGTACCTGAACATGCGCGTCGGCATGAACTCGCGGCTGGATTCCATCCAGGCGGCGGTGCTGATCGAGAAGCTCAAGCTGTTCCCCGAAGAGATCGCCCTGCGCAACGTCGTCGCCGACCGTTACGCCGAGGGGCTTACAGGGCACGTGGCGGCCGTTCCGACGGTGATCGAGGGCGGCGTTTCCGTCTGGGCGCAGTACACCATCGAGCACAAGGATCGGGACGGCCTGGCCGCGCACCTGAAGACCCAGGGCGTGCCGACGGCGGTCTACTACCCGATCCCGATGCACAGACAGGACGTCTATTCGGTCTATCCGCAGCCCGGCGGTCTGCCGGTCACCGAGGCCAAGGCCGAGACCGTGATCAGCCTGCCCATGCATCCCTATCTCGACGTCGAGACCCAGGACCGCATCATAGCGGCGGTGAAGGGTTTCAACGGCTGAGCAGGGTGTGCGGCCGCGCGCCCCGCGGGGACGGACCCCGGGAAACTAAAAGGGTTCTGCACCTGGCGCCTTGACTTTTCGCGCTGCAGCATGGATATGAGAGCGGCGCGAGGGCTCAAGGCCTGCGCGATATCCGGCGCTGCAGCCGCGTGAGGGGGCCTGGGTTCAGGCCCTCGCCTGCAGGGCGCCGCTGAAGTTTCCATAGATCGCCCATTACGCGGGGGCGTTTTCCGTTTGACCCCGCGCTCGCCGCTAAAGCCGATGCTTTGGCGGGTGCGGCCGTTCATGAAAGACTCGCGTGACCCAGTTCACCGACACCAAATTCACGTCCCTGGGCCTGGCCCAGCCGATCCTGAAGGCCCTTGCGGCCGAAGGCTATGAGACCCCGACCCCGATCCAGGCCCAAGCCATCCCGTCCGTGCTGGCCGGCAAGGACCTGCTCGGCATCGCCCAGACCGGCACCGGCAAGACGGCGGCCTTCGCCCTGCCGATCCTGCACCGCCTGGCGGAAGACCGCCGGCCCAACCCGCGCCGCGGCGCGCGCTGCGTCGTGCTGTCGCCGACCCGCGAGCTGGCCACCCAGATCGCCGAAAGCTTCCGTCGCTACGGCAAGCACCTGAACATGAGCGTCGCCGTCATCTTCGGCGGCGCCAAGTACGGCCCGCAGATCAAGGCCCTGGCCGGCGGCCTCGACATCCTGGTCGCCACGCCCGGCCGCCTGCTCGACCACATCGCCGAGCGCAACGCCGACCTGTCGACCACCGAGATCCTGGTGCTCGACGAAGCCGACCAGATGCTCGACCTCGGCTTCCTGCAGCCGATCCGCAAGATCATCGGCCGCATGAGCCGCCAGCGGCAGAACCTGTTCTTCTCGGCCACCATGCCGACCGAGATCGGCAAGCTGGCCGGCGAGATGCTGGTCGACCCCGCCCAGGTGACGGTGACGCCGGTCGCCTCGACGGTGGAGCGCATCAACCAGCGCCTGCTGTTCGTCGAGGCGCCGCGCAAGCGGGCCCTGCTGGCCGAGCTGATGGAGGAGGAGAACATCCGCCGCGCCATCGTCTTCACCCGCACCAAGCGCGGCGCCGACCGTGTGGCGCAATATCTCGATAAGGCCGGTATCACCGCCGCGGCCATCCATGGCGACAAGAGCCAGGGCCAGCGCGAGCGCGCCCTGGCCGCTTTCAAGAAGGGCGAGGTCCGGGCGATGGTCGCCACCGACATCGCCGCGCGCGGCATCGACATCGACGGCGTCAGCCACGTCATCCAGTACGAGCTGCCGCAGGTGCCCGAGGCCTATGTCCACCGCATCGGCCGCACCGCGCGGGCCGGGGCGGAAGGCGCGGCGATCGCCTTCTGCGCCGACGACGAACGCAACCTGCTGCGCGACATCCAGCGGCTGATCAAGCTGACCATCCCGTCCTTCGACCGTCGCAACGACAAGGGGCTGGCGCTGATGGCGGCGGCCACGGCCAGCCTGCCGGCCGCCGAACAGGCCTTGCCGCAGAAGAAGGACAGGCCGGCCCGTCCGCCGCGCGCGGCAGCGCGTAGTCCATGAAGGTCGCGGTGATGAGCTGGCCGTCGGTGGCGCCATACACCACCTGCTCCATCAGCGCCTGGCCGATGCCCTGCATGGCGCCGCCATGCACCTGTCCTGCCAGCAGCAGCGGATTGAGCGTCTTGCCGAAATCGTCGACGATCACGTAGTTGACGATCTTGATGATGCCGGTGGCCGGATCGATCTCGACCTCCGCGACATGGGTGCCGTTCGGATAGGTGCCGTCGGCGCTGGCAAAGGTCGCGCTGCCGTTCAGCTTCGATGGATCGACGCCCGGCCGCTTGGCGAGATCGGCGAACGAGATCGAGCGGTCGGTGCCGGCGATGCGCACCACGCCTTCCGAAATCTCGAGGTCGCCCGCGCTGGCTTCCAGCGCCTGCGCCGCGATCTCCTTCAGCTTCTGGCCGAGCTCGCGCGTGGCACGTTCGACGCTGACGCCGCCCGAGGGAATCGAGGCCGAGCCGCCGGTGCCGAGGCCCGTTGCGATCTCGTCGGTGTCGCCCTGGTGGATGTGGACGCGCTCG
>JAFUCP010000049.1 GCA_017459565.1 Clostridia bacterium | reverse complement strand
GGCCCGGCGGGGGGCTGCCGGGCGGGGGCCCGGCGCGGGGGGCGCTGTGCCCGCCGCGACCCATTCATCACTCCGCGGGGGCAAAAAAGCAAGATAACTGTCAGCGTCGTTTTTGCGTCGTTTGGGATAAGCCGGAGCCCCCTACGCGCTATATAGGAAGCCGCCCAAACCGGGCCCGGCGGGGGCCCGGAAAACTTTCACACTTTCCAGTGCGAAAGCGCCCGCCGCCCCCTTTCGCGCTTTGCTTTGCGAAAGCCGCCGGGCGGGCGCGGGGGCCACACTTCTCCGCTTTGCTCTGCGAAAGCGGTGTGCCGGGCTTTCGCGCTTTGCTCTGGGAAAGTCACCGGGCGATGCTTCTCCGCTTTGCTCTGGCGAAGTCCCAGCGGTGTGGTCGGCTTTCGCGCTTTGCTATGAAGAAGTCGGCGGGCCCGCGCTTTCCCGCTTTGCTCTGGGAAAGTCGTCGGGCGCGGGGGCTTTCCCGCTTTGCTCTGGCGAAGCGCCCGGCGGGCCACACTTTCCCGCTTTGCTCTGGTGAAGTCGCCGCCGGGCCCTTTCGCGCTTTGCTCTGAAGAAGTGCGTCGTTTGGATTAAGGCGGCGCGTCGTTTTCGATACCCAGGGGGGCTGTGCATCTCTGCGGCCACACGCCGGAAACCGCGCCCCACCCTCGCGTGAAATTCCGACAAATTCGGGGCCGGGGGTATCGGCCCATTCTGAGCAAAATGAGCACAAAAAAGCCGCCCCTGCGGACGGCGAAGGAGAAGCCATGAATACGAATCTGAACATGCAGCGGATGCCGATTGAGCGGCTAAAACCCGCGAAGTACAACCCCAGGAAAGACCTGAAGCCCGGCGATCCGGCCTATGAGAAGATCAAGCGCAGCCTGCATGACTTTGGCTACGTTGACCCCATCGTGTGGAACGAGGTCACTGGCAACATCGTCGGCGGTCACCAGCGCTACAAGGTGCTAAAGGCGGAAGGCGCGACGGAAGTGGACTGCGTCGTGGTGCACATCGAGAACCCGCAGGATGAGAAGGCGCTGAACATCGCGCTCAACAAAGCCACTGGCGACTGGGAGCCCACAGCCCTGGCCGACCTTCTGCAGGATCTGCAGCTGTCCGGCTATGACCTGGGCGCGACCGGCTTTGATGCTGCCGAGGTTGACGACCTGTTTTCCAAGGTGCATGACAAGGATGTGCATGACGACGACTGTGAGATCGACCCGGAGGAAGTGCAGCCCTATGTGCAGCCTGGCGACGTCTGGACACTGGGCAGGCACCGCATGATGTGCGAGGACTGCACCGACGGGGATGCTGTGGATGTGCTCATGGACGGCGTGAAGGCCAACCTGGTCGTGACAGATCCCCCGTACAATGTGGCGTATGAGTCCGCCGACGGGAAGAAGATCCAAAACGACAGCATGGCGGACGAGCAGTTTTTCAGCTTCCTGCTGGCGGCGTTCCGGAACATGGCGGCGCACATGGCCGAGGGCGGCAGCGCTTACATCTTCCACGCAGACACGGAGGGTCTCAACTTCCGCCGAGCCTTCAAAGAGGCCGGCTTCCACATCAGCGGCGTGTGCATCTGGGTGAAGAACAGCCTGGTGCTGGGGCGCTCTCCCTACCAGTGGCAGCATGAACCTGTGCTGTTCGGCTGGCTCCCCAACGGGAAGCACAAATGGTTCTCCGACCGGAAGCAGAGCACCATCTGGAACTTCGACAAGCCCAAGCGGAGTGCGGATCATCCGACGATGAAGCCCATCCCGCTGCTGGCCTATCCCATCAAGAACAGCAGCGCCCCGAATGCTGTCGTCATGGATCTGTTCGGCGGCAGCGGCAGCACGCTCATGGCCTGCGAGCAGATCGACCGCATTTGCCGAACGATGGAACTCGACCCGAAGTACGCCACGGTCATCGTGGAGCGCTTCCATCTGGAATACCCGGAGCAGGAGATCACGGTGTTGAGGGACGGTCGGGTGCTGAGCTATGGAGAGGTGGCTGGTGAAAATGACAGCTGAACAGAAGATCATGTGCGCCGTGGTACAGGTGGATATGTTTCTGGTGGATTGCTGGAAGTGGATACTTGCGATCCTGGCGCTTTTCGGCGTTTTCATTATTATCTACATCCACAGCGGCAGGTATTGAATTGAATCGACATGAGAATGAAGGTGATGAAAAATGGCGACCAGAGGAAGAAAGCCCCTGCCCACGGCGCTGAAGGCGCTGGAGGGCGACCGGGGCAAGGGCCGCAGGCCGCTGAACAAGGACGAGCCCACGCCGCCCCAGGAGAATGTGAAGTGTCCTTCCTGGCTAATGCCGGAGGCAAAGAAGGAATGGAAGCGCCTGGCGTCCTCCCTGATCGCGATGGGTATCCTGACGGAGCACGACCTGGAGGCGTTCGCCGGTTACTGCCAGGCTTACGCCCGGTGGCGTGAAGCTGAGGAGTTTCTCTCCCAGCACGGTACCATCTTCAAGACGCCCAGCGGCTATGTGCAGCAGGTGCCGCAGGTCAGCATCGCCATGCAAAACCTGAAGATCATGCAGTCGTTCTGCTCGGAGTTCGGCCTGACGCCCTCCAGCCGGGCCAGGCTCTATGCCAACACGGGCGAGAAGGCGGCTGACGACGACCCGATGGAGGATGTGTTCAGAGGGGGCTGGCAGGATGTTCAGTGAGGCGAAGGCCCAAAGGGTAACACGGTTCATTGAGTGCCTGAAGCATACCAAGGGCGAGTTCCACGGGAAGCCCTTCAAGCTGCTGCCCTGGCAGGAGACCGTCATCCGGGACGTATTCGGCACGGTGCGGGACGACGACCCTACCATGCGCCAGTACAACACGGCGTACATCGAGATCCCGAAGAAGAACGGAAAGAGCGAGCTCGGCGCGGCTATCGCGCTGAACATGCTCTGCAATGACGACGAGTGGCGGGCGGAGGTCTACTCCTGCGCCAGCGACCGCCAGCAGGCCGCGATTGTGTTTGACGTGGCCGTGGACATGGTGAAGCAGTCCCCGGCGCTGTCGAGACGTATCAAGATCATACCATCCACCAAGCGCATGGTGTTCCAGCCGACCGGCAGCATTTACCAGGTACTGTCGAGCGAGGTCGCCACCAAGCACGGCCTGAACGTCAGCGCCTGCATCTTTGACGAGCTGCACACCCAGCCGACCCGCGCATTGTACGATGTAATGACCCAGGGCTCCGGTGATGCTCGAAAGCAACCGCTGTGGTTCCTGTTGACCACGGCGGGCACCGACAGGAACAGCATCTGCTGGGAAGTCCACCAGAAGGCGCTTGATATCATCGAGGGCAGGAAGGATGATCCCCGGTTCTACCCGGTGCTGTTCGGCCTTCCGGACGATGCCGACTGGACGGATGAAAAGAACTGGTACAAGGCCAATCCATCCCTGGACAAGACCATCTCTATCGACAAGGTGCGCGACGCCTTCCGCAAAGCCCAGGAGACGCCCGCAGACGAGAACATGTTCCGTCAGCTGCGCCTGAATCAGTGGGTCAAGCAGTCCGTCCGCTGGATGCCGATGGACAAGTGGGATGAATGCGCCGGTGTCGTTGACAAGTACGAGCTTCTGGGCCGCGCCTGCTATGCCGGGCTCGACCTTTCCAGCACCAGCGACCTGACAGCCATGGTGCTGGTGTTCCCGCCCAGGGACGAGGACGAGCAGTACATCGTGCTGCCGTTCTTCTGGCTCCCGGAGGATACGCTGCGGCTGCGCGTCCGGCGCGATCATGTCATGTATGACAAATGGGAGAAACAGGGCTTCATCATGACGACGGAGGGCAACGTCGTTCACTACGGCTTCATCGAGCAGTTCATCCTGAAGCTGGGCGAGAAGTTCAACATCCGGGAGATTGCCTACGACCGGTGGAACGCCACCATGATGGTGCAGACGCTGGAGGATGACGGCTTCACGATGGTACCCTTCGGACAGGGCTTCCGGGATATGTCCCCGCCCACGAAGGAGCTCATGCGCATCGTGCTGGAGCGCAAGCTCAACCACGGCGGGCACCCGGTGCTCCGGTGGAACATGGATAACGCCTTCGTGCGTACCGATCCGGCGGGCAACCTGAAGATCGACAAAGAGAAGAGCACGGAGAAGGTGGACGGCGCGGTGGCGCTGGTCATGGCGCTCGACAGGGCCATGAAAAACCAGAACGGCAGTTCCGTCTATGATGATCGCGGATTACTTGTGCTGTGAGAAACGGGAGGATGCAACACTGATGAGCAAGCATTATACGAAAAAGCAACGCAGAAGAGATGACAGGATTATCCTGTTTATCTATGGCCTGATCATAGTTGCGTTCCTGAGCGTGATATTCAGTGCATGGTGGGTGGTGTTCAGGACGACCCGTTACTATAACATGCCATACCCTGTCAATGTACCGGCTTATTCCGAATGCTGAATGAAATGAGGTTGCCCATATGCCGATGAAACCAAGAAGGCCCTGCCGCTATCCCGGATGCGTGGGATTCTGCGAACAGGGCCAGGTATACTGTCCGGAGCACGTCCAATGGAGCGCGGAACGCCTGCGCGGCGGGGCTGCCTATCGTGGGTATGACCGCAAGTGGCGCGAGGCACGGGCAGCATACCTGCGACGGCATCCAGTGTGTGTCCAATGCCAGAAAGAAGGCAGGCTAACCGCCGCGACGGTGGTGGACCACATCATTCCGCACCGGGGCGACCAGTATCTTTTCTGGAATCAGGATAATTGGCAGGCACTCTGCAAGGGTTGTCATGATAAGAAAACCGGCAGAGGATTGTAATAGAACTCTGTCGGTATCAACTGACGCATTGGTTTTGGCTTTGCCAAAACTATAGCATATTCCAGCCCCATAATTCAACCAGAAAAGAGTGATTATTACATGAAGAATCCCTTCTCCGGCCTCTTCCGGGCCCGCGACAAGCCCGGCAGGCGACCTTCGCCCAAGGACGCTGTCAGTGGCGCACCGTCCTTCTTCTTTGGCAGCAGCGGTGCCGGGAAGTCTGTCACGGTCCAGACCGCGATCCAGCTGTCCACCGTCTATGCCTGTGTGCGCGTCATCTCCGAGACCATCGCCAGCCTACCGCTGGGGGTATATCAAGTGGAGGGCGAGGGCACAAAGAAGGCGACGGACCATCCGCTGTACCGGCTGCTCCACGACGAGCCCAATAGCGAGATGACCTCGTTCGTGCTGCGGGAGGTCATGCTGGCGCACCTGTTGCTCTACGGCAACAGCTACTGCCAGATCATCCGGACTGGGCGGAACCGGATCACCGGCCTGTACCCCTTGCTCCCGGACAAGATGAACGTGGATCGGGACAAGAACGGCGTGCTGACGTATGTGTACACCACCACCTCCGGTGAGGCAGTGACCCTGGCACCCGAGGATGTGCTGCACATTCCCGGCCTGGGCTTTGATGGCATCATGGGCTACAGTCCCATCGCCATAGAGCGCAACGCCATCGGCCTGGGCATCGCCGCCGAGGAATATGGCGGAAAGTTCTTCTCCAACGGAGCCCGACCCTCCGGCATCCTGACGCACCCGAACACGGTGAAGAACCCCAAGGCGCTCCGTGAAAGCTGGAACGCAGCCTATGGCGGCTCCTCCAATGCCGGTCGGGTCTGCGTGCTGGAGGAGGGCATGCGCTTTGAATCCATCGCCATGCCAAACAACGAGGCGCAGTTCCTGGAGACGAGGAAGTTCCAGGTGGATGAAATCTGCCGCATTTTCCGTGTCCCGCCCCACCTGGTGGGCAACCTGGAGCACGCTACATTCTCCAACATCGAGCACCAATCCATTGACTTCGCCGTTCACACCATCCGACCCTGGCTGGTACGCATTGAACAGAGTATGAATCGCGCTCTTTTCACAGACCGTGAGAAGGGCGTTTATTATGTACAGTTCAATATCGACGGCCTGATGCGCGGCGACTACAAGTCCCGCATGGAAGGCTACGCTATTGCCCGCCAGAACGGGTGGATGAGCGCCAACGACATTCGCGCTTTGGAGAACCAGAACCCCATCCCCGCAGAGGATGGAGGCGATGCCCTGCTCGTGAACGGGAACATGATTCCCATCACCAGCGCCATGCAGGCGCGGGCAGAGGACGCCACGGGCAGCATAAATACAACCCGAACTGACAACCGAAAAGGAGGTTAAGCCTATGCGCCATTTCTGGAACTGGGTCAAAAACGCGAACGAGACCCGAGCCCTGTTCCTGGAGGGCGTCATCGCCGAGGAGAGCTGGTTCTCCGACGAGGTGACGCCCGCCATGTTCAAGGAGGAGCTCTTCGCGGGCAGCGGCCCGATCCTCCTGCACATCAACTCCCCCGGCGGCGACTGCATCGCGGCCAGCCAGATCTACACGATGCTCATGGACTATCCTCACGACATCACCGTGCAGATCGACGGCATGGCGGCGAGCGCGGCCAGTGTCATCGCCATGGCGGGCACGAAGGTGTGCATGAGCCCCACCAGCATGATGATGATCCACAATCCGTTCACCTGCGCCATGGGCGACAGCGACGAGATGCGCAAGGCCATCCAACTGTTGGATGAGGTGAAGGAGAGCATCATCAACGCCTACGAGATCAAGACCGGTCTCAGCAGGACGAAGCTGTCACATCTCATGGACAGCGAGACCTGGATGAACGCGCTGAAAGCGAAGGAGCTGGGCTTCTGCGACGAGGTGCTCTATACCGGCAACGGCAAACCCGACGATGTGTCGGGCTTTTCTTTTGCCCGCAGGGTGGCAGATGCCTGCCTGATGAACCGGGTGATCGCATCGATGCCCAAGCCTGCACCTGTGGTGAATGAACCCGCCTCTGCACCGGTCGAGCTGGAGCCTGAACCCGCCATCCCCGAACCCGAACCCGACAACCGAGTGAAAGCGGCAGACCTGGAAAAGCGTCTGGCGCTTTTGAAATGATGAAATGGAGGATTTCGCTATGAATAAGATTCTTGCTCTGCGTGAAAAGCGCGCCAACCTGTGGAATGAAACCAAGGCTTTCCTGGACAGCCATCGCGGCGAAGACGGCATGATCTCCGCCGAGGATAACGCCACCTACGAGAAGATGGAGGCGGACGTGGTCGCCCTGGGCAAGGAGATCGAGCGCCTGGAGCGCCAGGCGGCGATTGACCGTGAGCTGGACCAGCCCACCGCTTCCCCGCTGGTCTCCCGTCCCACCGTCCCGACCGACCGGAAGCAGGGTCGCGCCTCTGACGAGTACCGCAACGCCTTCTGGGGCATGATCCGCAGCCGCACTGCTGCACCCAGCGTGATGAACGCGCTGCAGATCGGCACCGATACCGAGGGCGGCTTCCTGGTGCCTGACGAGTACGAGCGCACCCTGGTGCAGGCGCTGGAGGAGGAGAATGTGCTCCGCTCCCTGTGCACCATCATCCAGACCAGCTCCGGCGACCGGAAGATCCCCGTCGTGGCGTCCCATGGCACCGCCTCCTGGGTGGATGAGGAAGGCGCGATCCCCGAGAGCGACGAGGTCTTCGGCCAGATCACCATCGGCGCTCACAAGGTGGCCACGATGATCAAGGTGTCCGACGAGCTGCTCCAGGACTCCGTGTTCAACATCGAGAGCTACATCGCCGCCGAGTTCGCCCGCCGCATCGGCGCTGCCGAGGAGGATGCTTTCATAAACGGCGACGGCACCGGCAAGCCCACCGGCCTGCTCCACGCCACCAACGGCGCTGGCACCGGCGTGACCACCACCGGAACCACCATTGCCGCCGACGAGATCATCGACCTGGTGCATTCCATCAAGAGTGTGTACCGCAAGAAGGCCACCTTCCTGATGAACGATAGCACGATCAAGGCCATCCGGAAGCTCAAGAGCATCGAAGGCCAGTACCTGTGGCAGCCCGGCCTGAAGGAAGGCCAGCCCGACATGCTGCTGAACTACCGCATCGTGACCTCTCCCTACATGCCCGAGGTGGCTGCGGGCAAGAAGGTCATCCTGTTCGGCGACTTCAAGTCCTACTGGATCGCCGACCGCCAGGGCCGTTCCTTCCAGCGCCTGAACGAGCTGTTCGCCGTCACCGGTCAGGTCGGCTTCCGCGCCACCCAGCGCGTGGATGGCCGACTGGTGCTGCCCGAGGCCATGAAGTGCCTGGCCGTCAAGGGCGCTTGATCGTTCTCCTGTGGGAGCTGCCAGCTTAATGGCGGCTCCCGCTTCCATTGGAGGTGTTATTTATGTCTGATGCTCACAATACCAGGAACTATTTTGCCCACGGCGGCAGTGAGCTTGTCATCGGTGGACGGCTGACCTTCCTGCCCGGCGCAAGCGTGGAGGGCGCGGACGGCTTGTTCGACCTGCCCGGCCCACCCGCAAGCGGCGGTGCGGCACAGCTGCCCGCGTTGCCTGACAGCGAGGCGTCCACCGTGACCGCGCTGCGGCAGGATTATAACAATCTGCTGGCGGCTCTGCGCACTGCCGGTCTCATGGCTTCCGCGCCTGCGGACGGGGGCGGTGATGGATAATGATCGTCACCGTCGATGAGGTGAAAACCCATCTGCGCATCCAGCACGACGAGGAGGACGACTACATCGCCGGACTGATCGCCCAGGCACAGACGGCTGCGGAGGACTACTGCCGGGTGTCGTTTGAGCCCGAGCCCGACGAGGAGGGCAATGTGACTGAAGTCCCGCAGCCCGTCCGCCTGGCCGTCATCCTCATGACCAGCTTCTACTACGAGAACCGGGACATTCCCGACATGACCACCTACAAGGCCACGCGCATGGCCTTTGACAGCCTGCTGTATCCCTACCGCGACCCGGAGAAGATGTTCTGATGGAGGTGAGACGCCTTGCGAGGATACAAAAACTTTGAAGGCAATCCGCATCCAGGAGATCTGAAGCACATGATCGAGATCGGCTACACTGTCAACGAGGTAAACGCCAACGGCTACCCAGAGCCCAGGGACGTGGTGCTCTGCCGGGTGTGGGCATCCGCCACGGACGCCGGTAACCAGCATTACCGCTCCGCCGATGTCATGAACACCGAAGCGGTGGTGAACTTCACGATCCGGTGGCGCTCTGATGTGAAGCCCGGCATGTGGGTGCGGTTTGAGGATGAAAAGTGGGACATTTCCACGCTGGGCGTGTACGGTTTTTCCCACAATTACCTCGGCCTGAAGGCCAGCATCGCAAAGGGCGTGAGCGGATGAAGCAGGTACAGGAAGCCCTCGCCAACATCGGAATCCCGGTCATGGCGGGCATCTGGCGGGCCACCACGGGAAGCCAGAACCCACCGCCTCAGTACGTCGTGTACTCTTCCACCACCACGGAGGCGGAGCACTACGACGATCATGTTCGCGCCCTGCGCACCTATGTGTATCTGAACCTGTGGAGCGACTCCGACCCGACGGCCATGGCGGAGAACATCCGCCAGGCGATGTTCGACTACGGCTTCGGGATGCTGGAGGAGTCGGACAAGGGTTACAACCACCCCGCGTATGACCCGCCCACCAAGACCTACACGGTACAGTGGACATGGGTGTGGTTCGAGGAGGTGGATTATGGCACTTGACCTGCAGGGGTTCGCTGAGCTGCAGAACGACCTGGCCGCCATGGCCATGTCCCTGGAGAATGGCTCCGGCGTCGACCGGGCGCTGCAGGCCAGGGCCGCTCCCATCGAACAGCAGATGCTGGCCAACGCGTCCAGCGACCCCAAGATCATCACCGGCGCGCTCCACGGCTCCATCCGCACGGACAGAGTCAAGCAGCGCCGGGGCGGCAAGCAGATCTCCATCGGCGTCAAGCACAGCGAGGCCGGAGCCTACTATGCAAATCCAGTTGAGCACGGCCACGGAGGCCCGGGGCCTGCGCCGCCACACCCCTTTGTGCGCCCGGCATTCGATGCCCGGGCGGAGGAAGCCTACGGCGAGATCAAGCGTGTTCTCGCCGATGAAATCATGAACAGATCATAACCCAACGACCATCATTATAAGGAGGGCAAAGACTATGCCTAATCCCGCTGCTTCCCCGACCGTATCTTCCACGGTCGGCCTGAAGAACATGGTCATCGCCGAGGTGGTGACCGATACCGAAGAGACCCTGACCTATGGCGACCTGCAGCTGGTGGCGGGCGCAATTGAAGCGTCCATCGAGCCGCAGAACGCCGACCCGGACGTTCAGTACGCCGACGACGTGGAACTCGACGTCCTGTATCCCGACCCCGAGCTCACCTTCAAGACGAAGATGGCGGATATTCCGCTGACCATCCAGGAGAAGGTGTTCGGCAACAAGCTGGACGACAATGGCGTCCTGATTCGCTCCTCCTCCGACACGCCGCCCTACTTCGCGGTGGGCTTCATGTCCGAAAAGTCCAACCACAAGTTCCGGTATGTGTGGCTGTACAAGGTTCGCGCCACGCCGCTCACGGAGAACTACGCCACGAAGGAGGGTACCAAGGTGACCCGACAGACCGGCGAAATCCAGTGGACGGCCATCAAGCGGACGCACGACGGTCAGTACCAGGCGGTGGCCGACGAGGGCGAAAACGGCTTCACGGCGGAGAAGGCCGCGACCTTCCTGCAGTCCGTGTATGCCCCGACCTTCACGCCGACTCCGTGATGAGTCATCACCCGACCACTATGCTGCCGCAGGCTAAGGCTTGCGGCAGCGCTTTTCAGGAGGATAGCGCTTATGATTACCTGTACGCTCGGCGATAAGAAATATACCGTGGACTTCGTCTCCGGTCGCGCCCTTCGGGAGATTGAACCGGCGATGAAGATGTACACCCGTATCTCCGCCATCTCGGAAGCCGCTGTGAAGGGCGAAGAGATCGAGAACCCGGATAACCTGACCATTCCGGACGCGCTGGACGTGATGATCCGCTGGTTTTGCCTGCTGTTCAACAACCAGTTCACTCCGGACGATGTGCTGGACAACTATCCCGTGGATCGCCTGATGCACGATATCGTCATCGCGCTGTTCGCGGTGCAGGCGCAGACCACGGACGTGTTGTCGTCTTTCCCTACGACGGCAGCGGAGGACTGACGCCCCCTGAGGGCGATGGCCTCACGCTGCACGATTTCATCTATTCCACCTACAATTCCCTGCTGGACGCCGGGTGGCGCATGCAGGAGATTGACGAGATGGATATGCTCGGCTTTTTAAAAGTGCGGGCATGGAACAGCAATAGAGAACACAAAAAGGCAGAGCCGAAACAGCGATTCATCGACGAGGTGTGGCCGGGTTTGAAGCCATGAGGGAAGCATTTATAATGGAAAATGTCTTTCCCAATGGTTTTCGGTGTGGTATACTGGATGCAAAAGCAGTTTCACAAACCGCGATATGTGCGCAAAGACAGGTTTGTGCGAAAGGATGCACTTTCATGAAATTTCAGGTAATCCCACTGATATATGCCGCGAATGGGCAATTCAAGAATACGATTCGCTTTGCCGTCGAGTTCCAGGAGAATGTGCTCCCAGAAGCTTTGGCTTATGCTGTCGAGCAGGTTCAAAAGCGTTATCCCTACTATTCTGTGAAAGTTGAAAAAGAGGGTGAAGGATTTGTCCTTGCAGAGAACAACCAACCCTTTGTCATTGCCGCAGGCGAAAAACCCGTATGCCTGAATAGTACGGCAAGTAACATGCACCTTCTGGCTTTCGCGTGGAAAGAGCGGACCGTTTGGATCGACATCAGCCATTTTATCTGTGACGGGAACGGCGTTGCACCTCTGGTCAAAACATTGGTCTATTATTATGTGGAAAGGCGCTATGGAGCAGACGGAATCGACACGAGCAATATCCGCCTGGTGACGGATAATATCCCTGAAGAAGAATATGCCTATCCCTTCCCGGCCACTCCGATACCCAACGAGAGCGCACTATCCATACCGCAAAGAACATATGAACCATTCCTTTTCGCAGACGAGATGTTTGATGGCGACGGGAGCTATGCCTACAACCTGCAGGTTTCTCAGAAGGCACTGATGAAATATGCAAAGAGCAATGACGGAAGCCCGGTTTCGTTTGTCTGTGTGATGCTGTACCGAGCTATGATGAGCCTGTATCCGGATATGAAAAGTGATATTGTCTTTTCCATTCCACATGAATACCGGAAGGTGCTCGGACGTCCGCTTTCCCATGATTGTCTTGCAAGGGTTCTGACTGCAAAATTGCCGCCAAAGACAAGGACAAGTCGACCGAAACATTGAATACAGCCGTCCGCGGACAGATAGTTCTTGGCAGCGATGAATCGGCAGACATCGCCGCGATCAATGGAATGCTTCAGCTCGGCGCTTATATGCAGTCGCTGCCGTTGGAAGGGAAAAAGCAAGCCATGCTCGGGCTTGTTGCCGGATCACTTGCAAAAAACACATTTGGTGTCAGCTATACCGGTAACATTGGCTGGGGTGGAATGGAAAAATACATCCGAGACGTTCATCTCTATGCGGGTGAAAACAATCGACATCAAACAATCAGCGTGGAGGTGTTCACGCTTGGGGAAAACTTCAGCATCTGCGTGATGCAGCCTGGAAAGAATCCAGTGTTTGTACAAGAATTGATTCGGTGCTTTGCCAGCTGTGACATTGAATGTATGCTGATGAGCGAGGAGAGGTTTCGTCTTGCTGATTATGAGCTTCCATAAGCATCAGAGGGAAACATCACGACAGCTTCCAGTCTAACAAGGTAATCATTACGACCAGCGCCGCTTACGAGTGGCGCTCTTTTAATGCTCAAACAAGGCAGGTGAACTCTCATGCCCGAAGTGCTGCGCGACCTGGTGGTCACCCTGTCGCTGCAATCCGACAACTTCTCTCGAAACATCAACAGCATCAACCGCCAGATCCGCGAGGCGGAGAGCAGCTTTCGCCTGGCGGGCGCTGGCATAGACAACTTCGGAAATACCACTGCCGGTATGACGAGCCGTCTGTCTATGCTCCAGACCAATCTGGGACATCAGCGGGATGTTGTATCCCAGTATGAACGGGCGCTTGCCTCCGCCAACAGTCGCCTTCAGGAGAGCCACGCCCGGTATCAGCAATACTCACAGCGCCTGACTGAAGCCCGACAGCGACATACGGAGTTGGCGGATAGTATTCGCACTCATGAGAATGAGCTCCGAGTGCTGAAGGATGAAGGCCATGAGAATACCATCGCCTACGCGGAAGCGGAAGCTCAGTTGGAGGGACTGAGACAGGAATACGCTGCCAGCGGCGACGAGGTGAAGAAGCTCGAAGGCCAGTGCACCTCCCTGCAGCGGGCCATGCAGCGCGATGCTGACGCCGTCTCCCGGGCGCAGACCGAGCTCAACAATGCCCGGGCCACGGTGCGCGAGACGGAGGCGGAGATTCGCCGCCTGACCCAGCAGCTGAAGGTCTCCCGCTCCGCGTGGACGCAGGCAGGCTCTGCGCTGACGGCATTTTCCACCAAGCTGACGGCCATCGGCAAGAGCGCTACCGCGCTGGGACGTCGCATGACCGTCATGATCACCACGCCAATCGTGGCGATGGGCAAGAAGATCGTGCAGGCCAGCCTGGACTTTGAGTCCTCGTTTGCCTATGTGCGCAAGACCGTGCAGGCGACGGAGGAACAATACGATCAGCTGGCAGCTGCCTCCAAGCGGTTGTCCACGCAGATAGCCACCTCCACCACGGACATCAATCACGTCATGTCCACCGGCGGTCAGCTGGGTATCGCCACAGAACACATCGAGGAGTTTTCGCGGGTCATGATCGACCTGGCGAACAGCAGCACAGACCTGGACGCGGACACAGCGGCCACCAGCCTTGCCAAGTTCGCCAACATCATGGGAACCGACCAGTCGCTGTTCAGGAACATCGGCTCTACAGTCGCCGAGATGGGTAACAACTTCGCCACCACCGAGGAGCCCATCGTCACCATGGCGATGCGTATCGCCGGTGCCGGTAAGCAGATCGGCCTGACAGAGCCCCAGGTGCTGGGGCTGGCCGCCGCGCTGTCCTCGGTCGGCATACAGGCCCAGGCGGGCGGCTCTTCCATGTCCAAGGCTCTCATCAACATGGAGGTCGCGGCGAAGACCGGCGGCGACGCTCTGAAGGATTTTGCCATGGTCAGCGGACTGACGGAGAAGGAATTCGTCGAGCAGTGGGAAAACGACCCCGTCCAGGTGTTCCAGAAGTTCATTGAAGGCCTGGGCAAGCTGGACGACGAAGGCGCGTCCGCTGTCAAAGCCCTGAACGATATCGGCATCAGCGAAATCAGGCTCAGGGATACACTCCTTCGTGCCACCAACGCCAGTGAGCTGTTCTCCAACGCCCAGAAGATGGCCACGCAGGCATGGAAGGACAACACCGCGCTCGAGACCATGGCGTCCAAGCGCTATGCCACGCTGCAGAGTCGACTCATCAACCTGAAGAACCGCGCCGTTCTGTTTGCTCAGACCCTGGGCGATGATCTCCGCCCCACCATTGAGCGGGTCATGGAGAGCGTTGGCAAGTTCATAGACCGGCTGCAGAACATGGATCAGGGGCAAAGGCTTCAGATTGCGCGGTTTGCGGCCCTCGCCGCTGCCGCCGGGCCGGTGATCCTGATCTTCGGACGATTGGCCACAGGGCTCGGCAAGCTGACCGGCTGGCTGGGCACCTACTGTACCGCTGTCGGCAAGGCCGGTGGCGGGATGTCCGGTCTGCTCACCGTGCTTGCGAAGTCGCCTGCCGTCTGGCTGGCCGTCGGTGCTGCTGTCGTTTATGGTGTTGCCAAGCTGTGGGACTGGGTTTCCGGGGCGAAGATGGCTCGGGAGGCTACGCAGGCGCTCATCGATACGGCAAATGAATGGAAGAACACCGCTGCCGATACCTTCTACGGGAAAAGCGGCGCGGGGCTGTCCTTCTTCGGCATGTCCGAGGATGACTTCAAGAACGACGACACCGCAAAGAGCGCCCGAGCATGGATGACCGGCCTGATCGACGTCTAGACAGACGGCAAGGGCGAAACCAATGAGATCGTCAGGGAGTGGACGGACTCCTGGAAGGCACTCACAGAGTCCACCCGCACAGAGCTGCAGGCGCTGCAAGGCGCAGCGAAGGATGCCGGGTATACTGGCGTGTCTGAACAGATCCAGGTAGACATTGACAGCCTCGACAGCATGGACAGGGAGATTGAGTCCCTGCTGAAGAAGCGGCAGAACGGCTACCTGACCGATGATGAAAAGATTCGGCTTCAGGAGCTCATTGACAATCGTGAGGCCATCATCGTCAAGTACAAGCTGCAGCCGGACAGTGAGACGGAGGGCTTCCAGACCATCCTCGATAAGGTGGAGGCCGAAGTCGCCCGGGCTCAGGCCCGTGGTCAGCAGGACGCGGATGTGTCCTTGTACCAGAATGCCATGGTCGCCGCCGCCCAGGGACTTGCTGCGATCAATTCTGAGATCGATGCCCAGTATGACAGCGAATACGCCCTGATCCAGCTCATGGAGGATGGCGCGGAGAAGCAGGCCGCGCTGAATGACCTGAATACCAGCTACAACGAGCGCCGCCTTGCCGCTACCCGTGAATACGCCCAGACGCTGGCGCAGCTGGTCAATCCCGTGTGGAACGATGAAGGCATGCAGCAGACCGGCGACAGGCTGGCTGATCTTGCCGGGAAGCTTACGGCTTACGACGCTGCCGTCAAGACCTACGGCGAGGATTCCTATCAGGCTGCTCAGGCGCTGGACGCTGTTAAGAACGCCGCGACCGGCCTGGATGAAGGCAGCCTCACAGAATACGCCGGTGTGCTCACACAGATCTCCGAACTGCTCACCAGCGGCATGAGCATGGAAGAGGTGCAGGCGCTGTTTCCGGAGATCGATGTCTCTACAGCCCTGGAGCAGCTGGCGTCCATCCAGCAGTTCACCAGCCAGTATTCTTCCTCACTGGAAGGGCTGGCTTCCATGTTCGGCGAGGGGCTCTCCGAGGAAGTCCTGAAGATTGCCACGGAGCTGGATATGACCGGCGCTCAGGCCAACTGGGACGAGTTTGCCGCCAATCCCGGCGCAATCACCACGGATGCCATCATCGCAGGCATACAGGAGCAAGAAAATGCAGCTCGCCAGCAGATCAAGGTGGATGCCTTGATCGAACGTTTTACCGAGAAGCCGGAAGGCGCGGACAAGACCTCGCTCACGCCGGAAGGCATCATCGCGTATGTGGAGACTTACGCGGAGGCCACCACCGGCGCGGATGTATCCGGCCTGACACCTGAAAACGTGACCGCAATGGTCTCTGCCTATCAGGAGATGGCGGAGGGCGCGGACATGAGCACCCTCAAGCCGGATGAGATCGTGGCCTACGTCAACCAGTACCTCGAAAAAGAGGGTGTGGATACCAGCGCTCTCACACCGGAAGCCGTCACGGCTTTCGTGCTGGCCTACCAGGAAATCGAGGGCGGTGCGCTCACCACGGCGCTGACGCCGGATGATGTGACCGCCATGGTCGTGAAGTACCTGGAAGCAGAGGGCGTGGATGTTTCCGCGCTGACGCCTGACCAGGTGGAGGCCCTGGTAAATAAGTTCTCCGAGGCGACCGGCTGCGACAAGTCCGCCCTGGCTCAGTCCCTGACGGGATACATCTCCCAGTACGATGACAGTGGCGCAACTGTACCCACGCCCACCAGCAAGCTGTCCATCTCCGGGTATGACCTGACCGCGCTCAATCAGGTGCTGGCCAGGAACCCCATCAAGGTGGACGGCATCCTGCGGCTCGGGGAGAAGTATGACAACCCCACGGATGTTCTCGGCGATGAGAACGCCCATTTCTATTATAACGGCGAGGAGATTCCTGTCAACGTCGTTCCCGCCGAAAAGCTGACCGCCGATACGATCATTGCCTACGATGCGGATGGCACACTGCACGTCGTCATCACGCCCGAGGTCGGTACGCAGGAGGCTGTCGAGGAGACAAAGGTCGTCTATGAGGACAAGCCCCTAAAGGACACCTCCTTCAGCTGGCTGACCACCAGCGTCCATGACAGCGTGACGGAGATCAACAATGCCGCTGCCGCGCTGGATGAATACCGGCAGAAGGTCGAGGAGTTCAAGGAAGCGGGCACCGATACCAATATGAATGGCATGGATCAGGTGCTCAGGAACCAGCAGGGCGACCTGGTGCAGATGATAGATGAACTGTCCTATCGTGAGGACGACATGCAGGCGCTGGCCAACTACGCGCTGAACCTGTGGCAGGCGCTGAACAGCGGAGAGCTGGATGCGACCACAGCACAGGAATATGCTGCGCAGCTTCAGGAGATCCTCGATCTGGTGAGCGCCGCCGACCAGTATCTTGGTGTGGGCAATGATGTCAGTTCCGCTATTGCCCAGGGTATGCAGGAGTATGGCTGGGAAGGCGACGCCTCCACGCTGGCCACCTCCCTGCAGACAGCTATCGCCGGTGTCATGCCGCAGGTCGGCAATGACGCCAGCGCCGGTGTCGGCCAGGGCGCGGCAGCGTATGACTTCTCCGGTGACACCGCCACAGCGGCGGGCAACCTGGAGGGCGCGTATCGCGGTTCCCTCCAGAGTCAGTCCCCGGCGCAGCGCATGGTGCCTCTGGGCAATGACGTATCCGCCGGTGTCGGTCAGGGCATGACGCAGTACAGCTTTGCGGGCGACAGCGCCACAGCGGCATCCAACCTCATGGGCGCTCTCTCTGGTGCCCTTGCCGCTCAGGCATCGACCGCAGCTGCCAGTGCGAGGAGCATTGGCACAGCCATCACCAGCGGCATTGCTTCAGGCATCCGCTCGGGACAGTCCGCCGTCATACAGGCGGCGGTTCAAGCCGCAAGGTCTGCACTCTCGGCTGCAAAAGCCGCACTGGCAATACACTCGCCATCTGCTATCTTCCGGGATGAGGTCGGCCTCATGGCCATGAAGGGCATGGGTGTAGGCTTCCTCGAAGGCCAGCAGGAGCAGGCGAAGATCATCCGAAACGCCGCACGGTTCCTCACGGAAGAGGCACAGGGCGGCATTGTCGCCGGGAGCACACACAACGACAACCGGCAGACCTGGCAGCAGCAGAGCAGCGTGAACCTGACCGGGAACAGCTTCTACATTCGAAGCGACCGGGATATCCACGATCTGGCTGTGGAGATCGCCACGCTGACCCGGACGCAGCAGCGCGGGCGCGGACTGAGAATGGCATGAGTTATCCCAGAG
>JAFUCP010000048.1 GCA_017459565.1 Clostridia bacterium | reverse complement strand
CGGCGGATGTGAGCTGTTTTACGCCTGGGTCGTCACGCGGATCAATTCGCGCTCCAGAGCGGAAGCGCTGCCGCGGCGCAGCTTGACCAGCTGTGCCCCGTGCTTCCGTGCTTCCTTTTGCGCGCTGATGACCAGGGGATGGGATACGGTATCCATACAGACAAAGATGTAATCCGGCTTTCCCAGTTGGTTGGCAAAGCTGCCCTTTTTCAGGGGGATGGCGCGCGCCGTGATGTTGTATTTGGCGCACAGGTCGCAATAGGTGCGGCCCATACATTCGTTGCCGCCGATGATGATTGCGCTCATGGTGCCTCCTTCAATTATAGAATTAGTTATCACTAACTTTATATTACCACATGCAAACTTCATCTGTCAACCCTTTTATCGAATCAATGATTTCCACAAGCCTTGTCGATGGGTAAATGTGAAATTCAGGAAAAGCTATTGACTTTGTTTGGAAGTTAGTGTAATATAACCATGCATTAGGCAAAACTAACCATTGGGAGGATAGTCTATGCTGGAACGCGCGATCATCGATCATGCTTCGCCCACGCTGGCGCGGTTGAAGCTGGGCAACCTGTTCAACTATTCCATGCAGGAGGGCTTCCCGGCCGAATTTGCGCGGCTTCGCGGCGAGCTAAAGGACAGGGGCGTGACGATGACGCTGCTGAGGGTCGCGCAGGGCAAGGCGCTGATCTACATCTACAGGTCCCCGGAATTGGAAAAAGCACTGATGTGCGAAGGCGTGCGGCGGCTGCTTCGCGCCTGCGGCTACAGCCGTTTCGATGTGCGCTCAGCACTGGAAACGCTGAAAGCGCGCCTGAACGCGCTTGACGCCTTTCCCCATGAAATCGGCGTGTTCCTGGGCTATCCGCTGGAGGACGTTGTGGGCTTCATCGAAAACGGCGGCAGGAACTGCCTGTCCTGCGGCTGTTGGAAGGTGTATTCCAACGAGTGCGAAGCGCTCAAGGCGTTTGAACGCTATGAAAAGTGCAAAGCAGTCTATCAGAGGCTGTTTGCGTCGGGCTGCCCGCTGACCCGCTTGACGGTGGCGGCAAGACCCGCATAAATGACGAGGAGGAGCATTGTTATGAGCAAGGTTGCAGTTGTGTATTACAGCGGTTCCGGCAACACCGAGGCCATGGCGGACGTGATCGTGAACGCTCTGGGCGCGGACAAGATCGAGGCGGAGGCCTTCGGCGCGGCCAAGCTGGCGGACTACGACGCCATCGCCTTCGGGTGCCCGGCCATGGGCGACGAGGTGTTGGAGGAGACTATCTTCCAGCCCATGTGGGACGACGTAAAGACCGGCCTGGCGGGCAAAAAGGTGGCGCTGTTCGGATCGTACGGCTGGGGCGACGGCCAGTGGATGCGCGATTGGGAGGCGGACGCCGCAAGCAACGGTGTGACCCTGGCCTGCGAGAGCGTAATCTGCAACGAGGCCCCCGACGACGAAGCCAACGCCGCGCTGGAGGCGCTGGCGAAGGCCATCGGCTGATTTCTATAGAGATGCCGACTGCCCTGGGATGGGCGGTCGGCGTTAATATCCCAAAAGGAGCGTCAAACCATGAAAAAACTGTTGAGCATCCTGCTGGCGCTGTGCCTGTGCGCCGCGCTCATGGTCCCGGCGATGGCCGAGGACAAGGGCGCATATGTCCTGATGAACATTCCCTACGCGGATTTCTACGCGGCTGAGTCCGACGTCGCTGTGGACGCCGTGACCTCCGCGACCCTGATGAAGCCCCGCGCCGGCGCGCTGGTGGGCGGTTCCTACCACGTGGACCCCGAGGGCTCTGACATCTCCGGCGTCATCTTCCCGGTCTATGTGGAGGATACCTCCGTGCTGGCGGACCTCGGCGGCGTTGAAATCACCGACGAGAGCAGCGTGGAAATCACCGTGACCCTGAGGGGCGAGGAGCAGACCGCGACCTACGCGGGCAAGGACGCCCTGTTCGAGGCCCCCAGCTATTCCTGGTACGCGCTTGACGAACAGCCCGCGCTGTACAAGACCCTGACGGTGGGCGACGCGCCTGCATTCAGCGCCGTCAATGGCGAAGCGGAGGCCGTCGAGGCCGACGCGTCGATCGTCTACGACAGGCACGCTGATATCGTCGTCAAGGTGGACGGCCTGGACGAAATCCTGGGCGAGGACACCTCCGTCAGCGGCATCGTGCTGGTGGCCGACGACGGCACCCGCGTGGGACTTCAGCACCTTGCCGGCTTCTGGCGCCGCACCCAGATCGGTATGCAGCTGGACGACGCGGCCTATGACGCGCTGAAGGGCAAGCGCATCGACAAGATCGAATACATCACCACTGGCGGCCTGTATGAGATCGACGTGGATATCCCCGTGATCGAGGACGAGCGGCTGATCGCCCTGTCCGCCACCTATGTCGAGCTGTTCCCGGAGTTCGCCCGGGAGGACCTGAAGGACTACTGGATGGAGTGCATCAAGGCCTGGAACGTGGACGACGAGGCCGCCGAGGGCTACTATCAGATGCTGACCGGGATGTTTATGGGCAGGCTGTACGGCCAGAAGGCCGTGGACGCCTACACCGACAGCCCCGAGAGCATGATGTTCGACTGCTACTTCGAAAATGACCTTGCGAAGCTGACCGTGGCGGGTGACGTCATTTCCGGCGTAGACGCGGAGGGCAACGAGCTGTTCCGCCACACGTACGCCTTCGATCAGGACATGACCGTCAGCTACTTCGGGCAGGAAATGCCGGGCTGTCTGCACGTCTACAAGACCGAGGATGCCGATGCCGGTCTGTTTACCTACTTTGGCTTCTCGGACGACAACCTGGCCGAGACCCAGCACATCGAGTTCCGTTATGGCGATACGCTGGAGAATCTGAACAACTATTCCGAGGGCAAATACGCCTATTGGCTGGCCAGCGGCATCCTGGACGGCTACAAGGACAGCCTGATCCAGGACTGCATCAAGCTGTTTGTGGATGAGAATGTGGGCGGGGCCCAGGACGGCGCGGCCGAGGCCGAGCTGGAAGCGGCGGCGGAAGCCATCGAAATCAGCACCGCCGAGCAGCTGGCTGCGATCAACGACAACCTTTCCGCAAGCTATGTGCTGACCGCCGATATCGACCTGGCGGGCGCGGAATGGACGCCCATCGGCGCCTATGCCCCTTCCGGCGAGAGCGCGGAGGAGCAGGAGATTCCCGATGCGAGCATCGCCTTCACCGGCAGCTTCGACGGCCAGGGACACACCGTTTCCAACCTGGTGATCAATCAGCCCGAGGCCTGGACGCAGGGCCTGTTCGGCTGCGTCGCAGACGCTCAGGTGGGCAACTTCACCCTGGAGAACACCACTGTGGACGCCCAGCTGATGGGCGCCGACGTGGTGGGCTACGCCTATTGTTCTACCGTGAGCAACGTGACGCTGGTAAACGGCAAGGTTACTGCTCATGCGGGAGAGATGAGCGCCGAGGGCATGTACGGCGGCATCGTCGGCGCGGGCATGGGCTCCATGGTTGAAAACTGCACCGCACAGGCGGATATCTTGATCCCGGACGGCACGGCCAACGCGGGCATCGTGGGCGGCGGCCTGGAGAAGACCAGCGTCGTGGGCTGCACCGCCACCGGCACCGTCACCGCGGGCAACAACTGCTATGGCCTGGGCGGCGTGTCCGGATGCGGCTTCGCGGCGGAGCAGTTCACCGATTGCGTTGCTGAGAATGTGACCATCACCGCGGGCGACAACTGCTTCTGGATCGGCGGCGTCACCGGCTATGCGGGCGGCTACGCGGACGAGCAGTTCGGGATGCCCGTGACCGTGTTCACGAATTGCGTCGCCAGGAATGTGACCGTCAGCGTGGGCGAAAACGCCGATGGCATCGGCGATATCGTCGGCGCGGGATTCTACAACGAGCAGGCGGCCCAGACCATGGGCGCGCCCTTCGATGCGCCGTCCCGGTATGAGCTGGTGGACTGCGTGGTGGAGAACGGCGAAGAAATGGCGAGCGACGGGGCGGAGGCCGCTGCGCAGCTGCTGGAGGACGTGAAGGGCACCTATGAAGCCCTGTTCCCGGTCATCACCGATCCCGCCTGGGATCAGATATGGCTGGACCACTGCGCCGCGGTGGTGGGCGATGAGATGGCCCCGGAGGTGGCGCAGGTCCTGAAGGATGCCTGCAACGGCACGATCTACGGCCAGGAAGCCGTCGACGCCTATGGCGACGGCTCCAACGGCGCGCAGTTCGACTGCCTGCTCATAAACGGCATCGATCAGATCACCTTTGACGGCGCCACCATCAGCGGCACCCTGGCGGGTGAAACGGTGTTCTCCCATGAATACAGCTATGTCGGCCCCCTGTCCCTGGGCGGCATGATGAACGGCACGCTCTATGAGACCGCCGACGCGGACGCGGGCGAGTTCAAATACTTCTTCATGATGCCCGATACCCCGGCGACCACCTATCACCTGGAGTTCCGCTACGGCAGCGATGTGGACGCGCTGACCGAGTATGCCACCGGCCCCTATGCCTACTGGCTGGCCGCGGGCTTCCCGGTGGATGCGGATGAGGCGATGACTGAAAACGTGATCGGCCTGTTCTGCGATGAGAACCTGGCACAGATGGTGGATGAGCAGCCTGCCGCCTGATCAATTCATAGAAATGGGAGCCCGCGGCACACCCGCGGGCTCCCCAGACCGCTGACAAAGCCCATAAATGCAAAAATCCCTGCCAAGCAAGGAACATGGCGGGGATTTTTGCTTGCTGCGTTGGCGTCGCCTGAAAACGCGGTCATTTACGGCGGGGCAAACTCCCTTAATTGCAGGCGAGGGGCGTGGGGTACGCCTTCCTGTTGAAGGCAGCCCCCGCCTTTGCTGATTGTATCAGGCAATGATGCTTCCGAATAATTGAATTTGCCATGCTCCATAGGAGCCGGCACGCTCACAGCCTGTGCGCCGCTTCCGCCACCCAGCGGATGCGCTCCTCGGGCAGCTCGCCGTGGAGGCTGCAATCCGCGCCGAGGATATAGCCGCGCTTGCCGCCCTGCTCGATGAGCCGGGCGGTTTCCTTCTCGATTTCCACGCGCGAGGCGGTGTAGAGGAAGCTGCCCGGGCGGTTGTCGAAGCCGCCCCAGACCGTGCAGCCAAAGTGCCACTGGGCCTTGCGAATGTCCATCATGTCGAAGAACCTGGACCAACTGACCACCGGGGCCCTGTAGTCCTTCCAGACCTCCAGCCGGTTGGGAATCTCCTCCCAGGCGCAGAAGTGGATGGCGTTCATGTCGCTCAGCCCGTTGGCATATTCCAGCACGGCCCTGTCGCTGGGCATGACCCAGCTGCCGTATTCCCCGGCGGTGAAGCGGGTCTGTTCGCCGTTTTGCACGCTGTAGAAGATGCCGTCCACGCCGGATTCGCGGATCAAGCCGCGCACCAGCGCCTTCTGGTCCTCGGCGACGGCCGCGCAGGCGTGCTTCATGGCCTCCGGGTCCTCGCGGATCAGCTTCATCATCATCGGATAGCCGATGACCAGCCGGATGCAGGACAGGGGCACGAACACCAGGTAGAGGGACACACATTCGCCGTTCAGCGCGGCGACGACCTTCTTCGTGCGCTCGATCTGTTTGCGGATGAAGGGATGGTTCTCGCCCAGGGGCTCAAGCTGATAAAGCTCCTTCGCGGCGGAAATGCCCTGTAGCGCCGGCGAGGGCCAGCCGAAGAACCCGTCGCCGGAGAGCTTCATGAAGTCCACGTCCGTGCTTTTGAAGAAGCGCGCCTGCTCCGCGGCAAAGGCGTCGTCGTCGTTCCAGAAGCGCTGGGACACGTGCTGCCACATGCACACCGGCACATGATCCGTTTCGCGGCCGTGAAAGGCGGAAATCACTCTTTCTCTCTTGTTCATAGGTTCCTCCCTTGTCTTCGCGGAAGCTGTGTCGATGGCGGACGCCTGCCTTACGCATCCTGAGACAATATGGCGTCGATGCGCTTCAGCTCGTCCTCCGTCAGCGGCGGAAGCGACGGGACGCCGACGTTTTCAAGAATCTGCTCGGGCTTGCTCGCGCCGATCAGCGCGGAGGTTACGACCTTGTCCCGCAGCACCCATTGCAGCGCCAGCTGCGCCAGCGATTCGCCGCGCCCGGCGGCCAGTTCGTTCAGCTTCGCCACCCTGGCCAGCTTCTGGGGGGTGATGGAATCGGGCTTCAGATAGCGCGGGTCGTGGGCGGCCCGGGAATCCGCGGGGATACCCTTGAGATACTTGCCCGTCAACAGACCGTTGGCCAGCGGCGCGAAGGCGATGCAGCCCACGCCCTCCCGGCGCAGCACCTCGTCCAGCCCGTTTTCGATGCTGCGGTTGAACATGGAGTAGTTGGGCTGATGGATCAGCATGGGCGTGCCCAGCTGTTTCAGGGTCCTGATGGCCGTCTCCGCCTGCATGGGATCGTAGTAGTTGGAGATGCCCACATACAGCGCCTTGCCGCTCTTTACGATCTGGTCCAGCGCGCCCATGGTCTCCTCGATGGGGGTGTCCGGGTCGGGCCGATGGTGATAGAAGATGTCCACATAGTCCAAATGCATCCGTCTGAGGGACTGGTCCAGAGACGCGATCAGATACTTTTTGCTGCCGTGGTCGCCATAGGGGCCGGGCCACATGTCGTAGCCGGCCTTGGTGGAAATGACCAGCTCGTCCCGGTGGGTGTGCCAGTCGCGGTCCATGTGGATGCCGAAGTTGCGCTCCGCCTCTCCGTAGGGCGGGCCGTAGTTGTTGGCCAGGTCAAAGTGGGTGATGCCGCTGTCGAAGGCGGTGCGCAGCAGGCTCTGCTGCACGCCGAAGGGCGTGATGTTGCCGAAGTTGTGCCACAGGCCCAACGAAATCGCGGGCAGCATCAGGCCGCTCTTGCCGCAGCGGCGGTAGCTCATGCGCTCGTAGCGCGATTCAGAGGGAATATACATAGGCGCGCTCCTTTTTATCCGTATTTCCTTTCAGCGGGCGCGGAGGGCCCACGCCCACCCTTTCACGTTCATATTATGACAATCACACGCAATTTACAATTCATATACGCGCATAGTTCTTGCAGAATCGATCATTTTGGCGCGATAAGCGCGGAAAAGCCCCGGAATAACATCTGCCAACGCGCATTGCCGGCTTGATTTTTCAAGAGGACAGGGTTATAATACGGTCAATCGGACGAAGCGGCGCGCCATCGGCGGTCAGGGAGGCGGAAGCGTGGGGGAGACACAGGAATTCGCGGTATTCTACCGACACTTTGATCTGCCGGCGAATTTTCCGATGATCGCGCTGCTGGGCCCCGCCTGGGTGTCCCTGCCGGAGCCCATCCGTCGCATCCATTTCCACAACTGTCTGGAGATCGGCTATCTGTATGAGGGATCGGGCCTGTTCTATGTGGATGGAAGGCTTGTGCCGGTTAAGGCGCCCTGCATCACCCTGGTGCCCCAGAACATGCCCCATTTCACCCAGGCGGCGGAGAACTCCCTGTGCCGCTGGAATTGGCTGTATACCGATCCGGTGCGGCTGCTGTCCCACCTGGGCCCTCAGGTTTCCGATGCGATAAGGCGCTTTCTGCCGGGCCTGACTTCGGCAAACTTCGCCTTTTCCGAAGCGGAGTATCCCCGGGCGCACGCGCTTTTGCGCATGGTGCTGGAGGAGCTGGGCGACGCGCGGACGGAGGGGCGCGAGGTCGTCCGAGAGCTGATGGGCGCGCTGTTTTTGATGCTGCTTCGGCGGCGCGGCGACGATCTGCCCCGGCAGAACGTGAACCGGCGCATGTCGAGCATCGAACCGGCGATAGCCTACATCGCGTCAAATTATATGAACGACGTGAGCGTGGCGACGCTGGCTCAAACCTGCCATGTCAGCGTTTCCCATTTCAGGCGCCTCTTCAAGCGGGTCCTGGGCTGGGCGCCGCTGGAATACCTTCAGATCATTCGGATAGACCGCGCCTGCGCCATGCTGTACAACTGCGATTATTCCATCTCTGAAATCGCGGAAAGCGTCGGCTATCCCACCCCGTCCAGCTTCAACCGGCAGTTCAGGCGCATCTACCATATGTCGCCCAGCGAGTGGCGGCAGAAGATCCGGGGCGAGGAAAACCCGGTGGTCACCGCGTACTTCAACGCCCTGCCGCCCACCACCATGCAGTTTTTTCCCAAGGAATACGACAGCCCGCAGCCGGCGCGGAAGGCGTGAGGCGCGATGGCGGGCAGGACGTGCCGCCGCGCGGGCCCCTAAGATTTGCGGCGCAAAAACCCCGGTTGTCCACGGATTGCGATAAAGACGATCGCGTACTCAGGAGGCTGAACACATGAAAAAAGCTGTCTCTGTGCTGCTGGCGCTGTGCCTTGCAATCGCCCTGGCTGAGGATGCCGGCATCCTCGGAAGGCCGCTTGCGGATTTCACGGCGACGGATATCGATGGCAACCCCTTCACGCTTTCGGAAGCGTTGAAGGATCACGACGCCGCGCTGATCCATCTGTTTTCCACGCGGAGCGAGATCTGCGCGCTTGAGGGGCCGTTCCTGGAGGAGGCCTTTGCGCGCTATGGCGACAGGGTGGCCTTCATCGCGCTGTCCTGCGACCCGGAGGACACGGAGCAGACGGTTAGAGCCTGCCGCGAAGCGCATGGGTTCAGCTTTCCCGTGGGCCTGGACGAGGGCCTGGAGCTGGCGCGGACCGTGGGGGCGGATGTCCTTGCGACGACGCTGATTGTGGATCGCTTCGGAAACGTCGCCTTCCGCTATGGCGGCATCTTCAAGAGCGTTCGGGAGCTATGTTCCGTCATCGAGCCCTTCCTGGGCGGGGACTATGCCCAAACCGCCGTGCTTGACGGCATTCCCGCCGTGAGCGCTACCGGGGTTTTCCCCGTTGCAGCCTCCCGGGAGGTCCGCGTTGACAACGAAAACATCAAGCCGGTTTTCTTCACCAACGACGCGCCGCCCACCCGGCTGGAGGCGTGGATCGTGGAGGACAGCGTGGCCCATGTGCGCATGGAGCTTCCGGCGTCCGACAACCCCTATGACATGGTCTGCTATGACGCAAACGGCGCGTCGCTTCACGAGCTGCCGACCCTGCTGAACGCGCAGCGGGACGCCTATGTCCTCGATGCGCCCATCTCTGGCGGCGGGGACGGCTGCTTCTACACCCGCGTCTGCCTGTCCGACTGGACCGGGAAAGACCCCGAAGGCGACATAAATGTCTATCTGATTGACGACGAGGCTTCCCTGGATGCGCTTTGTGAGCATCTCGGTAAGGAAGGCTGGGTGCTGAGCGAAGCGGGTGGCGGCGAGCGCGCCGTTCAGCCGGCCATGGAGGCGTATGTTGTTCATGTGGTGGATCAGTACGGCGATCCCGTGCCCGGCGCGTTTGTCACCTTTTGCACGGACAGCGCGTGCGCCCCGGTCCTGGCCGATGAAAACGGCGATATCACCTTTGCGGGCGCGCCGCAGGTGTATCATGTGCAGCTGCAGCGGGTGCCCGAGGGCTACAGCTTTGATCCGGACTTTGAATTCAGTACGGGCGACGCGCCGGACGAATGGCTGCTGCGCGTATGCAGGGATGGAAAATGAGCCCGCGCGACAGGCGCTGAGGCTTGCGGCGCGGCGATCGGAAGCGCGAAGGAACCTGTGCGGATTGGCGCTTTGCGCCCGGAGAACATAGACGGCGAAGAGGACCCGGCTCTGACGGAAGAGCCGGGCCGCGACTTATGGCTTTGGCGTATTTTCGGCCCTTTCCGATTTCGGGTGCGTCCTGTAGTATTCCCGCTTGTTTTCATACATGCGCTCATCCGCTGTGCGCAGCGCATTGCGGACGTTCCGGCAGTCCGCTTCCACGCAGTATCCCACCGCGAAGCTGACCCGGTCCTCGTCCTTTTCGTATTTGGCAATTTGACGGACCTTGCGCTCCATCTCTTCAAGGGTGGCGTCCACGGAGATGACCGTAAACTCATCGCCCCCGGCGCGGAATATCTCCCCGTCGTGGAAAACCCGGCGAAGCACGCGCGTCGCGGCCCGGATGAGCTCGTCGCCCGCCGTGTGGCCGAGGGAATCGTTGACCCTCTTGAGGCCGTTCAGATCGGCGAAAAGCACGCCCACCGGCCTTCCGGGCGACTGCCTGCCGTCGCTGAGCGCGTCCACACAGTTGTTCATTTCGTTGCGATTCATGATGCCGGTCAGCATGTCCCGGGAGCTGAGGATTTGCAGGCGCTTGAGCAGCAGGTGGTTGCCGATTTCGGAACCGAGTATGAAGGTCGCCAGCTCCAGAGCCTCCTTGATTTTGGGCGCGTCCCCGGGCTCAAAATCCGTGGCCCAGATATAGCCGTGCCTTTCGTTTCTCGATTTCAGGGGGAACAATACGATGGAATGAACGTCGTTTTCCGCAAGGGATTTGTACCACTCCGGGTTCCGCTGCCGGACCACCTCCATATCCTGCTCATTCTTTGCGATCAGGCAGTTGCTGCCGGATATGACCGATTCCCACGATTCCGCCAGATCATAGAAGGAATCGTCGATGATCTCGGCCATGGGCCTTTTGAGGGAGCCCTCGGCGATATCCTCACAGAGGACGGAGCAGGTGCGGGAGACGGGCTCCATGAGCAGGATGCAGCACTGCTTTGCCAGGCAGATTTCCCGTATGTCCTTGATGACATCCGCCATCGTCGCTTCAAAATCGGTGGCGCCGCGCAGCTTGATGGCGGTTTCCAGCACCGAGGAAGCCAGCTCCGACGAAACGTTGGACATTCTTGAGCTGTCCGCCGATAGGTTGATTTCCATGGTGTAGGTGCAAAAGCACAGATCTCCGTCGTCGGGCGTCAGGGGCAAAAAGGTCATGTTGAACCACACGTCAAACCTGTCGGGATGCGCGTATGAGTGCAGGCACTTCTTTTCGACCGCACTGCGGTAGCAGAAATCCTCGAAGTTCAGGTCCCTGGTCATGTAATCGGTATAGAGGCTGTTGGGCGTGAAGCGGGATTTCAACATTTGAACGCCGCCCATCGGATGTTCAATCGAATCGATATAGGCCATGTTTCCCGTGACAATGCGAATATCACCGTATCCGCCGTCGGCGCGCTTTTGGACGGATACCACGCACGTCATCGCGCCAATGCCGTCAACCACCTGTTGAAAATTCACTTTTTTGCCCTCCTGAATCATCGCATGGCCTCTGTTTGACAGCCCGGCTTCAACGTGAACCGAACCAACCGTTAAAAGTATAGCACAGACGCGCGCCCGGTTCAACCCAAATGCCCGGAATATGCGATGATATGAGGGCTGGACGGCCGTTATTTAATGTATACGGTCATTGACCGCAGGGGCCCCGGGCGGTATAATATCACGCAGACAAGCGCCGCCGGGGCGCTGCACGGCCACGGCGGCAAAGGCGCTTGCGGCACGCAATACGACAAACATCGACTTGCTTTGAGGGCACGCTGCATGGAAAAGCGCAATCGTGGGCACCGCATGATGGACATGACCCAGGGCAGAGCTTGGGAGATGCTGCTCAGGTTCATGGTGCCGCTGCTGGTGGGCAATATCTTTCAACAGGTCTACAGCATGGTGGATATGATGATCGTGGGCCGCTTCGTGGGGCCGGACGCCCTGGCATCGGTGGGCGCCACCAGCTCGCTCAATTTCCTGTTTTTCTCGCTGTGCAACGGCCTGGCCAGCGGCGTGGGCATATTGATCGCCCAGGCTTTTGGCGCGGACCGGCCCGATACCGTCAAGCGGGTGATCACCAACGCCGTCTACATCATGGCCGGCAGCGCCCTGGTCATGGGCACACTTGGCTTTGCCCTGTCCCGGGCGGTGCTGGGCCTGCTGGGCACGCCCGATAACATCATCGACCAGGCCGTGGTCTACATGCGCATCATGTGCGTGGGCGTGGCGGCGGTGTCCATGTACAACGGCATTTCCTCCATCCTGCGCGGGGTGGGGGATTCCCGCACGCCGCTGTTTTTCCTGGTGGTGTCCAGCTTCCTCAATGTTTTTCTCGATCTGTTTTTCATTCGCAGCCTGCGTCTGGGCGTGGGCGGCGCGGCGGCGGCCACCATCATCTCCCAGGCACTTTCCGCGGTGGGCTGTGTGATTTACGCCGCCCGCCACAACCCCTTGTTCATCATCGAAAAGGCAATGTGGCGGCCGGACTGGACGCTGTTCCGCCAGTGCTTCAGGATCGGCGTGCCCCTGGCGGCGCAGTCCTCCATGGTGGCGTTGTCGCTGATCGCGCTGCAATCGGTGGTGAACAGCTTTGGCTCTGTGGTGGGCGCGGCCTTCACGGCCACCAGCCGCGTGGAGGCCCTGGTGCAGCAGCCCTACGGCTCCCTGTTCGCAGCGCTTTCCACCTTCACGGGTCAGAACATCGGCGCGGGCAAGCGCGAGAGAGTCAGCCAGGGCTTTAGACAAGCGGTGGCGCTGGTGCTGGCGTTCTCCGCGCTGATGACCCTGCTGCTGCAGCTGTTCAGTCCCCAGGTCATGGCCCTGTTCGTGGACGCGGAGCAGGGGGCGGAGGTCATTCGCTACGGCGCCCGCGGGCTCAGGCTCACCAGCTGGTTCCTGATCGCTCTGGGCATGATCTATGTCTGCCGCGGGGTGCTGAACGGAGCGGGGGACAGCGCCTATTCCCTGATCTCCGGGGCATGTGAGATGACGGGCCGCGTGGCCTTTCCCAAGCCTTTGACGCTGATTGCGTCCGTGGGGGTGTGGGGTGTCTGGCTGGGCACGGCCTTCACCTGGACGCTGGTGGCCGTGGCCAGCTACCTGCGCTATCGCGGCGGAGCGTGGCGCGGGAAGGCCGCCATCACCCGGGAACAGGCGCCGCTGGAATGACCGGGCGGCCTGTGTGACCGGGCGCTCAGCGATGGAGCCGGATGATTGCACGAAGCCGGGGCGCGCGGCCCGACCGGACCCGGCAAATGCGCGCCGTTCCCGTGCGCCGCTGGGCATTGGGCGGAAAATGTGCATACAGACGATTGAGACTTACGGACGGGAGGGGAGGAGCGCATGGCTTTTACCGATATCTGGACGATTAACCCCGCGCCAACGGAGGGCGCTGTGATACGCGGCGAGGGCTACAGGATCACCGTCTTGACGGACCGGCTGCTCAGGCTGGAATACGAGCCGGAGGGCCGCTTCTGTGATACCGCCACCCAGACGGTCATCAACCGGGCCTTCCCGCTGCCGGCGTTCTCGCTCAAGGAAAAGGACGGCTGGCTGACGGTGGAGACCGAGGCCGTGCGGCTGCGGTACGACGGCAGGCCCTTTTCGCCGGAGGGACTGTCCGTGACGCTGAAGGGACAGTACGGGGCCTATGCCAGCGTGTGGCGCTATGGCGAGGACGGCCGCAATTTGAAGGGCACCGCCCGCACGCTGGATGAGGCCAACGGCGAGATCCCGCTGGGGGACGGCCTCATGTCCCGGGACGGCTACGCGGCGCTGGACGACTCCGATACCATGCGCATGGATGAAGCGGGGAGCCTGTTGCCCGCAGAGCCCCACGGCGTCGATCTGTACCTGTTCGCCTATGGACGGGATTATAAGGGCGCGCTGAAGGACTTCTATCGCCTCGCCGGGCCGACGCCCGCGTTGCCGAGATATGCCCTGGGCAACTGGTGGAGCCGCTTTTATCCCTATACCGAGCAAAGCTACATGGCCCTGATGGAGCGCTTCGCGGCGCAGGACGTGCCGCTGTCGGTGGCGGTGCTGGACATGAACTGGCACGTTACCGACATAGACCCCAGGCACGGCCCCGGCTGGACAGGCTATACCTGGAACAGGGAGATGTTCCCCGATCCGCCCCGGCTTTTAAGGTGGTTGCACGACCGGGGCCTGAGGGTCACGCTGAACGATCACCCCGCCGACGGCCTGCGGGCCTTTGAGGACCTCTATGAACCGATGGCGCGAAAGATGGGCGTCGCCCCCGAAGCTGGCGAGCCGATTCCCTTCGACGCGGGCAGCGCGAAGTACCTTGCGGCCTTTGAGCAGGCCGTGCTGGACGATTTTGAGCGCCAGGGTGTGGACTTCTGGTGGATCGACTGGCAGCAAAGGGGCGGCAGCAGCGTGCCGGGCATAGACCCGCTGTTCATGTTGAACCACACGCGCTATCTGTACGCGGCCCGCAGGGGTGACGCGGGCCTGACCTTTTCCCGCTACGGCGGACCCGGAAGCCACCGATACCCCGTGGGCTTCTCAGGCGATTCCTGCATCACCTGGGACAGCCTCGCCTTCCAGCCGTATTTTACCGCCACGGCTGCCAACATCGGCTACGGCTGGTGGAGCCACGATATCGGCGGGCATATGCACGGCGTGCGGGACGAGGAGCTGCAAACCCGCTGGCTGCAATTCGGCGTGCTGTCGCCCATCATGCGGCTGCACTCCAGTGACAGCGAATTTCTCAGCAAGGAGCCGTGGACCTACGGCGAACCCTGTTGCGCGATCATGAAGCGCTGGCTGCGTTTCCGCCACGCGCTGCTGCCCTGGCTGTATACGAAGAACGTGCAAAGCGGCAAAGAGGGTTGGCCGATGCTCTACCCGGTGTATTACGACTGGCCGGACGACGAGGCCGCCTATGCCGCCCAGCGGGACGAGTATGTCCTTGGCGGGGAAATGCTGGTGGCCCCGATCACTTCCCCGATGGATTCGACGGGGCTTGCGCACGTCAAGGCCTGGCTCCCGAAGGGGGAGTGGGTGGAGTTCACCACCGGCCATCGCTATCCCAGCGGGCAGTTCCTGCGGGTGTACCGAACGCTGTCAGAGGCGCCGGTCTTTGTCCGCCCGGGCACGGTGATCCCCATGGACGGCTCAGAGAGGCTGAAAAACGGCGGGCCGCTGCCGGAGGTGCTGCGTTTCCGCGTGTTCGCGGGGATGAGCGGCGGCTGTCACGTCGTTGAGGACAACGGCAAAAGCTCCCGTTCGCCCGACTATCGCGCGGCGGAGACGCGCTGTGCGCTGGATGTGCGCAAGGACATGACGCTGACGGTCTCGCCGCCCACCGGCGCCGCAGAGCTGATTCCCGAAAACCGCCGCTGCGAGGTGGAGCTGGTGGGGGTGGAGAACCGCCTGCCGGACGAGGCCACGGGCGCGTATGAATCCATTTACGACGCCGAAACCCGCACGCTGCGGCTCATCATCAAGACGCCGGCGAAGGAGGGTGTCACCCTGCGCTGGCACACGGCGCCCGCCTGCCCGGAGCTGGACCGAAGGGCCCTGCTGCGAGCGGCGCTTATGAACCTGCGGATGGCCAACGACGACAAGGACCGGGTCATGAGGATTCACGAAGAAGTCACAGACAGTGCGCGCCGCATCGCCGCCTGGCACTGTCTTGAGCTGCCGGAGTCGGTGCTGGGACGGCTGGAGGAGCTGGAGATCCTGCGATAGTCCGGGACGGCGCTTTCTCCAAATGATATAAAAATGTGATATTCCGGCGGTGGACATTGACCCGCATTTCCTGTATAATATTTGAAGCAATGCGGTTGTTCCCGCGCTGCGGAGGCCTGAAAACAGTAGGAGGGAAGATGGATGCGTAAATGGATCATGGCGCTGCTTTTGTGTGTTCTTGCGTTGGGCGCGGGCATCGCCCGGGCCGAGGCGCCGGCGATTGAAAACTGGGCGGTGGATTCCCCGGCGATGACTTCCATCGTCGAATTTGTGGAAAGCGCCGGGGACGAGGGCTCCGCGGGCTTTATTCCCGTGGAGGACCGCGTGGCCGTGTTCGACATGGACGGCACGCTGTACGGCGAGCGCTTTCCCACCTACTTCAACGACTGGCTGTACATCAACCGGGCACTGTACGACGACAGCTATGAGGCTCCGGAGGAATTGAGGGCCTTTGCCCAGGCCTGGGAGGACAAGGTACTCAGGGGCGTGCCCATCGAGGACTTTGACGCCATGGAGCGAGAGCTGGGGCCGAAGCTCTACGAGGGGCTGACCGCCGATGAATACGCGGACGTGGTGCGTTCCTTTAAGGCGGGGGAGGTCTATGGCTTTTCGGGCATGACCTATGGCGAAGCCTTCTTCCAGCCGATGGTGTCCCTGGTGAAGTACCTGCGCCAGAACGACTGGACCGTGTACATCGTCAGCGCCACCTATCGCGACGCCGTGCGGGTGATGACCGAGGGCGTACTAGACGACGATATCCCCTTTGACCGCGTGATCGGCACGGATCTCAAGTACGTGGCCTCCGGCGACGCGGACGCGGACAGCATGTTCTATGAGCTGACGCCCCGGGACGAGCTGGTGATCGCGGGCGAGCTGTTCCTGAAGAACCAAAAGACCAACAAGGCCGCCATGATCCAGCAGGAGATCGGGCGAGTGCCGGTGCTGGCCTTCGGCAATTCCACCGGGGACTTCTCCATGGCCACCTACACCCTTTCCAACAAGAAGTACGGCGGCAGGGCCTACATGCTGCTCTGCGACGATACCGGGCGCGATTACGGCGACCCGGAGGCCGCGGCGAAGTTTAAGGAGAAGTGCGAAGCCAACGGCTTTTATACCATCTCCGAAAAGAATGAGTTTGAGACGCTGTATCCCGAGGGCGCCCGCATGACGGGGAAGGAGGACGGCTATCAGCTCGAGCAGGTGGTAGTGCTGAGTCGCCACAACATCCGTTCGCCCCTGTCGGGCAGCGGGTCCCTGCTGGGCGATATCACGCCCCATACCTGGTTTGAGTGGACCAGCAACCCCAGCGAGCTGTCGCTGCGCGGTGCGATGCTGGAGACCCAGATGGGCCAGTATTTCCGCCTGTGGCTGGAGGACGAGGGGCTGTTCCCGGAAAACTATCGCCCGGAGGAGGGCGCGGTGCGCTTCTATGCCAACAGCAAGCAGCGCACGCTGGCCACCGCCCACTATTTTTCCGCGGGACTGCTGCCCGTGGCGGAGGTGCCCATTGAGAGCCACGCGGAATATGACACCATGGACCCGACCTTTGAGCCCGCGCTGCACTTTGTCAACGATGCCTACGCCGCGGACGCGATCGCGCAGGTGGCCGAAATGGGCGGCGTGGCCGGAATCAACGGCATCCATGCGGGCCTTTTGGACGCGATCGAGCTGCTGATGGATGTCACGGACATGCGGCAGAGCGAGGCCTATCAGGCGGGCGCCTATGGCGATCTGCTTGCGGACGAGACCGCCCTGAAGCTGGAAATGGGCAAGGAGCCCTCCATGACGAGCCCCATCAGGACGGCCACCTCTGTGGCGGACGCGCTGATCCTCCAATACTACGAGGAGCCGGACGCTGAAAAGGCGGCCTTCGGCCACGCGCTGACCGACGATGGCTGGCGGCAGATTCACAGCATTGTGGATACCTACAGCGCCATGCTGTTCACCGCGCCGCTGGTGTCGGTGAACGTGGCCAATCCGCTTTTGAAGGAGATTGCGGGCGAGCTTGCCGCCGAGGGCCGGAGGTTCACCTTTCTCTGCGGACATGATTCCAATATCGCCAGCGTCCTGGCCTCTCTGGGCGTGACGGACTATCTGCTGCCCCGGACCGTGGAGCAAAAGACGCCCATCGGCAGCAAGCTGCTGTTCGAAAAATGGCTTTCCGAGGATGGCGCACAATTCGCCCGGGTGCGCCTGGTGTACCAGAACACCGAGCAGCTGCGGAACATCGCACCCCTGTCGCTGAACGCGCCGCCGGAGTCCTTTGTCATTGAGCTTCCCGGCATAGAGATGAACGGGGACGGCTTCTATCGCCTGGAGGACGTGACCGATTGCCTTGAAAGGGCCATCGACGCCTTCGACGTGCTGACGGAGACCTATGGCGAAATGGACGCCGCGGCGTAAGCGCTCCTTTTCCGCGACAAATCGGGAAAAGCTACATACATCAACCTGCGCAAATCGATACAACAAATGCGGGGAGCGACCGTTTGGCCGCTCCCCGCATCCGTTTTCTGTGCTATGACCGCTGTTCCGGGGCCTGAAACGAGGGGCTCACAGGTTCGCGGACGAGGCCTCCAGGCGGGCGATGGCGTCGCGCAGCCCGGCGATATCGCTTTCGTTCATCTTCCCGGGCCTGCACCGGAACAGCACCTTGTTCAGCGCCGCGATATCAGACTTGATCTGCCGCTTTTGCGCCTTGTCAATCGCCTTTCCCTGCTGCTTCAACGCGGCCTCGACCCTGGAAACAAGCGTCCGCGCGTCGTTTACGGCGGCCATGCCGTCCTTGTACAGGCTGTCCTGCCCGGCAAAAAGCTCCGCGTCGCGGATGGCCTGCTGAATCTCGTCCTCGCTCATCTTGTCGCTGGCGGTGATGGTGATGGATTGGGCCTTGCCGGTCTTTTTATCCTGGGCTGAAACGGTCAGTATCCCGTTGGCATCGATATCAAAGGTGACCTCTATCTGCGGCACGCCGGCCATGGCGCGCTCGATGCCAGTCAGCCTGAAGCGCCCGATGCTCTTGTTGTCCCTGGCCATCGGGCGCTCGCCCTGCAATACGTGGATCTCCACGGCCCGCTGGAAGGGCGCGGTGGTGGAAAAGATCTGGCTGTGGTGGATGGGCAGGCGGGCGTTGCGCTCCACCAGCCGCGTGGCCACGCCGCCCACCGTTTCGATGGACAGGGAAAGCGGCGTCACGTCCAGCAGCAAGATATCCCCCTTGGCCGCCAGCTCCCGGGAGCCCTGCAATATGTCGCCCTGCACCGCCGCACCCTGGGCGACACATTCGTCCGGGTTGATGCTCCTGGAGGGCTCCTTGCCGGTCAGCTGGCGTACCTTTGCCTGCACGGCGGGGATGCGCGTGGAGCCGCCCACCAGCAGCACCCGCCCCAGCTGGGAGGGGGAGATGCCCGCGTCCCGGAGCGCGTTGCGCACGGGAACGGCTGTGCGCTCCACCAGATCGGCGGTCAGCTGGTCGAATTTCGCGCGGGTCAGCGAAAGCTCCATGTGGACGGGCTGACCGTCCCTCTGGGCGATGAAGGGCAGGCTGATCTGGGCGATTTCGGACCCGGACAGCTCCTTCTTGGCCTGCTCGGCGGCCTCGCGCACGCGGCCCGTCGCGGCGGGATCGCGCCGCAGATCAATGTGGCTTTCCCGCTGGAATGTGTCCAACAGATGGTTCATCACGCGCTCATCAAAGTCGTCGCCGCCCAGATGGTTGTCGCCGGAGGTGGCCAGCACCTCGATCACGCCCTCGCCGATCTCGATGATGGAAACATCGAAGGTGCCGCCGCCCAGGTCGTAGACCATGATCTTCTGGGGCGTTCCGTTGTTCAATCCATAGGCCAGCGCGGCGCTGGTGGGCTCATTGATGATGCGCCTGACGTTCAGACCGGCAATGCGCCCCGCGTCCTTGGTGGCCTGGCGCTGAATGTCGTTGAAATAGGCGGGCACGGTGATCACAGCGTCGGTGACCGTTTCGCCCAGATAGGTTTCCGCGTCCTGCCTGAGCCTGCGCAGGATCAGCGCGCTGATCTCCTGCGCCGTCCATCGCTTGTCATCGATTTTCATGCTCCAGCTTGTGCCCATCTGCCGTTTGACGGAGCTGATGGTCCTGCCCGGGTTCACGGCCTGCTGGCGCTTGGCCGCGCTGCCCACCAGCACGTCGCCTTTTTGGGTAAACGCCACCACGCTGGGCGTCGCCCGTTCGCCGGTGTCGTTGGGTATGATGACCGGGTGACCACCCTCCACAATGCAGACGCAGCTGTTCGTGGTGCCCAAATCAATGCCGATAATCCTGCTCATATATGCCTGCCTCCCATATCAGAAAAAGAAGCCGAACAGCCCGAAGCGCAGCAGCGTGACGATGAAGCGAAAGAGCAGTATGCCGCCGATTACCCGCAGGAACCCCCGGAAGGGGCGGACGATGCCCGCGGATTGCTGTTGCCGTTGACTCCCTGTATCCTGCCATGCGCTCCAGGGGTTTTCTTCGCCCGCGTAGGCATAATATGTATATGGGCGGCTGCCCTGGCCGTACTGCGGCCCGGCGCCTGTGCGGGTGTAGGCGTACCGGGGATTCGGCTCCGCCTGCCGCCGCGCGGCGTATTTATCGGGGTTGCACAGCATGTCGTAGGCCTGATTGACCTCCTGCATCCTCTCGTTGGCCGTGGGATCGTCGGGGTGCAGGTCGGGGTGATACGCCTTGGCCTTTTTGCGATAGGCGCGCTTGATCTCCTCCATGCTCGCCCCTTCCGCGATTCCCAGTATTTCGTAAGGATTCTTGACCATGTTTCCATCCCTCCTTGCGGGGAAAAATACGCCTGTTTGCTTGAAGCAAGCTTGAACTTTCTTTGACCAAGATTATTATGCCAGCAGAATATCAACGAAATATAAACAGAAGCAAAATCGCCGGCGCGATGCGCAAACCGGCGCGAAGGACGGCCTTGTCATGCCGCATCCATTGTGCTATAATGAGTACAAATACAAACGCAAAGGAGAGTTTGACATGCCGAAGAAGCTTGAAGAAACCGCCGCCGAAGCGAAAAAGACTGTTCGCACCGCCGGGCGCAGGGCCAAGGCGAAGGTGGAGGAGGGCGTTGAGATGGCCTCCGAAGCCGCCGTGGCCTCGGAGATTGAGACAAAAAAGACCGTTCGCGCCGCTGGACGCAAGGCCAAAGCGAAGGTGGAGGAGGGCGCTGAGAAGGTCTCCGACGCCGTCGCTGTCGCCCAAATTGAGGTGAAGAAGGCCGCCGCCAAAGCCCGGCGCGCGGTGAGCGAAAGCGGGGAAAAGGCCGCTGCCGTGGCCGAGGAGGTCAAAAAGACCGGGCGCAAGGCCAGGGCCGCGAAGCTGGAGATCGTCATCCAGAGCCTGATGGGCGGCGCGATCACCACTGAGGAAATCGCCGCAAAGGTGCCGAAGAACGCCATCTCCGCCTATGTGAAGGTGGAGGAGAACAGGATCTACTGGGTGAACAGGGAAGGCGAGACCGGGTCGGTGGAAATCTGGTCATAAGCCGCAAAAGCGCATAAGGCAAATGTCATTTGAAGGGGCGGCGATGCCCGCCGCCGGGTTCGGACCGACGCGTCATACCCGGGCAGGCGGCGCACCGGCGCCCTTCCCATCTGTTCCTTTGCTTTCAGCGCCCGTTTTCATGCCCCGACGTTTCCGCACGATGTGCCGCGGCCAACCGTTCAAGGGGCTAAGGCGCGGGTTTGGCTTGCCTGCGCGCCTTCAAGCGTGATATAATGCAAAAAACATGTGGCAGAGCGACGGTCAGGCGGGACGCCTTGTGAGAACGGGCCCCCGGCAGAGATCCATTTGGCAAATGAAGCGAGACAATGGAGGATTGAAGCATGGCAGTGAGCGGAAACACGTTTTTCTTTCCCTGGGAGGTCAGCCTGATGGAATGGCTCCAGGCGCACATCGGCGGCGCGGGGATTTCGATCATATCCCTGTTTTCCATGTTTGGGGAGGAGCTGCTGCTGATCCTGATTCTGGGCTTCGTGTACTGGAGCTATGACAAGAGGCTGGGCAGGACGATGGGGCTGAGCGCCATCATGGGCCTGACCTGGAACACCATGGTCAAGAACGTCGCTCTGCGCCGCAGACCCTACTTTGACCATGAGGGCATCAAAATCCTCCGGGTCGTGGAGCGGGAGGCGGATATTTACGACATTGCGGCCCAGGGCTATTCCTTTCCGAGCGGCCATTCCACCAACGCGGCGACGGCTTTCGGCGCGCTGGCGGTGAATGTGCGCAGAGGGTGGGTGACGGCGGCTGCGGTCGTGATACCGCTGCTCACGGGCTTCTCCCGGGTCGTGGTGGGCGCGCACTATCCCACGGATGTGCTGGCGGGCTGGCTGCTGGGCATGATCAGCGTGCTGATCGTTGGTCTGCTTGAAAAGCGGGTGAAAAGCACGCCTCTTTTGTACCTTATCCTGCTGGCCACCGCCGTTCCCGGCGTCTTTTACTGCAAGAGCGCGGATTACTTTACCTCCCTGGGCCTGCTGATTGGCTTCATGGGCGGCACGCTGCTGGACGACCGCTGCGTGCGCTTTGAAAACACGCGCAAGCCCCTCTGGATGGCCGCGCGCGTGCTGGGGGGACTGGCAATCTATCTGGCGCTGAACGCCGTTCTCAAGCTGCCCTTCTCCCGGGAATTCCTTTCCGGCGGCAGCATGGCGGCGCTGCTGGCGCGCTGCGGGCGCTACGCCATCGTGGCGTTTGTGGACTTCGGCGTCTATCCCATGCTGTTCAAGCTGGAAAAACGTCTGAAACAGAGAAAAACGGACTGAAGTTACTTGTGTACCAATATGATTTCCTGAATGAAAGAAGGCGATGGGATGCAATTCAGATTTGCCATTATCGGCGCGGGCAATATCGCGGCAAAGTTCGCCGATGCCGTGTCGCGGCTTGACGGCTGCGAGGTCGCGGCCGTTGCGAGCAAGAGCCAGGCGCGGGCGGAGGCGTTCGCGGCGTCAAACGGCATTGCCGCGGCTTACGACAGCTATGAACGTATGCTGAAAACAGAGCGCCCGGATTGCGCCTATATTGCCACGACCTCCGACAGCCATCCCGCGCTCTCCGAGTTGTGCGTCCAATGCCGGGTTCCGGTGCTGTGCGAAAAGGCCATGTTTTCGGACGAACGTCAGGCCGGGGCGTTTTTTACACTGGCGGAGCGGGAAGGCGTTTTCACCATGGAAGCGCTGTGGAGCCGGTTTCTGCCGGCTAATTTGAAGGCCAGGGAATGGATTCGCTCCGGCAGGATCGGCGCTCTTGTGAGCGCGGATTTTGAAATCGGCTTCAATCCGCCCAGGGACTGGGGCAATCGCTATTTCAACCCGGCGCTGGGCGGCGGAGCGGCCAACGATCTGACCGTATACGCGCTGCATCTGCTGCCGTGGGTGACGGACCGCGGGATCGAAGCGGGGCGCGTCGGAGTCGTTGCCGCGCCGACGGGCGTGGACGAGACGGAGGCCGTGCTGCTGACGCTGTCGGGCGGCCTGCCGGCGACTGCGCGCACCACCCTGGCATCGCGGGTGGAGGAGCGCATGGTCATCTGCGGCAGAGAGGGCAGGATCGTCGTCTCCAAGCCGCATATGGCGCAATCCGCCGTCCTCTATGACGGCGAAGGCGGTCTGGCGGAGCGCTTTGAGGACGCGCAGACGCAAAACGGCTTTGTCTATGAAGTGGACGAGGCGATGCGCTGTATCCGTATGGGAAGGACGGAGAGCGAAGCCGTGCCGCACAGCGCGACCGTGCAGGCGGCGAAGTACATCCGTCAGATCCATGAGGCGCTTGGCCGATAGGCGCAAGGGGCCGGCCGCACGCGCGCCTCGTCACTCCTTCAACCATTCGTGGATGGTGGAAAAGAACTGATCAATGAGGACGGGCTTTTCCGTGAACGCGTTCATGCCCGCGTTCAGGGCGGCCTGCTTGTCCTGCTGGCTGACGTTGGCCGTCATGGCGATGATCGGCACGGTCACGCCCATCTGCCGCAGCTTCTGCGTCGCCGCCAGTCCGTCCATGTTGGGCATGCGAATATCCATCAGGATCAGGTCGTAATAGCCCGCGGGGACGGACGCGACCCTTTCCACACATTCGAGCCCATCCTCCGCGAATTCAATCGCGGCGCCCGTGTCCCTGAGTATCTCCGCGGCGATATCGCGGTTGACCTCCATGTCCTCCACCACCAGAAAGCGCTTTCCGGAGAAGTTGGCGGTGGGGAAGGGCTTGCACCGGGACAGGTTTTTTTCGCTCAGCAGGTGATGAAGGTCTTCCGTGTTCTGGGCCTTTTCAAAGACGGACAGCAGGTATTCCCCGGATATTTTGATGCTGTCCCGGTAACGCTTGAACAATTCGGGGTCGTCCCGGTACCGGCTGATCAGATCCACGCACCCGAGTATGATGTGTAGCGGCGTCCGCACGTCGGCGGATTTTTCGTAGATTTGAAGCAGGTGAGAGGGCGTATCGTCATTGGAGCCCTCCAGAAACAGGTCCCCCACGGACACGCCGAGGGCTTTGGCCAGGCTGGGGATAAGGCAGATATCCGGGACGCACAGCCCCCTTTCCCATTTGGATACGGCTTTATCTGTAACATGAAGCGCTTCGGCCAGGCTCCGCTGGGTCATTCCTTTTTTCGTTCTGAGCAATCGAATGGCAGCGCCAAGTCGCACTGGCATCATGAAAATCACCTCCATATGCAGAATACCATAGCCTGAATGGCGAAACAATCGACCAATGGTTGAGAGGGGACGGCCATGCCCCCTGCAGCGAAGCTCACACAGAATTGTACCAAATCATTCGGCGCAATGAAAGCCAGGCGAGAAGTTGTATTTCCGGTGTTGCAATGCTATTATATGAAAATTGTAACAGCAGCTTCGGTCATTGACCTTAACCATTCTATGTGTGACGGGTTCACGGCAGTATTTCAAGGCTCTGGGAAGAGGGGGCGTTTGCCTATTTTTGGAGGGCCGTTTTGCTTCCAAAGCAATCGCTGCGAAATCCCAACGGGCGGTGGGCACGCGCGCTGAGCTGCCGCAAAAAGCAATTCGGAGGATGGATACAGCCATCTTCCATCCTGTTCTCATTTTACGCTGTCTGAGTAAAGGCTAAAAGAATACACACAAATAGAGGAGGGGCTTGTGACGATGAAAAAATGGGTGATTCTTCTTCTGGCGGCCATGCTGCTGGGAGCGGTATGACTTGCCGAAGAGGTCCCTTTCTTCGAGAATCCCAGAATCAATGCCATGATCGACGCGAATTACGCCGAGGTTCAACAAAATGGCTGGGCGGAGCTGGTCATTCCGGAATCACTGCACCATTTCGGGCGGGACATGATTAGCCCCAACGCCCTGGATGTGGGCCGGAAGCTGATCCGACCATGGATACACGGCCTGCATCGTGGGCGGCACCGTTCGGGATTTTGTGATGGGAACCGAGTCCGGCGATTTCGATTTGGCCACGGACGCCACCATCGAGCAGCAGCTGGCGATTTTCGGGGATGCGTTACTGCTCCATCCCAGCGGCGACAGGACCTTCGGCACCTTGAATATCCACGACGAGCGCATCGATCTGGCTCAGTTTCAGAACATCCCCGCGCCGTTTTACGGGGAGCCGGGCGTGCCAGACTTCGATTCCGGTGAGCCGGTGTCCAACTCTCCGCTGAACGACAGCTATGAGCGCGATCTGACGATGAACGCCATATATTACGATCTGGCTACCGGAGATATCATCGACTATCATGGCGGGCTGTACAGCATCCGCGAGGGCTTTCTTGAAACGACGGTGGACGCGGATCTGTATCTGCGCTCCAATCCGTCGATCATACGGCTGCTGCGCTTCAAGGCCCGCTATGGCTATCGCCTGTCGGACGGGGTCGAGGCGGCGATGCGCGCCCATGCGCTGGAATACGCGGCGGAGATTTCGCCGGTGGATGCCGAGAACCAGCTCCGCAGGATGTGGTTCGGCGGCTATGCCGTGGCCTGCTTCGATGCGCTGATGGATTACGGCCTCTTCGGGTATTTTCATCCCCCGGTGGCGGATATCTGCGAAACCGAGGAATACCAGGCCTATGCCCGATCGGCGCTGGCCCGACTGGACGCGGACAGAGCCGCCGGCAAGCTGGTGGACGAAAATGAAGCGTTCGCGCTGCTGCTTTTCCCTGCGGTGGAGAAGCTGGCGCAGACCATGCCCGCGGAGGAAGCCATCAAGACCGTACTTGACCAAGAGGAAACCGTCTCTGCATGGTGGATGG
>JAFUCP010000047.1 GCA_017459565.1 Clostridia bacterium | reverse complement strand
TCCATCGCGAAAACGATGCTCTCCAACAAATGATATCGGGCCTACGCATTGGCGAGTCTCCAATACAGCGCCGCAATCTGAACAGATCACCGACTCGTCAGTATATCCCGTAATCATGTGGCCCTGTTGGCCGACGCTCTCCCCAATTGCAGTATCATACCCATTTACCTTATAACTATAATAAGCCTCCTTGTCGTGTTCCAAATATGTATTTACATGTTGGCAATCTGAACGAACCTGATGCTTGCATTGCCTGCATTTCTTAATCCAACAGCCGTCATCTGCCGAGAAAAACGGAGTGTCATACCAGTGTTCCTCTTCATATTCACCGGTATCCAATACATCTTCCTGAATAATCATACCACAGATAAAGCAATCTGTCGTGCGCTTAATGATGTATTTAGTCAGATGTGTATTATCACTTCCTGTATCAATAAATTCACCATCCTGATGGACATAGGTTTCAATAAACTCTTGAGGATGGGGACATTCGTATCCGCACTTAACGCACCTACCGTTGCGCACATAATAGTCAACGTCCCAATCTACATATCTATGAGAACAGCCATTGCTGTATTCATATTCTGGAACAGGATCGTCGTCAGCTTCGGCCATCGGCGCGACGGGCCGCTCTGGCAAGTCGATGAACGCTTCGGTATCATGCAGCCACGCTTCGCCCGCATCGCCGACAGGAAGCTCCTCCTCTTCCTCACCTGCCAGCACAAATTCCTCCACCTCGGGCACAGCTTCCTCAACCTGCTCCGCAAATTCCGGCTGTACCTCCGCCGGTTCGACGGTTTCCGTCGGCGCTTCCGCCAGCGCGCCGCACATCAACAGCGCGCACGCCGTCAAAACAGCCAACAAATTCAGCCAAGCCTTCCTCATGTTCCATCCCTCCCGTTATTTGCAAACACCGACCGGTCACGGGCCTTTATCAAAAGGTGTACCTTTTGATATTTGTCCTCTGCCTCTTGTCGTTTTCCGAAAAACGTTAATTTCAAAATGTAAAATTTACACAACTGGCAAAAAATGGTTGCAATACAAGCAAAAACAGTATATAATAATCGTTACAAAGTAAATATTGGCTGAATAATCGGGACTGTCAAAAGGTACACCTTTTGACAGTTTATTCTTTCCCTCCCCCCGTCAGCCTGTACTCCCTCAGTCGCCGGTAAAAGGTGGACTCGCTCAGGCCGCTCTGCCGCATGGCTTCGCGGAAGCTGATCCTGCCGCTCTCCCATTCGGCGACGATGTGGCCGAAGTTTTCCGGCGCGGGCGTGATGGGCCTGCCAATATGCACGCCCCGGGCGCGGGCGGCGAGGATGCCCTCGGCCTGGCGCTTGCGGATGTTTTCCCTCTCGTTCTGGGCCACGAAGGACAGGATTTGCAGCACCAGGTCCGCGATGAAGGTGCCCATCAGGTCCTTGCCGTTGCGGGTATCCAGCAGGGGCATATCGATCACGCAGATATCCGCGCCCACCTCCTTGGTCAGCACCCGCCACTGCCGCTGAATCTCCTCATAATTGCGGCCCAGCCGGTCTATGCTGAGGATGTACAGCAAATCGCCGCTCTTCATGCGCCGGACCAGCCTCTTGTACTGGGGCCTTTCAAAGTCCTTGCCCGATTGCTTGTCGATGTAGATGTGCGCGGGATCGATCCGCTGCTGCCGCATGGCCATCAGCTGGCGGTCCTCGTTCTGATCCTGGCTGGAAACCCGCACATAGCCGTAAATCGCTGCCATATCTCGTGCCCTCCCAATAATGATTGTCGGCGCCATCCTGCGGATGTCGCCGACCCGGAAAACGTTCCGTTTTCCTAATCATGAACAATTCAAATGATTGTCGACGCCATCCTGCGTTTGTCGCCGACCCGGAAAACGTTCCGTTTTCCCAATCATGAACAATTCCAAAAAACAACCGGGCTGATCGGCTCCGGTTGTCGGATAAGGCTATTGTTCTTCTGTTTGAGATGACTTTCAATGGCACAATGCGAATCGGGGCGTCATATCCCTGCGAACACCTCGTCGATGAACGCAATGCTGTCTTTCACAAATTCCAGCACATAGACCTCGTCCACCTGCGTCGGCGGGTCGTGCCGCGGACATTCGCCCCGGTAGGTTTTCAGGATCACATCGCGCCACTGGGCAAACTCGTTTGCCGTCAAAAGGGGATGGTCCGCGGGCGTCCGGGCGGTCCCGATCAGCTTCAAAATCTGCTCCAGCCTCGGTGTTTTCCGATAGAGCGCGAAGTCCGTCACAAAGGTATCGTTGTAATACCGCTCGACGTTCAGCCCGCCCTCCGGCTTGAACAGCCCCGGCAGGCGGCGCGTGTATCGGGGCACCCACTGGCAGTCGGTGAGGACGTGGACGCCGTAGCCCACGTCGAAGGGCGTGAAGTGCCGCCGCCAGTAATCGATCACATGCTCCGGATGCGGGCTGCGCCAGTTGCGCAGGTGGAACTCGTCCTTTCGGGACTTGTCGCCGCCGTCGCGGATGTGTATGGCGTCCGGCGAAATCGCGCCGTAATAAAACTCCGGGCTCTGGCTGTATTCGCCATGCCCCGCCGCCCATCTGTCCGCCACCAGCAGGTGTACCATCGTCAACGCCATGCGCAACGCCTCGCTTTGCTCGTATGGAATTATTCTACCCCGCCGCCGGGCTTTTGTCAAATGGAGGGGCGCGGCCCCTCCGATACTTCCCCGAAGGTTTGCCCTGCGGGCGGGGCGAAGGGGACCCCCTTTGATTTGTCGCGGATCGACAAATCGGCGCTCCCCCCTTGATTTTTAATATGCCCAGCGGTATAATAGACTCGACAACAGAAAATGCCTTATCCAGAGTGGCGGAGGGACAGGCCCGATGATGCCCGGCAACCGGTCGGCGGCGACGCGGACAAGGTGCCAATTCCTGCGGCGCGGGCTTCCGGGCCGAAAGATGAGGCGGGATGGATTTGATTCAACTCGCCGAAGGGCGGGTTTTTTGTTGTTGCGGCGCGCCCATTTCAAGCGGCGCGACTTTCCAGTCTTCACAGGAGGCAACGCTATGAGACACTTTTTCACCTCTGAATCCGTCACCGAAGGGCATCCCGACAAGATTTGCGACCAGATTTCCGACGCCGTGCTGGACGCCATACTGGCCCAGGACCCCGAGGCCCATGTGGCCTGCGAATGTGCCGCCACCACCGGCATGGTGCTGGTGATGGGCGAAATCAGCACCAGCGCCTATGTTCCCATCGACAAGATCGCCCGGGACAAGATCGTCGAGATCGGATACGACCGGGCCAAGTACGGCTTTGACGGCACCTCCTGCGCGGTGCTGGTCAGCGTGGATGAGCAGTCCCCGGACATCGCCCAGGGCGTGGTGCGCGAAAACGCCGACCAGGGCGCGGGCGACCAGGGCATGATGTTCGGCTATGCCTGCGACGAGACCGGGGAATACATGCCCCTCGCCATCTCCCTGGCCCACCGGCTGGCCCGCAGGCTGGCCGAGGTGCGCAAGGACGGCACGCTGCCCTATCTGCGCCCGGACGGCAAGAGCCAGGTGACCATCGAATATGACGACGACCGGCCCGTGCGCATCGACGCGGTGGTGCTTTCCACCCAGCACGCGCCCGAGGTCCGGCAGGACCAGATCTATCACGACCTGATGGCCCATGTGGTGCGGCCCATACTGCCCGCCGCGCTGCTGGACGAGAACACCAAGTATTTCGTCAACCCCACCGGCCGCTTCGTCATCGGCGGCCCCCAGGGCGATTCCGGACTCACGGGCCGCAAGATCATCGTGGACACCTACGGCGGCTACGCCCACCACGGCGGCGGCGCGTTTTCCGGCAAGGACCCCAGCAAGGTGGACCGCAGCGCCGCCTACGCCATGCGCCACGTGGCCAAGAACCTGGTGGCCGCGGGCCTGGCCAAAAAGTGCGAGGTGGGCGTGGCCTACGCCATCGGCGTGGCGAAGCCCGTGTCCGTGTTCGTGGACAGCTTCGGCACCGGCGCGCTGGGCGACGACCGGCTTGCGGAGATCGTCGGCGAGGTGTTCGACCTGCGCCCCGCCGCCATCATCCGCGATTTGGACCTGAAGCGGCCCATCTACAGCCAGACCGCCGCCTACGGCCACTTCGGGCGCAGCGACCTTGACCTGCCCTGGGAGCGGCTGGACAAGGTGGATGAGCTTAAAAAGTACCTGGCCAAATAGGGCCGCGACGCGCTTGTCCACAGTGCAATAAATATGGGAGGGAAAGATGAAGAAAACCTTCGCCGTTCTGCTGGCATTGCTGTTGCCGCTGTCCGCCGCGCGCGCCCTGGCCGACGGCGGCGATCCCGTCAAAACCTACAACGAGGCGGGCCTTCTGATCCAGGAGGAATATCTTGACGAAAGCGGCGCGCCCGTCGTGGGAAAGGACGGCTTTGCCCGCCACACCCTTGAATACGACGAAAACGGCTTCGTCGTTTCGGAGACCTTCTTCGACGCCGGCGGCGCGCCCGCCGACAACGCCAAGGGCGTCACCACCGTCAGGCGCGAATTTGACACCGCCAAAACCCCCATCTATGAGGAGTACCGGGACGCTGCGGGCAATCTGCGCATCGACAGGACCCTGGGCTGCGCCATCGTGACCCGGGAACTGGACGGCGAAGGGCGCGTGCTGCGGGAGAGCTATTTCGACGCCAGCGGCAGCGCTATGATCAACGAAAAGAAGAAATGCGCCGCCATCGCCTATGCCTATGACGAGCAAAACCGCGTCCTTTCGGAGGCCACCTACGGAACGGACGGCGCTGAGCTTGAAATCAAGGGCGTGTTCCGCAAGGTGCGGCGCTATGACGGCGCGGGCAACGTCGTGCTGGAGCAGCAGTTCAACGCCCAGGGCCAGCTGGTCGCCGGCTCCGGCGGATACGCCAGCGTCGTCAGGCATTACGACGATGAAAAGCGCGTTTCCGAGGAAAGCTATTTCGACGCGCTGGGACAGCCCACCCGCTGTAAGGCCGGCTACGCGACGGTGCTGATGACCTACGCCGAGGGCCGGCAGCCCATGAGCAAGCGCTTTTTCGACATTGACGGCTCGGCCATGACGGTGGGCGGCTACCACCAGCTCGTGGACAGCTTCGACGCCAACGGCAAGGTGTCCTTTGAGAGCTATTACGATATCCACGGCGCGAAAACCGCCTGCGACAAGGGCTACGCGGCCGTCGGCTACACCTACGACGAGTTCGGCAGGGTGCAGGAGACCGCCTATTACGACCTGGACGACAGCCCCATGGCCCTGGAGGCGGGCTATGCCCGGCTCGTGACCCAGCGGGACGCGTACGGCAACGTCGCCCTGGAGAGCTATTACGACGCCTCCGGCAACCGCGCGACCCTGGCGGACGGCTATGCCGCCATCGCCCGCACCTTCAACGAAAGCAACAAGGTGCTTTCGCAGACCTATCTGGACGCCTCCGGCAGCCCCGTCATCAGCGCCACGGCCAATTGCGCCACCGTGGAATATGCCTACGACGCCCTGGGCAACAAGACGATGGAGGCCTTTTTCGACGAAAACCGCCGGCCCATGATCACCCGGGAGGGCGGCTGCGCGATCACCACCCGGGAATACGCCCCCGACGGGCGGATCCTCTCGGAACACTATCTCGGCGTCGATTACGCCCCCATGATGATTTCCCGCGGATACGCGGGCATCGAATATGCCTACAGCGAAAACAACACCGTCGTGGATATCACCTTTGTGAACACCTCGGGCAGGCCGATCACCGCCACCGCCGTCATGAACAACAGCATGATGCGCCAAACCTATGACGAAACCGGCAAGCTGCTGCTCAAGGAAATCTATCTGGACGCCAAGGGACGGCCCACCTTCAACAACGACAGGGTCTATGGCCGCATTTTCGAATATGACGAACAGGGCCGGCTGATTCGGGAAACCAGCGTAAACGGAAGCGGCCAACCCTACAGCGGCAGGCGCAATTACGCCGTCACGGAGTATACCTACGCCGCGGACGGCAGCAAAACGACGACAAAGTACAACGCCAAGGGAGACATCGTCGAATAACGCACGACAGCATGACAAGGAGGATATCGGAATGAAGTTGAAACAGCAGATCGCAGCACTCGTGGCCCTCGCACTGATGCTCATGGGCGGCTCAGCCTTCGCCGTCACCGTCAACCTGGGCGCGCAGCCCGCCATCGTCTCCGCCATCAATATCGCCGACGGCAGCGCGGCGGATCTGACCCTGCAGAGCTTCCAGCTTCTGGGCACCAACGAAAACGGCGATTACCTGATCTACGCCTATCAGAACTGCTTTTCCGTCGCTTCGGCCTACATGAACGGCATCGTGGCCTCGCTCCCGGCCGATTTGGTCTCCAGCCTTCCCAACACCGCCGATATGACCTCCCTGGCCTACGGCTCCAGGGGCGAGGCCGTGCAGCGCCTGCAAGCGGCGCTTAAAACGCTGGGCTATCTGGACGGCTCCGTGGACGGCGATTTTGGCCGGGGCACCGAGCGGGCCGTGGTTGCCTACCAGGCCGCCGTCGGCGCAAAGCAGGACGGCATCGTCAATCCGCTGCTGCAAATGCTGGCCATCTCCATGGCGGACTCCGTTCCCGCCAGCGGACAGGCGGACGGCGCAACCGGCCAGATCGAGGTGCAGCCGGTGGCCAACGAGATGCTGTACGCCGCCATCGCCAACCGCGTGAGCGTGAACATGCAGCCGATTTACAACGCCAACCTGACCTTCAACTACGATGACATGACCGGCAAGGGCCTGATTTCCGACGGCACAATCCTCAGCTATGACCTCTCCGAGGGCACCGACATCTCCAAATACCAGCTTACGGTGCAGTTCGGCCTGCTCGTCCGGGACAACGAGGACGGCACGGTTTCCGTCGATCCCGCGATCGTGGTCAGCTGCGCCTGCGTCCATCGGCCCATTATGACCGAGGTCATCATTAAATCCGACACGGCCCGGAGCGCCGCCCCCATCCAGGACCTGAGTTCCACGCTCAGCGGCGTCACCTCCGTGGAGAGCGGCTATGCCATTCTGGACGATCAGATGGTGGCCGCGCTGGCCAACTCGGTGGAAACCGGCGAATTGAAGATCAGGATCAACGGAAGGTACCATGCCTTTGACGTTCAGCTGGACAGCCCCGCCATCGCCGCCGTATCGAAGATCGGCGTGCTGGCTCAGCAGATCAAATTCTGACCCCATTCGCCGCTTGCGGCGCGCTTCCCCGAAGGGCATAAAGCGCTTCAAAAGGCATGGCAGGGATTTCGCAATGCGCGTTCCCTGCCATGCCTTTGTGTTTTCACGATGCCCTCATTGGGCGTCCGACAGCGTGCCGCCGTCCATGCGCAGCAAATGGTCCGCGTACTGCGCGGCCTCGCTGTCGTGGGAAACCAGCAGCACCGCCCTGCCGTCCCGCTTGGCCGCGTCCCGCAGCACGGAAAGGACCAGGGCCGTGTTTTCATCGTCCAGATCGCCGGTGGGCTCGTCGGCCAGCAGCACGCCGTATTCCCCCGCCAGCGCCCGGGCGATGGCCATGCGCCGCAGCTCGCCGCCGGACAGCTGGGCTGGGTACGCGTCCCGCAGGCCGTCGATGCCCAGCGCCGAAATCCAGCGCCGGGCGGATTCGCCCCTGTTCCGCTTGCCGTACATCCGCCCCGGCAGCAATATGTTTTCCAGAACCGTCAGGCTGTCGATGGCGCTGCGGCCCTGGGGCACTACGCCCAGCCGCTCGTTCCGCAGCCGGGAAAGCGCGCCGTCCGAAAGGCTGTACAGGTCCGTGTCGTCCAGCCAGACCTTTCCCTGGCTGGGCGTGAGCAGCCCCGAGAGCATGTGCAGCAGCGTGGTCTTGCCGGAGCCGGAGCGGCCCATCAGCACCGTCACCTCGCCGGAATTCAGCTGAAGGCTCGCGCCGCGCACGGCATCGAAGTAATTGGCCTGTCCCGTTTTGCGCATGTAGCGCCTGGACAGCTCCTGTGCCCGCAATACCATGTCAAGCCCCCTCTCGCAGCGTCGTTCCGGGATCGACGCGGCTGAGCCGGTACGCCGCCCAGCCGCTGGCCAGCGCGCCGATGACGAGTGTAGCGAGCAGCGTCGCCGCCGCCAGCGCCAGCGCCGCGGCGGCCCCCGGCATCAGATAGGGCAGCCCCAGCCTTTCTTCGATCAGCGCCGCGAAGGGGAACACCGCCGCCGCCGCGACGCCCACGCCCAGCGCGCCCCCGGCCAGGCTGCACAGCGCCGATTCCGTCAGCATCAGCCGGCACAGTCCCCGCCGGGACGCGCCCAGCAGCCGCAGCACGGCAAATTCGCGCCTGCGCTCCCGGGTCATCATGGCAAAGGCGATCACGAGGATCGCAAAGGCCAGCGCCCACACCGCGCCGATCAGCAGCGTCACCGTGCGGGATATGCCCGTCAGGCTGTCCGAAACATCGGTAAACATGCTGCGGGCGCGCACGGCGGTGGCCTTGCGCACATGGCCGTTCAGGGCGTTGTTCACCTTGCCCACGTCCCAGCCGTCCTTTACCCGCACATAGATGGCGGAGAGCAGATCGCCGGTATCGGTGGTGAGCTTGTGGGTAACGCCCTTGGCCTCCGCCGCCGCCAGCAGCGCCCGCATGGTATCCATGGTGCAGTAGACCGCCGTGTCCAGGCCCGTGCCGGTCCGGGCCAGCTTCGCCACCACGTGGGTATTCATATCGTAGATGCGAAGGTCCTCCCCCACGTCGGCCGCGACCTCGCAGCCCACGGCCACGTCCATGTCGGAAAGCTCGCGGGTGTAGCTTTTCTGGATCCAGGGCTTGACGGTGAAGTCCACGTCCGGGTCAATGCCAATCACCTGCACCTTGACGGCGCAGCAATCCGCCTTCAGAGAGGCCAGGAAGGTCTGGGGCGCGGCGATCTCCACGCCCTCCACCTCCCGCACGGCATCCAGCGTGGCGGCGTCGAAGTAATACGCGCCGGCGGTGCCCTGGAGCAGCAGGTTCTTGAAGCTCACTTTGCTCTCGGCCGTGGCGGGCATGACGATGATATCCGCGCCCAGGCGCGCCTCGAGGCTGTCCAGGCCGCTGCGCAGGGAGGACACCACCACGGAGCCGCCAAAAACGGACAGCGCCAAAAACGCCGTCAGCAGCACCAGCGCCGCCGTGCGCCCCGGCCTGCGGAGCAGGTTCTTTAAGGGCAGCCCCTTCATGCACTCACCTCGCCCTTCTTCTTTCCAGCAGCCAGCCCGCCAGGGCCAGCGCCAGCGCCACAGCCCACAGGATGCGCATGGCGGGCTGCATCAGCATACGGCAGCGCATGGTCGCCATGCCGCACAGGTCGATCAGCGTGCCGGGGGTCAGAAAGCCCAGCAGCGCCACGGGCGCCATGGCCAGGCACAAACCCCGCCTGTCCCCCGGAAGCACCAGCGCCATAAGCGCCATAAGCGCCATAAGCGCGCCCTCGCCCATCAGCGCCCGGGACGCCCAGTGGCACGCACCGAAGCTGCCGTCATCGTGGACGCACGCGCCGAGGAAGCTCTGGCTGCCGACGGCAATCACAAGGCCGATGAGCAGCAGCAGGACGGGAAGAATGATCTTTTTCATGCTCTACACCTTTATTTTCCGGGTTTGCGCCGCAAACCCGGATTCCTCACTCCACAAAATTCTCGTTCACAATCTCCCGGGCCACGCGGCCATGCTCCAGCACGATGGTGCGCTGGGCGGCCTCGGCCACCTCGGGGTCGTGGGTGACGACGATCAGCGTCGTGCCCTCGCGGTGCAGCTGGCGGAACAGCTCCAGCACGATGTTTTCATTGGCCTCGTCCAGGTTGCCCGTGGGCTCGTCGGCCAGGATCAGTTCGGGATGGTTGATCAGCGCCCGCGCCACGCACACGCGCTGCTGCTCGCCGCCGGAAAGCTGGCTGGGCAGGTGCCTGGCGCGCTCCCGCAGGCCCACGCGCCCCAGCGCTTCCAGCGCCTCCTGCTCGTCGGGCATGGAGTGGTAATACTGGGAGACCATCACGTTTTCCACGGCGGTGAGATAGCCCACCATGTGGAACTGCTGGAAGATCAGGCCGATCTTGTCCCGCCGGATATCCGTCAGGCGCTTGCTGGATTCCTTGGATATGTCCACGCCGTCCAGCAGCACCTCGCCCTTGGTGGGCTTGTCCATGCAGCCGATGATGTTCATCATCGTGGATTTGCCGGAGCCGGAGGGGCCCATGATGGCCACCCACTCCCCCTTGTCCACATGCAGGCTCACGTTGTCCAGGGCCTTGAGTTCGCCGTATATCTTTGAAATGTTCTTCAATTCAAGAAGCGCCATGCTCTATTCTCCTTTCAATACCAGCGCGGGATCGATGCCCACGGCCCGCTTGATGGGCATGAGGCAGCTGGCCGCCGCAATCGCCATGGACACGATCACCGTGGCGGGCAGCAGCAGCGGCTGGAACGTGATGGACGAGCCGAACACGTTCACGGAAACCACCTGGGCGAACACAAAGCCCAGTATCGTGCCCAGCACGCCGCCCAGCAGCCCCAGGAAGATGCCCTCGCCCAGGAACTCGCAGCGGATGGAATTGTCCGACGCGCCCAGCGCCTTGCGCAGGCCGATCTCCCTGCGGCGCTCGGACACCACGGCCATCATCGTGGTGGACACGCAGATCATCGTCAGAAGCAGCACCACCACGGTCACCAGGAACACCAGCGCCTGCAGCTTGCCCAGCACGGCGGTTTCCGATTTGGTGACGCGCTTCACCAGCCGCGCGGTCACGCCCTCGCCGCTTGCGCCGATTTCCTCGGCATAGGCGTTCAGCTGCTCCTCTTCGGCGGAAACGCTCAGCTCCGCCACGTCCAGCTTATCCTCGCCGGTGAGGGCCTGCATGTCCTCCAGGGACATGAACACATAGCCCTCCTCCTCGCCGCCGGTGACCAATATGCCGGTCACGCTGTAGCGCACGGTGCGGGGCTGGGCCGCGGCATTGGACTTACGCGCGCCGTTCAGCGCCTCGACGACGGCGGTGGAGGTGACGGTGGCCCCGGTGAGGGCGTCCACCTCGTTCTCCCCGGCCTCGCCCTGGCTTTCGGCTGTCCGAAGCGTTAAGGGCAGGGCTTTGCCGATGAACTGCGCCGCAAACGCCGGCTCAGTCTGGGTTCTGCCGCCAAATTCCTCGGTCTGGGTGGAGGCGTCGATGGTCAGCTCCGCGATCCGGGCCTCGTCGTCCAGCACCGCCGTGACGGAAACCCGCCCGCCGCTCCAGCCCTCGGCGCTGCCGGCGAGGGTCGCGCCCGGGACCCGGTCGGCGGCGGCGTCGCCTCCGCCCTGGGCCGCCGTGGGCTGCCAGGTCAGCTCCATGTCGGAGCCCACCTTCACGCCGATGGTCTCGGCGATTTCCTTGCCCACCAGCACCTGGCGGGCGGCTTCGGGATAGCTGCCCTCCACGCTGAAATAGGGACTGGTCTTGAGAACCTGCTCAAAATCGGTGCCCGCCGTGGTGAAGGACTGCTGCCGGCTGGTCATGTCCAGCCGCACATAGCGGTAAGGCGCCGCGCCCACCAGCGCCTCCCCGGGCAGCTGCTCAAGCACCCGCTCCAGCTTCGCGCTGTCCAGCGTCTCGCCGTCCCCGGGCATCAGCAGCATGTTCGCGCCGTAGGAGCGCATTTGCGCGCGCATCTGCCGGGGAACATCGTAATAAATCGTCACCATGCCCGCCAGGATGGTCGCCCCGATACCGATGGACAGCAGCGCAATCAGCATCCTCGAGCGCCGTCTGAGCAGCGACGCGGTGATCATCCGCAAAAACATTCTACGTTTCGTCATGTTATGCCTCCAGTGGAATCAATGTCCTCCGTGCAGCACCTCGGCGGGCTTCAGGCGAAGCACCATGCGGATGGCCGGCAGGGAGCCCGCGATGGTCACCAGCGCGATCAGGCCCGCCACGATGGGGATAACCGCGGTGTTCATTTCGATGGAAGAGCCGAACACGCTGTGCCCGATGAGCTGCGCAAAGCCAAAGCCCATTCCATAGCCCGCCGCGAAGCCGAAGAGGGCGGTGATCAGGATCTCCGTCATCACCACGCCCGTGATGGAGCGGTCCTTCGCGCCGATGGCCTTGAGCAGGCCGATTTCCTGGGAGCGCTCCATGACGGAGGCCGTCACCAGGTTGGAAATGCCCAGCGCGGAGCCGATCAGGCTCAGCGCCGTGATCAGGATCATCAGCAGCTTCGTCTTGTCCAGGATCGTGCCCTCGCTCTCAGCCACCTGGCGCACCGCGCTGGCCACCGAGCCGGTGATGACCTCCTGGATCTGATAGCAGATGGCGCTGACATAGGCCGTGCAGTACCAGGTCTCATAGTCCCGGCTGGTGAGGGCGGCGGGGTTGCGCGCCGCGCGCCGGGCCAGGTCGATGTCCGGGGTGGTCAGCGCGGAGACCTCGATGGAGGCCACCTTGCCCTCCCGGTCCGTGATGGCCTGTACCGCGTCCAGCGTGGCGAAGATCTTGCCGTCCTCGTCGCCGCCGGCGTCAAAGATACCCGCGATGGTCATCTCCCTCTCGCCGCCAACGCCGGTGAGCTTCACCTTCTCGCCCACGGTCCAGCGCTTTTCCTCGGCCAGCTGCGCGCCCACCATGATCTCATCATCGGCGTTGTCGTCCGCCTCGTCCAGCCAGCGCCCGTCAGTGATCTCCCACCAGGAGCGCATCCCCACCACGCCCGCGTCCAGCTCCTCGCCGGTGGGCAGCGCCAGGTGATGGTTGAACCAGGTGCCCACCACCTCGGCCTGTCCGCCGTCGGGCAGCGCGGCCACGGTGTCCAGGAAGGGCGTAAAATCCACGATGTTGAAGGCCCAGAAGATGGTCTTGAGCTTGCCCAGCTCATCCTCCTTCAGATAGGCGGCGTTCAGCGCCTCGCCCCCGCCCACGTCGTAAATATCGGACAGCAGGGAGGCGTCCTTGGGCTTGACGGTGATGTTCGCGCCGTAGCTCTTCAGCTCCTTGTTCACCTTTTCCTCCACGCCCATCACCACGTTGAGCATACCCGTGGCCAGCGAAGCGCCCAGGGCGATGGTCACGGCGATCAGCAGCATCTTGCTCTTTTGATGGAACAGCACGCCGCGAATCATTCTGAATAACATGGATACTGTTCCCCCTTTACTTGAATTCCCGTTCGCCGGCCAGGATGTCGGACAGCTTGAACACCAGGTTTCCCTCCGCCACCTCGTAGCCGAGGGGGATGGGATTGCAGCCGCCCTTGAAGCCGATGGTGCTGGTGTTCATCACCACGTCGCAGCGGCGGCACACCACCTGGCCGCCGCGCTCATAGTAGCCCGCGTTGCCGCAGACCTCGCAGGCGTCCAGACCCACGCCGTAGGCCGCGGAATTGGGCTTGCGCACCACGATCCAGCGCACATTGACGCCGTTTTCGGTCTGGTATTCGAAGCGGTGCAGATGGAAGTCGTTCACCGCCTCCATGGGCACGTATATGCTTTCGCCGTCCACGGTGTAGGTTTCGGGGGCGGACAGCTCGATCACGCGGGTGTCATAGCTCTTGACGACGGTCAAAAAACCGGTGAACACCACCAGCGCCCCCATCGCCACGCACGCCATGCGCCGATAGCGCCGGTTGCGGGCGCGCAGCTTGCGCCGCTGGGCCGGGTTGTCGTAGCTCTCCGTCACGCGCACGTTCTGGGCAAAGCACATAATCAGGCTCAGCGCCGCCAGCGCAAAGGTCAGCCAGATAAACAGCATGGCCCAGTCGGCCGTGAACATCAACAGAGAGCCGACCCAGCCATACGCCTGGTCGGAGTAGCGCACCGGCCAGTTGAGCCACTTGGCCCGGTTCACCCACGGCGCGAAAAAGCGCCCGAACCAGTACACCGCGTTGATCAGCGCCCCCGCGCCCGGCAGCGCGGCGACGGCTCCCACCGGGCGGATGCGCATTGCGCAGTTGTACAAAAGCCGCGAATAGGCCAGCAGCAGCAAAAGCGCCGCCAGGTACCCGGCCATGCGCACCATGTAATAGGAGGAAAGATAGCCCTCGCCCATGGTGTTGAAATTGAAGGGATACAGCATGACGCCCGGCAGCGCGTAAAAGATCAGCGTGGCGGAAAGGCCCGCGCCCGCAAGGCACAGCCCGGCGCCCGCGAAGCCCCGGCGTCCGCCCTCCCGTCTGCCGCGAATGAGGGCAAATATGACAAAGGCCAGCGTAAAGGCCAGTAAAAACACGTATATATAGTGGTTCCAGCGACTGGACACAATCTTGTTCGAGGTGCCCTTCACAGCCGCCAGCGCGGCCGCGGCCACGAGGCCAAGCAGGATGCCGCCCGTGTGGAACCGGCGGCCAAATTTGCCGCACAGCCTGTCAAGCGCAGCGTGCATCCAAGTGACGAGCGTCACCGTGACGAAGAGGTCCTGGGTTACCGTCCAGAGATATTTCAGCATTTTCATGCCTCCCGGTTGTCGTCAAGCCCCCTGAAGATGGGAGTTAACCGATGTAAACACAGTTTTAACAATGCTCCTTAACGCGCATACTGCTGATGCGCTTCCCCCGCGGTTCGCGCATCAGCAGTTGGCGTTTATAATCTGTAGCCTGATTGACGGTCAGTGAATTACCATTCCTTGACGAAGGTCCAGCCGGTCCAGGTCGCCTCAAGGGGCTCAGTCCAGAACTCGTCGGCCTCAACGCCGGTCTCGTCGTCCACGTGCAGCAGGTAGCCCTGCTCAGCGGGGCTCTTGATGGACAGGGTGATGGTGTACTCGCCCTCGGCCAGCTTGATGTTGTTGCCGTAGTGGGGGCCGTCGGAAGCCGCCATGGGCATCATGGAGCCGGTCAGAACCTCATTGCCTTCGGTGTCCTTGATGATGTAATCGATGCTCAGATAGGGCACCCAGGCATCCACCGGGAAGGAGTAGGGATTCTCATTGGCGGTCAGGTCCACTTCGATGTGCAGGTCGGAATCCTCCTTGGCGGCGGCCAGATCGGCGGGCGCCATGTCGACGGGCTGGAAGTAAACCATGCTCATGGTCATGAAGCCGACCTCCTGCTCACCCTCAACACCCAGCTCGTACTCGTCAAAGCCGGCCTCCTCGGCCAGGGCGAAAGCGGCAACGCTGAGCATCATGACAGCCAGCAGCAGAGCAAGAAACTTTTTCATGGGTAAATCCTCCTCGTTATTGTCATTTTGATTTGTATCTTCAGCGCGAACCCGCGGGGCAAGTCCGCGTCAAGACCCTCTCTCATTTCGCGGCGTACTGCGCCTTCAGCGCGTCGATCTTGCCGCGGTAGTGGGCGATCATGAAGGTCACCAGCAGCACGATGGACAGCGCCAGCTGCGGCACCAGCGTCTCCAGATACGGATAGATACCGAAGATCTGAATCACGTCGTTCTCGGGAATCCCCTGCACATACATCGACAGGTCAAACACATTGCCCTCGGCCAGCTCCTTGATGCCGCTGCCCAGGAAGGACACGCACATGATGGCCATGAGGATGGAGGTGGCGGTGAAGAACACCTTGATAGGCAGCTTGATGGACAGCTTCGTGATGGCCAGGTAGACGAACACCAGCACCACGCAGCCCGCGCCGAAGCCCGCCCAGACCATGCCCGGGTTGCCCTCGGACAGCATGGGCTGGTAGAACAGCACCACCTCCGCGCCCTCGCGGAACACGGAAAGGAAGGCGGTAAACGCCAGGGCGAAGGCGCTGCCCTGCTCCACGGAGGACTGCACCTTGCCGTCGATGTAGCGGCTCCAGCTGGCGGCCTCCGCCTTGGAGATCATCCAGTTGGACACATAGAACAGCACGCACACGGCGATCAGGGCCGTGATGCCCTCTATGATCTCCTGGGCCATGCCCGCGCTGGCAAAGGCGCTCTTGGCCCAGGCCAGCACCGCGGCGGCGGCGAAGGACGCCGCGATGCCCGCGACGGCGCCGATGTACACATTCTTGAGGCTTTTGCCGTTGCCGCTCTTGGTGAGATAGGCGATGATGGCCGCGATGACCAGTATGGCCTCCAGGCCCTCGCGCACGATGATGCCGAACGCGCCCAGGAAGGTGAGCAGCCGGGGATCGGTCTGCTTCGTCTCCTCCACGACCTCCTCTGTCTCGCCCGCCTCGGCGATCTCGGCAGCCTTTGCCTCGGCCTCCTGGTCGTCGATGCGCTTGGCCAGCTTCAGAACCGAATTCTTGGCCGCGTCGGTGGAAGTGCGGTACTTGTTCTTCTGGTACTTCTCCTCCCCCGTGCTGTTCAGGCTGCGCAGCTTGGCAAAGTGGCTCTCCATCGCCAGCCTGTCCTCCAGTGAAAGATCGGTGTAGATCTTGTGGCTCAGGCCGGATTCCTCGTACACGCTGTAATAGGCGGTCTCCAGGTTGTCCGCGGCGGCCTCGAAATCCTTGTCCAGATAGCCCATATAGGCCGTGTCCAACAGCTCCTTCACCAGCGTGGCCGCTTCATACCAGTTTTCATACTTCATGGCCGCGTTGGGATCGGCGGAATACTCCGGGTAGGGGTCTGCCGAGACCAGCTCGCCGCGCTGGTACCACTTGGATTCGCTCTGCGCGCCGCCCTGCATGGCCGCCAGCTTGTTGCCGTCCTCGCGGATCATGCTCTTGAGCTTCACCAGCGCCGTGCGCACGCGCACCTTCACATCCTGCTCCGTGTTGTCCTTCTTGACCTCGGACTTGCAGGTGGAAAACTGCATCTCCACGGCGTTCTTGCGGTTGCCGGATATGTAGCTCATGGTCTGGCGCTCAAAGCCAGTGGTCTCATACACCCGGAAATAGGCGTTGCTCACGTTGTCATAGGCCGCGGAGGCGTCGCCGTCCAGGTATGATTCAAAGGCCGCGTCCAGGAATTTGTCGATCTCGTCCGCGGCGTCCGCCCAGCGGGTGTCCTCCTCGGCCAGCACCGGCGCGGCCAGGCTCATCAGAATCATCACCAGCGCGGTCACAAGACCCAGCCGGGCGATTCGCGTTTTGCTCATGTCGAAGAACTTCCTTTCTTGTCCGCCCCCGGCTTCTGCCCTGGGACGGCCTGCGGTCCGCAACAGTTTGTTATTACTGACTAATCCGCAGAGACTATTTTAGCATAAACTAACTTGCGCCGCTATTCCAAAATTGACTTTTTGGCCCGTTTTACTTTTATTTATCATGGCTAACCCGTTTCGGGAGAATTTCATTTGTCTGATACTGACTTTTTTCACAACGGTACTGGCGCATACGGTTATTTTATGCTAACATATATTAGAATTACTTAACCTGTGTCGAAAGGCAGGGATGCTCCGTGACCCACGAAGAGCGCCGCGCAAACCGCGCTTCGCCCGCCAGGGGCGATTCCGGGCGGACCCTGACGGCGGCCGCCAAGGCCTATGTGGAGGCCCACAGCGCCGAAAAGTTCTCGTTGCAGGCGGTGGCGGACGCGCTGTTCGTCAACGGCAGCTATCTGCTGCGCATCTTCAAGGCCAATACCGGCCACACGCTTTTGTGGTACCACAACCACGTCCGCTGCGAAAAGGCCAAGGCGCTGCTGCTGTCATCGGACAAGAGCGTCTCCGAGGCCGGCGAGGAGGCCGGCTTTGTGTCCTCCGCCCACTTTTCCCACGTATTCAAAAAGATGAACGGCATGACGCCCAGCGCCTACCGCGACGCCGCGCGCCATGCCGCCAATCCCTGAAAGGACGGCCCATGGAAAAAAAGGAAAGACCTGAGCGCGTGATCAGCGACGCCACGCTGGACCGCTACCTGGGGGCGATACTCGCCCTGAGCGAAGCGCGCTCCCCCGTGCGCTCGGTGGACGTGGCCCAGCGCCTGGGCTGCTCCAGGGCCTGCGTGTCCATGGCGCTGAAGCAGATGACGGGCCAGGCGCTGGTGCGGGTGGAGCGGCAGGGCGCGCTTTCGCTGTCGGCGGAGGGGCTGCGCCGGGCGCGCGCGCATCGGGAGCGCTGCTTTTTCATACAGGACCTGCTGACCCAATCCGGCGTGGAGGCGGAAGCGGCCCGCATCGAGGCCGACGCC
>JAFUCP010000046.1 GCA_017459565.1 Clostridia bacterium | reverse complement strand
GAGCGCCGCCTGGAGGGGACGGCGCTTTGTCGTGTGCCGGAAAGCTGGGCAGGGCGTTCACGGAGCGGCCTCCACGCGGATCGTGCCGGAAAGCGCGCCCACCTGATCGGCGCCCTCCAGCGCCTGGCCCATGAGATACAGCCCCGGATAGGCGGAAAAGGGACCGTAGTACATGACGACGTTGCCCCAGGGGGAGAACAGCGCCAGGTCGCCCGCGCCGCCGCCGCCCTCGATGCCGTCCGCAGCGTCAATTTCCCGCTCGGGATAGAATATCTTCTCGTTGCTGCCGTAATCCTCGACCTCGATCTCAAGGGGCAGCATGGCATACAGGCTGTGGGCGGAGGGACTGTCGTTCAATTGATAGACGACGGCATGTTTTCCGTCGGATACCTTGATGCGCATGTGGTTTTCTCCTCTCAGTGCAGCGCAGAATTCTTCAAATTCGCTCCGCTTTTCCATAGTTTTGAAGCTGAATTCGCGGCCCTGAGCCTCCCCGCCCGCCCAGTAGATGAACAGCCAGGGGCCGAAATCGCCGTCGTCCAGCGACTCTGTGCGCGGGCTCGCCGTTCCGCCACGGATCAGATCGCAAAAGGCGTCCCACTGATCCTGGGTCAGCGCCACCGTGCCACGGACTGTGATATCTTCCTCGGTCTGGGGCCAGCTGCCGCCCGCGCGGGTTTCATGGTAGAAGAAGCGCTCCCCGTTTTCGACATAGAACCTGTAGCGCTGATATTGGGAGACGGCCGTGGAGGTCTCATAGGTGTAGTAAAAGTCCGTGACGGCGGAAAAACCGATGTCCGTGCCCACGGCCATGTCCCCTTTGGGCGCGGGGGATGGGCCCTCGCCCCTCGCAAACGGCGCAAGCAGGAGCAGCATGACACAGAATACCGGCCAGAAGCGCCTCATGGCGGCTCCCTCCTTTTTCAATCTTCAGCGCGGTTCGGCGCCCCGACAAGCCCCGACGGAGGCGGGCCCGTCAGGGCTTATGAGGCGCGGTTTACTTTTTCATCAGCCCGGCGCCGGCGTTCCAGGCCCTGCCGACCTTCGCGCCGGTGGCGTAGTAGCCGTTTTGGAACTGGTCGAACATCAGCGCGTGCAGCTTTTCGGGGTCGACCCTGTTCTTTTCGTCCAGCACGGCCTCCTCGGCCTTCACGTTCACGATCCTGCCCACGATGCCGTCCACATACTCGGTATGCAGGAACTCCAGCAGCTCACATTCCATGGTGACGGGGAATTCCTCGATGACGGGCGCGTGGACCCTGTCGCTGGGAACGGCGTGGTAGCCCGTGCGCTCAAATTTGTCATTGATCTTGTTGCCGGAGGCGATGCCGAAGAAGTCGGCAACGTCCATGTGGGCCTCGTCGGCCAGCGCCACGGTGAAAGCCTTGCTGGCCTGGATGTTCAGCCAGGTGCGCTTGCCCGCGCCGATAAACAGTATGATCTTGTCCTCGTCGCAGATCTGTCCCCAGGCCACGTTCATCACGTTGACCTTCCCGTTTTCATCGTAGGCCGCCACCATCAGTACAGGCATGGGATACACGGCGCAAACGACGCCAAGGTCCTTTTTCATTTTGATACATCCTCCTTTGACAGATTGATATTGCGCGCGGCTTATCGCCGCAAACGGCTGAAAAAGCGCTGGATTTTATGCCAGGTGTAGTTCAAATCAAAGCGGTACCCGCCCACGAACACCGCCAGGATGAGCGTGAGCGCGGCGCTGGCGAGGATCCAGATGACGGCCACGCGGATGGCGGTCGCGCCGTTGTTGGTGTAGACGGGGTCGGCCTCCAGATGGAAGTGGGACGGGTCGCTCACGTCATAGAGAATCTCCAGTTCCATCCCCAGGGGGAACTGTTCCCTGTCCGTGTAGCCGTCGTATTCCAGACGGCAGCGCTCCCCGTCCGCCGTGAATTCCACCACCGGGTGCCAGCTGACGCGGGTGCTGCGGCCCATGGGGCGGACCTTGCGGACGTAATCCACGATCGTGCCCGTCGTCCGGGCGCGCTCCCGATCGTTCCTGCGCTGCACGTCCCGGCGCGTGCCGATGCCGGTGAACAGCATGATCCAGCCGATGAAGGAGGTCACGGCGAAGAAAAACAGCATTTTCAGTTCTATATCCATGGCGATACCTCGTCCGGGCGGGCCTGCGCTGCTTATGACGCATGTGCGGCGCAACGGCCGCACACGCGGGATGCCATAATTTGAGTATAACACATAAAACGGAAGTTGTCCATATGTCCCGCGACATGGGCATGGCTGTAAGCATATCCCTTTTTACTGGCACAGGCATGACAAAAAATAAAATATATCAGAAAATTTATAAGATATACTTGACAAAATGTGAAATAGGTGCTATGATACTCCTGTCAATCGGAAATGACGGCTGTACACACGCGAAGGAGGCTGTGAAGATGAGCATGGAACGGGCAATCGGCTTTGTTGTTGGAATCGTGGCGGCGGCCGTGCTGGCGCTGATCGCCAGGAAGATCGTCGCGCGCAGGGGCGGCGCGACGGGGGAGTATGACGAGCGGCAGCAGGTGGTGCGCGGAAGGGCGTTTACGCTGGCCTACGCGGTGATCATGGTCTATCTGGCCGTGTGGATGGTACTCAGGAACGTGGAGCTGCCCTTTTTCAACCATCCGTCCTCGGTGCTGGTGGGCATCCTGCTGTCCGTGACGGTCTTTGTGGGCTACAGCGTCTTTAACGACGCCTACTTCCGCACATCGGACCGCCCGGGCACATATATCGCGCTGATCGGGGCCGTTGGGCTGCTGAACCTCATCCTGGGCATCCGGCACTGGGTGCGGGAGACCACGCTGGAGGGACGGCTGCTGGACAATGCCAACCTGATGGTGGCTGCCATGATGATCGCCGTGATGGCCTGCGTGGTGATCAAGCTGGCCCTGGACCGGCGGAGCGAGGCCAACTGACATGAAGAATTTGAAGCTGAAGAGCGCGCGGGCCGGCAGGGATATGTCCCAGCAGCAGCTGGCCGACGCGGTGGGCGTGTCCCGGCAGACGATCAACGCCATCGAAAAGGGCGATTACAACCCCACGATCCGGCTGTGCCTGGCCATCTGCAAGGCGCTGGGCAAGACCCTCGACGAGCTGTTCTGGCCGGAGGAGCCGTGAGCGGGCGTCGCCGTCCCGCGGGAATGGTTAAATAACACTAATGTGATAGACGGCGCGCGCCGGAGGTGCTACAATTGGCGCAAATACGGCGCTGGGGGAATGGGGCATGAAATACGCGGGAATGGCGATGGGCATGTGGCTGCTGTTCAAAAGGTCCTTTCAAAAGCAGCTGACGGATTCGCTGGGCATCGACGCCGCCGCGGCAAAGGCCGTCGCCCGTCGGGCGCACGTGCGCTACCGCGGGATCATTGAAAAGCTGCCGGAATTTGAGAAGGCGGACCGCTTCAAGATGAATATCGTCAGCTGCGCGATGTTCAGCGCGTTTTTGCTGAACCTGTCGCCGCGTCCTTCTGTCCAGGCCCTGACCGAATACTACAGGGCGTCCATGATGACCGGCGCGATGCGGCTGTTTTGCAGGCTGTCCGGCAGGCGCAAGTTTTCGCCGAAGGACATAGAGGGCATGAAGGCCGCGGCCGCGCTGCGCGCCGCGGACAGGAACCCCTATTCCTGGAACATGGCATTTCTGCCCTATGCCGACGGCAGCGGCTATGAGGCGCGGTTCACCCGCTGCGGCATCTGCGAATTAATGCGCGAGCTGGGCCTCTACGACGCCGTGCCCGCCATGTGCCGCCTGGATTACACCATGAGCGAGGCCGGCGGCGCCAGCGAATTTGTGCGAAAATACACGCTGGCCTCCGGCGGGCCCTACTGCGACTGCGGCTACAGGCGCAAAGGGGCCTGACAGAACCCATATGCATACATGGAAAGGGCCGTCCCGATTGTGGGACGGCCCTTGAACAACCCGGCGGTTATGCGCACTGGGCGTGTACGTGGCCCAGGTTGCGGAAGAAGTTTATCATGTAGCCCTCGTCGGAGCGGTCCATGCAGAACACCTCGTAGCAGTCGCCGTGGTCCTTGCACAGCTCGCCGATGGCGACGTAGCGGGACAGCACGCTCTTGAGGTTGAACTCCTCGCGACCGTCGGTGGAGCGCAGGAGCACGTCGCCGCGGCAGCGGTTCACCGCCTCAATCAGATTATCTATATCCTTCACATTCTTCAGAAGCATCATGATATCGCATCCTTTCTGCGTCGAATGAGCGCCTTGTTTTCCCGGCGCAAATAATATTATAGCCGAAGCGCTTGATTTTGCACGATGCTTTGAGTATAATATTCTAAAAGCATTTTGTGCTGCCAGCACAGCAAGGGAGGCGGAGATTATGGATCTGCGAACATTCCTTGACGACTTTATGAACAAGGATGATCTTGAGCTGCTGGTCCGGGACGCCGCCGAGCTGTTCGGCTGTCCCGCGATGGCGGTGGACATGGCGTTCCACGTGGTGGCGTGGCACGGCCCGTCGGGCTTTGAGGACGTGCCCTTTCAGTCCTCCGTCCGGCGCGGCAGTCTGAGCTATGAGGCGGGCAGCCTGCTGGCGGGCAGCGACGCACAGGCCCACTTTGTCAGTCTGCCGGACAGCCCCTACCGACGGCGGTTTTCGCTGCTGGTCACGGGCGGCGCGCCGGTGGGCTATCTGATTCTGGTGGACGTGGGACGGCGGCTGTCGTTTGAGGATGCGCGGGTGTTTTCGGCGGTGGAATCGGCGCTGGCCAAGCAGCTGATGCTGGAGGTGAACCGGGGCGGCAGCATCCAGAGCGCGGAGGAATCCGTGCTGCAGCACCTGCTGGAGGGCAGGTTCACCGACGAGGCGCTCTTTGAATTGCAGGCCACCGGCGCGGGGCTGAAATACATGGCGCCGCGGCGCATTGCGGTGGTGAACCTGGAGCTGTACCGCAGCACCAACTGGTCGGAAAACGCGCTGCGCAGCACGATTCTGGACGTGTTTCCCGCGTCCAGGCCGATGGTATACGATGGCGGCGTGGTGTTTTTCCTGAACAGCGACCCCGACATGGCGCTGTTCAAGAGCCTGTCGCGCCAGTTCAACCTGCGGGTGGTGGTCTCTGCGCCCATCGGGCGGCTGTTCCGGTTGCCCGCCAGCTACGCGGCCACCCGAGAACTGATGGAGCAGCTGCTGCCCCGGATGCCTCATCCCTTCGCGGTGCTGGCCGAGGACTACCACGCCCTGATGCTCATGAAGCGGTTGGCCGGGCAGGGTGATCTGGTGCTGCCTTCGGTGCGGGCGCTGGCGGAGCGGGACCGGGAGGACGGCACGCTGTACTGCCTGACGCTGTACACCTATCTCATCTGCCACCATTCGCTGCAGGAGACCTGCGCGCGCCTGTACACCCACCGCAACACCGTGCTGTACCGCGTGCGCCGGATGAAGGAGGATTACGGTATCCCCGTGGACGATGCCTCGCGGCACACGGCGCTGCTCTTGTCGGCGGGAATCGCGCTGATGGAGCAGGGCAGGGAGGACGTGTTCATGCCGGAGGGGGAGAAAAACGACACAGCGCCGGAGGGCCCGTAAGCCTCCGGCGCTGTTTCATATCGGAGATGTTCAGTTCTTTTTGCGGATCATTTCCACCAGCTGCCACATGCCGGGGATGGCCGCAATCACCATGCAGACCAGCGTGTCCGGACCGAGATAGCTGATGTTATAGACCAGGGAGTAGACCAGGGCGCCCTGGTCGCCCGCGGAGTCGGCGAAGAAGATCACGCCGGAAAGTACGGCCATGATGTAGCGGCCGATGCCCGCCAGCAGCACCGCCAGGGGCAGCTGCCACTGCTTTTTCAGGGGCAGCGCCGTGGCCAGGCAGCCCAGCACCATCGCGGCGTAGGCCAGCGGATAGTCCACCAGCAGCTGCACGGGGTGGATGACATAGGGAGAGGTCATCAGCTGCAAAAAGCCATAGGCGCAGCCCACCACGAAGCCCTGCAGCGGGCCTGCGGCCACCATGAACATTACCAGCGGCAGCATGGACGCCGGGGTGATGGAGCCGCCCTGGGGCATACGGAACAGCCGGATGCAGGAGGCGACGAAGGCGATGGAGATGCACATGGCGCCCATGGCGAGGCGGCGGCTGTTCCACTTGGCCTTTTTGGAGCCGTAGATCAGCACAATCGCGGCTACCACCAGCGCGGCCAGCACGGCCCAGCTGTACCACGGTACCTCCAGCAGCTTTTTGAATATCGGGGAAACGGCGGGCTCTTCTGCGGCTTCCTCTACGGCATCGGCGGCTTCCACGGCGGCATCGGACGCGGCATCGGCAGCTTCCACGGCGGTATCAACGGCTTCCACGGCGGTTTCCTGGGCGGCGTCGGCGGTTTCCGCCAGCGCGGGGGTCAGCGCCATGAGCGCCAGCAACAGGGCGGTTAACAGGGCGAGTAGTTTCTTCATGTCATTCATCCTTTCAAGATTCTTTTGCAAAAGAAACCCGCGTGTATTTACACGCGGGAAACGGACGTCATGCAACATGGCGTTCCGCTTCCCTCCGGTGGGATTATCCACTTCAGGTTCCAAGGGACCGGGCGTTTGCCCATCTCAGCCTTTCGGCGCCCCCAGCGGTTTGCGATTATTATTGTATGCGCGGCGGGGATGTATGTCAAGCGTGGAATGTAAATTATGAGCTGTCGGGTTGTTGGCGCGTCAGCCTGACAAATCAGACCCCGTAGATCCTGTGCCATTCCTCTGTAAACGTCCCGTCCGCGTTCCTCAGCACCAGCGGTTCCAGCCAGTGCAGCCCTTCGCCGCCCTGCTTCACGCCCTCCATAAGCACGAACTTCGGCGCGCGCCCGGCCACGCCGTGAACAGTGCGGATGCGCTTGGGGGCGATGCCGGCTTCATCCATGGCGCGCATCAGCTCGTAGGCCCGATGGGCGGGATAGACGGCGCAAAAGCGCCCGCCGTTTTTGAGCAGCATGGCGGCGGAGCGGGCCACGCCTTCAGGGGTGAGGTCTCCCTCGTGCCGGGCCAGGCGCTTGGTTTCACTCAGGCTTTCCAGCGCCGCGCCGTTGCGGCCGTAGGGCGGGTTGCACACCGCCAGGGAGTATCGCCCCGCGCCCAGCGTCCGCCAGGCGTCGCGCATGTCCATGTTGTATACCTGTATGCGCGCTTCCAGCCGATTGAGGGCGACGCTGCGCCGGGCCATGTCGGCGATGTCGCCTTGAAGCTCCACGGCCTGGACGGTGAGCGCGTCCCGGTGCCCGGCCATCAGCAGCGCGACGGCCCCCGTGCCGCAGCCCAGGTCCACGGCGCGATCGCCCTTGCGCGGCGCGGCGAAATCCGCCAGCAGCACGCTGTCCGTGCCGAAGCGGAAGGCGTCCGGGCGCTGGATCAGCTTGAGGCCGTTCAATTGCAGATCGTCCAATCGCTCGCCGGGTTTGAGTTCCACCGTCATTCGCCGAACGCCTCCTCGGCGTCCCAGCAGTAGACGGTGGCGTCCTTCATCTGGTCCATGTAGCTCATAACGACCCAGCCGCCGTTTTCCAGCGTGCAGAAGACCCGGCTGTCTCCCGCGCCGATGGAGAGGAGAATGGTGACGGCATCCGCGGAGGCGCTTTGGAAGGCGACGATATCGCCGCTCTCAATGGCCTCCATGGTCTCCACCTGGCGGTCGGCCATGCGGATGAGGTCCTCCGGGAAGGTGACGGGCAGCCCTGCCGCCACGCACACATACTGCACAAAGGCGAAGCCGGGATACAATTCGTCGTCCTCAAAGCCGAAGCGGGCGCCCAGCAGGCCGGAGGCGATTTGATAGATGGCGGTCTGGGCGTCTGCGCCCGCGCTGTCCAGGGCCAGGTGAAAGCGCGCCTGCACGATGCCATCCAGCATGGAGGCGGCGGATTCGCCCGTCAGCAGGGCGCGAGTATCGGCGTCGATGAGGCCCGTGGCGGTCACGCCGCTGGCCATCTGGAACAGCCGGACGGCGGTTTCGGTGGTATAGCCGAACTGGCCGTCGGCATCGTGGTCAAAGAAGCCCAGCTCATTCAGCCGCTCCTGGAGCCGGCGGATCTCGTCGCCATAGTCGCCGATTTGCAGCGCGTCTGTCCGGGGGGCCCCGGCGGTGCCCGCGTAGAGCGCCGCCCAGGTCACGGCGTCGGCCTCTCCGGTCTCGTCCAGGCCGCTTGCGCGCTGGTAACGCCGCACGGCCTGCTCCGTCAGTTTGCCGAAGCTGCCGGTGCAGCTGCCCTCAAACAGCCCCAGCCGGGCCAGCTTTCTTTGCAGCACATAGACGCTCAGCCCCGTATCGCCGCTCTGCGCGGCCATCTCCGCCAGAAACGCGGACCAGGAGATGGGGGAGTCGGCCATCAGGCGCATCAGCACCGCCCCGTCCGCCACGCCGGTGACGGGCAGGCCATTGGCCATCTGGAAGGTTTCCACCGCCTGCCGGGTGGTATCGCCGAAGGCGCCGTCGGGCTCCCCGGCGAAATAGCCGTATTCCTTGAGCTTGCGCTGCATGACCAGCACATCGCCGCTGGTGCTGCCCTTTTCCAGGGGCGCCATCTGGGCGTAGGCGTTGGCGAAGCGGGTCAGGTACCCCTGGCGGGAGAGGGCGTCGGCGCTGTTCAGGCGCTCCAGGGTGGCGGCGTCGGTCCTGCCCGTCACCTCCAGCCCGTTGGCCTGCTGGAAGCTCTCCAGCGCCAGGCGGGTCTCGGCGTCGTAGATATCGTCGCACTCGCCGGTGAAATAGCCCAGCTCCGAAAGGCGCTGCTCCAGCCGGAGGACCTCTTCGGAGGCCATGTCCACAAGGTTTTGCGCGTCAGAGGGTTCCGCCTGCGCGGTCCCCAGCAGCAGCGCGGCGGCCAGGGCCGCTGCGATATGCCTGTAATTCAGCATTGCTTACCTCTGTTTCAGTTGCCTTTGGCCTGCTTTTGCTTCAGATGCTTCAGCTCCACAAAGCCGCGCTGTCCCTCATATTCTGCATAGGCGCTGACATCGTTGAAGGCGTACACATGCACCTGCGCGCCCTTTCCGATGACCACAAGCACCTCGCCGCTCAGGTCGGATGCGCTGAACATGGGCAGCGGCCCGTCGGTGACGGCGTCCAGCTCCCGATAGATGACGCCGTCGTCCTCCGTGGCGGCCCCTTCCGCAAGCCGCAGGGCGCTGATCAGCACAAAGCCGGTCTTGCCCTCCGCCTTTACGCAGGCCCACTTCGCGTTGTACGCGCCAAGCCGGACGGTATCGCCCCGGTGAAGCGTCAAAAGCGTTTCGCTGTCGGTGTTCCAGGCGGCATAGAGCGCCGTGCCGTCCTCGGTCACGACGGCGAATTGCTCGCCCTCCACGCGGGTGACGGCGCCTCCGTCGATGCCTTCGCCCTGCTTCGCGGCCGGGGCGTCCTCCGCGAGGGCGCTCAGGGCTACGAAGCCGGTGAGCCCGTCCGCGCGCACGCAGGCCCACTTGTCGTTGTACGCGCCCAATTGCACGCGCTTGCCCTTCTCCAGAATGGCCAGCGCCGGGGAATCGGCAGAGGCAGTCTCATACATGGGCAGCGCGTCGGCGCTGACGACGCGGTAGACCTCGCCCTCCACGCGGGTGACCTTCCCATCCTCTGCGGCCTCCGGGCGCGCCTGCACCGCGGACAGTCGATCCAGCTTGACAAAGCCCGTCACACCGTCGGACGTGCGCACATAGGCCCACACGCGGTTGTAGGCGAGGACATCGACGTAGCCGCCGGACTCCAGCGAGCGCCTGGGGGCGACGGAATCGTCGGCGTTGACGTACAGCCCCGCCTCCCCGGTCAGCAGTGCGGCCATCGGCTCCGTCACGGCGACGATCTCCCCGTCCGATGCCGCGCCGGGGGTTTGCAGGGTGAGGGCGTCCCTGGGGATAAAGCCCTCGACCTCCGACTGCGTGGTAATCAGGGCCCATTTGTCGGTGTAGGCGTTCAGGCGGACGGTGTCGCCGCCGGAGAGCGTGGCGACGATCCGCGCGCCCTCCACGGGCAGCTGCAGCGCGTCGACGGGTCCGGCGCTGACTTGGGCGAAGGTCTGCTCCTTGACCCGGGCGGCGGTGACGCCCGCAAGGGAGAAGGCGGTGAGGGCATCCGTGTGGGCGAAGCCGTAGATGCCGCCGCTGCCCAGCGCGGCCCAGTCCCCCTGCACGGCGTACACGTCCACGATGGCCCCGGCAGGCAGCGTGGTCAGCGCGCCGCCGGTGTCGTCGGCGCGCTCATACAGCCGCGCCTTCTGGCTCAGCCGCGCGGTGGCGATGGGCTCCACGGAGGGCGCGTCCAGCGCCGCGCCGCCCGCTTCGCTGCTGCGCAGCTCCAGCTGCCTGAGGCTGACGCCGGGATAGTAATATTCCAGTATGTCCCAGCAGGAAAGACCCTTGCGGGCCATCATCTGGGCCCCGCGCTGGCTCATGCCCACGCCGCTGCCGCTGCGCCGGAAGGTGATCTCAAAGGCGCGCTCATTCTCCGAAATCCATATGGTTTCGTTGTCCTCGGCATTGATGCCCAGTTCGTACCAGTCCTCCAGCGCGCCGTAGGTGGGTACGCTCACCCGCACGATGCCCGGCTGCAAGGAACCGTCGGCGGTCACGCTGGTGATGTTGAGCTGGAATTCCAGGGCGGTGTACAGTCGGCTCGGCGCTGGATAGCGCGCTTCGCCGGGGGCGATGTTTTCGATGGCGTTGAGCGTTATGTCCGCGAAGTCGGCGCTCAGCCCCAGCCGTACCAGCTGTTCAGCCATGCCCTCGATCAGCGCCCGCTTCAGCGCTTCGTTCAGATCGGAACAGTCCTTGCGCAGCGCGGCGGTCTTTTTCGCGCCAGCGCCGTCGTAGTCGTAGGGATCGTCCCGAACTTCGCTGTAGGGCAGCGCGACTCCCAGCGCGTTGGCCGAGGATTCGATCTGCCCGCCGTTGGAATCGCAGTAATAGCAGGTGGCGGGGCTGTCGCCATAGTAGAGGACCTGGCCCCGGGTCTCGTCCACGGCGCGCAGCGAATCGGCATATTCCGGCGCGGCGTTGTAGCCCCTGAAGCTCAGCGCGTCGCCGGAATCGGACAGGTCATAGGCGGAGGCGGTGCGGGCGGCCTTCTGCCGCAGGGCGTAGTTCCGGGCCACGACGGCCTGGGCCTTCAGGGCCTCCAGGCCGCTGGAGGGGCCGATTTCATAGCCCACGACGCCGTAGAGATAGTCCTCCACATAGATGTGCAGCACGGTGGTGACGACGCCCGAGGACGCCGAAAATGAGATATCGCCGCAGAAGCGGTTGGACAGGGCGGGGGAGATGAACTGCGCGCCGCGATGGCCGGACTGGCCGCGCATCAGCAGCGCCGATTCGCCCAGCGCCGCGCTGTATTTCCCGGCGGAGAGCGTCAGGCTGCCGCCCTCGGCAAAGACGGTCATCTCCTGTCCGGCGGGCACGCGCACGGCGGGGTCGGAGGCGAGGTAATAATCGCAATCCGCGCGCAGCTGTATGGCGGAGGGCGAACCCAGCCGCGCCAGCTTTACCCGCAGCATACCGTCTGCTTCCGCCCGCGCATCTGCGGCAAAAAAGCATAACAACAGCGCCAGCGACGCAAGCAATATGCGCGCGCAGACGCCGAATGTGCCCCTGTGGTTCATCGTCCGCATGGAAAGCCTCGTGGTGTCTTTTGTAGGCGGTCCCGGCCGGTCCTCCGGCGCGTGGGCGCGGCGAAAGGCCAGACAAAACCACCTTATAAAATTCTATTTCCGCCCCTTTTTTCCTGCCGGGGAATATAATTGTAAGAATATCGAAAAGCTTTTGTCAGAATGTGCGGCGGGCAAAACAAAACCCCGCCGAAGCGGGGCTTGATATACGTTTTGATTAGGCCTCGGCCGGAGCGCCGACGGGGCACACGCCCGCGCAGGCACCGCAGGACACGCAGGTATCCGCGTCGATGACAAACTTGCCGTCACCCTCAGAGATGGCGGAAACGGGACATTCCTCTGCGCACGCGCCGCACGCAACGCACTCGTCGCTGATCTGATATGCCATGATAAGTACCTCCTGTTTTTTGTTGAGAACATTATACACCCAATCGACAACGATTGCAATATCCAAAATGCAAAAATGCAAAAAAGTCAATAACAGGGATTAAATAACACTAACAATGCGAGTTAGTCATGAAAAACTGCAAGCCGGCGCCGAAAAAATGCAAATTCGGGAAAAAGAGGCGCAAAAAAACGGCGCGCGGGGAAGCGCGCCGCGATGGGCCCGTCAGACGATTTCCACGAATACGGGCTTGGCGGTTTTGACGGAAGCGGCCTTGACCACGGTGCGGATCGCCTTGGCGATGCGGCCCTGCTTGCCGATGACCTTGCCCATGTCGTCGGGATCGACGCGCAGTTCAATGACGACGCTGTCCTCGTTCTCGACTTCGCGCACGTCCACGGCCTCCGGCTTTTCCACCAGGGCCTGGGCGATATATTTCACCAATTCAACCATGATTACAGGACTCCGCCCTTCTTGAGCAGCGCGCGAACGGTATCGGTGGGCTGGGCGCCGACGCCGATCCAGTACTTGGCGCGCTCGTCGTTGATCTTCATCTCAACGGGATTGGCCACGGGATTGTAATAGCCGATCTCCTCGATGAAGCGGCCGTCGCGGGGGCTGCGGCTGTCGGTGACAACCAGGCGATAGAAGGGCTTCTTCTTCATGCCCATTCTCTTCAGACGAATCTTGACCATTTGGAATTCCTCCTTAAAAATATCGGATGTTGTATATATACGGCTTTTTAGCCAAGTATATCGGTTTGCAGACCTGGGACGGTCAGAATTTGGGCATCTTCCCGAAGGGGATGCGCATCCTGCCGCGCTTGCCGGAGCCCATCATGGTCTTCATCATGCTGCGGGCCTGCTCAAACTGCTTGAGCAGCAGGTTGACATCCTGCACGGTGGTGCCGCTGCCCGCGGCCACGCGGCGCTTGCGGCTGGCGTTGAGGATATCGGGGTTGCGGCGCTCCATGCGGGTCATGGAGAGGATGATGGCCTCGTTTTTCTTCTGGGCCTTGCTCACCTGCTCCTCGTCGATATCCACGTCCTTGATCTTGCTGCCCAGGCCGGGGATCATCTTGAGCAGGTCTGTGATGGAGCCCATCTTGCTCATCTGCTTGAGCTGTTCCAGGTAATCCTCCAGCGTGAAGCTGTTGGTGCGCATCTTGCGGGTCAGGTCGATGGCCTGCTGCTCGTCGAAGGTTTCCTGGGCCTTGTCGATCAGCGTCAGCACGTCGCCCATGCCGAGGATGCGGGAGGCCATGCGGTCCGGGTGGAAGGGCTCGATATCCGTCAGCTTTTCGCCGATGCCGGCGAACTTGATGGGCTTGCCGGTGACCGAGCGCACGGAGATGGCCGCGCCGCCGCGGGTGTCGCCGTCCAGCTTGGTCAGGATCACGCCGTCGATGCCCAGCTCCTCATTGAAGGTCTTGGCCACGTTCACGGCGTCCTGGCCGGTCATGGCGTCCACCACCAGCAGGATCTCCTTGGGCTTGACCGCGGCGCGCACGTCGCGCAGCTCCTGCATCAGGTTCTCGTCGATGTGCAGCCGGCCGGCGGTATCGATGATCACTGGGTCGCGCCCGTAATAGCGGGCGTAATCCACGGCCTCCCGGGCGATTTCAACCGGGTTGCCCTGGCCGCGCTCAAAGACCTCCACGCCCACCTGCTCGCCGACCACCTGCAATTGCTTGATGGCGGCGGGGCGGTACACGTCGCAGGCCACCCACAGCGGCTTTTTGTTGTCCTTCTTGAGCAGGTTGCCCAGCTTCGCACACATGGTGGTCTGACCCGCGCCCTGCAGGCCCGCCATCATGTAGATCGTCGGGGCCTGGGGGGAGTAGGTCAGCTTGGCGTTGGTGCCGCCCATCAGGCTCGTCAATTCCTCGTTGACGATCTTGATGACCTGCTGGCCCGGGGTGAGGCTGGCCATGATATCCGCGCCCACCGCGCGCTCCGTAACCTTTTTGACGAAATCCTTCACGACGAGGAAGTTGACGTCCGCCTCCAAAAGCGCCATGCGCACATCGCGCATTGCGGCCTTGACGTCGGCCTCGGTCAGCTTGCCCTTGCTGCTGAGCTTTTTGAACGCGCCTTGCAGCTTATCGGTCAATCCTTCAAATGCCATATGCTCCTCCGTTGGAAGCTTTCAATCCCTTGCGATCATGTCCTCCAGCGCCCGCCGCGCTTCTTCCAGCGCCGGGGCGTCCTCCGGGAAGGCCCGCACGCGCCTGAGCGATTCAAGGCACTGCCGCGCCGCTTCCGTCCGCGCCCGGTGCCGCCGCACCAGTCCCAGCTTTTCCTCGTATTCAGCCAGCTGGCGCTTCGCCTTGGCGATGCTGTCAAACACGCCCTGCCGGGTGATGGAAAGCTGGTCGGCGATTTCCTGCTGGGAAAGGTCCTCTTCGCAGTAGAGCCGCATCAGCTCCTGCCGATGCTCGGTCATGAGCGGGCCGTAGAAGTCCAGCAGGTAATTCAGCTTAACCCGTTCCTCCATGTCGGCCATGTTCCGCGCCTCCACACCTAAAGCAAGCTGTTTGGCTTGACAGCCTGTTTATTATACGGGATTTGCACGGCTGTGTCAAGTGATTTTGATTGACAGAACCGGAAATTCACGAAGATTTTGCATGGAAAGATGAGGCTTGACAAACAGGCGTGGGATTCATATGATGATGACATTGAATAACCATGGGGAGGACATTATGGATTACATGCTTTTGCGCGAACAGCTCGAGGCCCTGGCCGAAACGGACAGCTGGTATCTGCCGCTGCTTTCCAACGCGGCGGCGCTGATCTACGATTCGATGGAGGATCTGAACTGGGCGGGCTTTTACATCATGCGCGGCGGGCGGCTGGTGCTGGGGCCGTTCCAGGGCAAGCTGGCCTGCGTCCACATTCCGGTGGGCAGGGGGGTGTGCGGCACGGCGGCGGCGCGGGATTGCACCCAGCGCGTGGCGGATGTCCACGCCTTTGCCGGGCACATCGCCTGCGACAGCGCCTCCAATTCCGAAATCGTGGTGCCCATCCACCATGGCGGCGAAATTGTGGGCGTGCTGGATATCGACAGCCCCAGGCCGGACCGCTTTTCCGAGGCGGACCAGGCGGGGCTGGAGGCGCTTGTAAAGGCGATTGAAGCCGTGGCCGACTTTAGCGGCGTGGCGTCGGAGGTCAAATGAGGCGCTTTGGCATAGTTGCCGAGGCGGATTGGGCATCCTGCGTCCCAGTGGAAAAGGGTTGGTCCAGCGACAGAAAGTACAGGATTGAGACCCGGACGGGGCGACGGCTGCTGCTCAGGCTGTCGGATATCGATCGCTATGAGGCCAAGCGGAGGGAATTTGCGTTCATCGAAAGAGTTGCCCGGCTGGGCATCCCCATGTCCATGCCCCTCGAATTCGGCGTGTGCGACGGGGGCCGGGAGGCGTACATGCTGCTCACCTGGGTGGATGGCGAGGATCTGGAGGACGTGCTGCCGGGGCTGAGCGGGGCGGAGCAGTACCGGCTGGGGCGCATGGCCGGGTCGATCTTAAGGCGCATCCACGCCATCCCGGTGGAAGAGAGCGACCTGCCCGCGCGGAGCAAGAAGGCGAAAAAGCTGGAGCAGCTGGCGCGCTACGAGGCGTCGGACCTCAGGGTCGATGGGGACGCGGCGGCCATCGCGTTTGTCAGGGACCATATCGATCAGATCTGGAGGGTGCCCCCGGTGTACCTGCACGGCGACTTTCACCCCGGCAACCTGATCTACCGGGCGGACGGCGCCATCGGCGTGATCGACTTCAACCGCTGGGAGGTGGGGGACCCCTGGGAGGAATTCTACAAGCTGGAGAGCTTTGCCCGGGAGCTGAGCGTGCCCTATTGCGCCGGCCAGATCGACGCCTATTTCGACGACGCCGTGCCGGAGGACTTTTGGACAGCCCTGGCGGTGTACGTCGCCCAGGCCTCCCTGTTTTCCATCAAGTGGGCGGAGCCGTTCGGCCCAAAGGATATCGCCGCCATGACCCGCAGGTGCATGACGGCGATGAAGGACTACGATGGATTTAAGCGAACGGTGCCGGGGTGGTATGAGTGAGGAGAGTGGAGAGTGGAGTGTGGAGAGTGGAGTTGAAGCTACCTGGGTGATAGGCTTCGTGCAGTCGGGAAACACCCAGTTTTGGGAGGGTACGATAATGATACCTCTCCGGAAGCTGGCCGGATATAGTCGGCCCGGCACATCAGAATTCGCACTTCCACACCGCCGCGTCATGGGGGGCAAGCCTTGCGGACAGGCCCCGTCGGGTGTTCTTTGAGGTCCACAGCTCGGTGGCTTCGGCGCAATCGCGCTCCAGACACTTGGGATCGACGGTGATCCTCCGGGTTTTGTCCGACAGGTTGAAGGCTGCGACATAGCAGCCCGCGCCGTCCTTGCGGGGCGCGATCCAGACACATTCCTCCCCGCTGTTGTACACGGGATGCGCGCACCAGCTGTTCCTTTCGATGGCAAGCACCTCGCGGTTGGTCAGCAGCGAGAGGGTGAAATCGTCGTTTTTCGTCAGCTCCGCGCCCACCATCAGCGGGGAGCGCAGCATACACCACAGCGTCAGCAGGGTGCGCTGCTCCGGCTGGGTGAAGTGGGTCCAGCCGCCCGCGGGGTGGTTTTCATAGCACTGGCGCAGCGCGCCGACGGGCAGCATGTCCGCGTCCGGCCAGTGGCCCGGCCCGGCGTGGACGCACCACTTTTCCGCCCGTTCGAACATGCCGTGCAGCAGCCGCCACTCGTCCCAGAAATCGTCGGTGATGCGCCACATGTTGGCGTATTGCTTCAGATGCTCCGCCTGCTCCAGCGGCGCGGGGCCGGGGGAGAGGCTGAGGACGATATCCCGCCCGCATTGGCGGCAGGCATCGGAGATCAGCTCAATTTCCCGTCGGCAGTGGGGATATTCCCGGGCGATATCGTCGCACTTGACGAAATCCACGCCCCAGTCGGCATACAGGCGGAAGATGCTGTCATAGTAGGCCTTCGCGCCGGGATGGTCGCATTTCAGGCCGTACATGTCCGGGTTCCAGGCGCAGATGGAGTTGGGGTTGGCCGCCTCGTTGCAGCGAAAGGGGCTGCCCAGGATCGGAAGGCGCCTGTGGGCGGCCATCCGGGGCATACCGCGCATGATGTGGATGCCGAATTTGAGACCGAGGGAATGGATATATTCCGCCAGGGGCGCGAAGCCCGCGCCCCCCGCGGCGCTGGGGAAGCGGTTCACGGCGGGCAGGAAGCGGCCGTATTCGTCCATACATTCATCGGAAAACGGCTCGTATTCGTGGGAATCGGCGGTGGGCTGGTACCACTGAATGTCCACCACCACATATTCCCAGCCGTATTCCTTCAAATGCCCGGCCATGTATAGGGCGTTTTGGCGCACCTGGGCCTCCGTGACCGCCGCGCCATAGCAGTCCCAGCTGTTCCAGCCCATGGGGGGATATTGTGCAAGCATGGTGCTTTACTCCTTATGCCTCGGGAACCTGGCCGATCAGCTCGAGGCTGTGGCTTTCGTTCATCTGGTTGCACAGCTTCACCAGCGTCTCAAGGGGCACGTTGTGCAGCTGCTGCTTCTGGCCGCGCACGGTGATGGAGACGGTTCCGTCCTCGGCCTCCTTGTCGCCCACGACGATGATATAGGGGTCCTTCATGGTCTTGTAGAACTTGATCTTTTCGTTCATGTTCTTGTCGGCGTAGTCCACCTCCACGCGGATGCCTTCGTCCTCCAGGCGCTCCACCACCTTTTTGGCGTAATCGTTGTGTTCCGGGCGGATGGGCACCACGGCCACCTGGTAGGGGCTGAGCCAGAAGGGGAACGCGCCCTTGAAGTTTTCGATGATGATGCCGATGAAGCGCTCCAGGGAGCCGTACAGCGCGCGGTGCAGCACCACGGGCTGCTTGAGGGAGCCGTCCACGTCCACATAGGTCAGACCGAAGTTGTGGGGCAGCTGGAAGTCCAGCTGGATGGTGCCGCACTGCCATTCGCGGCCCAGGGCGTCCTTGATCTGCAAATCGATCTTCGGGCCGTAGAACGCGCCGTCGCCCTCGTTGATCTCATAGTTGCCCTCGCCGTACTTCTTGTCCAGGATCTTTTTCAGCGCGGCCTCGGCCCGGTTCCAAACCTCGATATCGCCCATGAAGTCCTCGGGACGGGTGGAGAACTCGGCCCGGTAGCTGACGCCGAAGGTGGCGTAGATTTCGTCGGCGATGGCGATGATATCGGCGATTTCGTCCTCGATCTGCGCCTCGGTCACGAAGGTATGGTCGTCGTCCTGGCGGAACTCCTGCACGCGGAACAGGCCGTTCATCTGGCCGGACTTCTCCTTGCGGTGCAGCACGTCGTACTCGCTGTAGCGGATGGGCAGCTCCTTGTAGGAGTGCAGGGTGCGCTTATAGGTCATCATGGCGTTGGGGCAGTTCATGGGCTTGGCGCCCATGGTGTCGTCCAGGTCGCGGTTGAACACCGGCGCGCCCGCCACCAGCTTGACGGAGGCCGTTTCCTCCAGGCCGTCCGCGGGGTTGTCCAGCACGCCGGGAATTTCGGCGTCGGCGGCCAGGAAGCCCGTAAGACCCGGCACCATGAACATGTTGTTCTGGTAGTGGGCCCAGTGGCCGGAGATGACCCACAGCTTCTTTTTGTTGATCAGCGGGGCCGAAATTTCGGTGTAGCCGTGCTTTTCCTGGAGCTTGCGGGAATAGGCCAGCAGCGTCTGGTACAGCTTCCAGCCCCGGGGCAGCCAGTAGGGCATACCGGGAGCCGTCTCGTCAAACATGAACAGGTCCAGCTCCTTGCCGAGCTTCTTGTGGTCGCGCTCCTGGGCCTCCTTGATCATGGCCAGGTGGGCCTTGAGCTGCTGCTGGTCCGGGAAGGCATACACGTACACGCGCTGCAGGGAATCCCGCTTCTCATCGCCGCGCCAGTAGGCGCTGGAGACGGCGCGGATCTTGTAGGCCACGGAGAGCAGCTCCGCGGAGTTTTCCACGTGAGGGCCGCGGCACAGGTCCACGAAATCGTCGCCCGTGTAGTACACGGTGATGGTTTCATCCTCGGCCAGGTCGCGGATCAGCTCCTCCTTGTACTTCTGGCCCCGGAAGATTTCCAGCGCCTCATCCCGGGAGACCTCCTTGCGGGTCCAGGCCTCCTTGCGCTTCATGATTTCCTTCATCTTCTGCTCGATGGCGGGGAAATCCTCGGTGGAGATGCCCCGGGGCAGCAGGAAATCATAGTACATGCCGTCGGCAATCTGCGGGCCGATGGCGATTTGCACATTCTCCCGGCCGAAGATTTCCATGACGGCCTTGGCCAGAATGTGGGCCAGGGAGTGGCGGTAAACCTCCAAGAACTGTTCGCGATCCATATTGATACACCCCTTTATTGTAATTCATAATAAAACGACACCCGTCCCTGCCGGGACGAATGTCGTGCATCCGTGGTTCCACCCTGCTGGCGGGGCGCAGCGCCCTGCCGCTCAATCGCGCAGTAACGCGCGCGAAACGCCGGTCATCAAGGGGCGGTATTCCGCGACGGCCTGCGGCGGGGGCTTTCAGCCGACGGCCCCTGCTCTCTTGCGCGCCCTTTCGCGGAACGTGTTCCCTGTCTTCTGACGGATTGGATAGATTGTAGCACGTTTGACGGGGAATGTCAAATGAAATTCGGGTGAAGCGGCGTCTTGTAATCCGGGGAGGACTGGTATAAAATAGGGGATGATGACAGCCTTATACGGCGCGAAGGAGGAGTGGCCCATGTGGACGGTCAAGCAGCAATGCGCATTGCAGGATGAAATATTGAAGGAGCGCCTGCACAGCCTGATGCCCAGGCTGATGAAGGAATGTGGCGTTCAAATGTGGGTGGTCATATCCCGGGAATACAACGAGGACCCGATCTTTAAAACGCTGGTGCCGGCGCTGGTGAAGAACGCGGGGCGCACGACCTGCCTGGTGTTCAGCTTGGACGGGGAAGGGAACTATGAGGCGCTGAACGTGTCCAGGCCCAACCCCCGTTTCGAGGGCTTTTACACCCAGGCCATGGACAGGCGGGACGACGTGTACCAGGCGCTGAACCATCTGATTGCCCGGAAGAAGCCCTCCCGGGTGCATGTGGACATATCCAACGAGTGCCCCATGGCCGACGGGCTGAGCAAGAACGTATATGACCGGCTGGCGACGGCCACCAACGGCGGCGTGCGCTTTGTGAGCGCCGAGGAGATCGCGGTGCGCTGGCTGGAGACGCGCACGCAGCGGGAGCTGGCGCTGTACCCGGAAATCTATAAAATGATGATGGACATTGTGGACGAGGTGTTTTCCGCCGATTTCATCACCCCCGGCGTCACCACCACCACCGACGTGGAGTGGGGCATCATGCAGAGGGTGAACGACCTTGGCCTGCCCTGCTGGTTTTCCCCGGACGTGGATTTGCAGCGCCGGGGCGGCACGGATTTCAGGATGTTTGACGCGGTGATCCGCGAGGGCGACATCGTGCATTGCGACGTGGGGCTCGTCTGCCTGGGGCTGCACACCGATACCCAGCGCAACGTCTACATCGGCCGCAGGGGCGAAACGGAGATTCCCGAGGGCATACGGGCCGCCTTCAAAACCGGCTGCCGCTTCCAGGATATCGTGCGGGGCCACTACGCCGCCGGGCTCACCGGCAATGAGATATTGCGGCGCTCCCTTGAGCAGGCGAAGGCCGAGGGCATCCGCGCCATGAGCTATTGCCACCCCATCGGCGTATTCGGCCACAGCGCCGGGCCCAGCGTGGGCATGTTCGACAACCAGGGCTTTGTGCCCGGCCACGGGGAATATATCATGCACGACGATACCTGCTATGCCCTGGAGCTGAACATTACACAGTCCATCCCCGAATGGGACGGCCAGGACGTGTGCATGATGCTGGAGGAGACCATCGCCTTCACGGGAGGGGAGACGAGGTTTTTGGATGACAAGAGAGATGTGATCAGATTTGTGAAGAGCTGATGCGCCGGGGGTTAGCGGCTGCGCGGGACGCCAATGATGCTGCCTTTCAAAGGGGAAGGCGATATCCCGCCGCCCACTGTAACAGAGGCGGAAGGCAACCTCATCCG
>JAFUCP010000045.1 GCA_017459565.1 Clostridia bacterium | reverse complement strand
GACATCCTGCCGGTTCTTTTCCGCGCTGGCGGCGTTGAAGCCCCTTGACTTGCCACCAGCAAGCCTGCGGGACTTCGCCTTGCCAGCACAAAAAAGTTCCCGGCAATCTTGTCCTCTTTTAATCAGGTCTTAGTATAAACAAACAGGCAGTTCGTTCATACCTGGTTCATTGTGGCCGGGTATGATTCTTTTCAGAGGCCTGAAGGCTGCCACAAAGGAGGATGATTCCATGGAAAAGAGCCATGCCCCCAATATTGAAAGCTCCCTGCGCCATGGCATATTGAAGATGCCTGCCGAGGCCTATTCCGCCAGCGGCATCATCGTCAACGGCAGGCGCATCAAGACCTTTGTGTTTACCACGGACCTGGCCATCATTCGCAACTGCGATGCCGACGCCGTGTTTGCCGTCTATCCCTTCACGCCCCAGCAGGCCATCAGCGATGCCATCATCAAGGCGTCCTACATTCCCGTGTTCTGCGGCGTGGGCGGGGGCACGACCCGTGGCCTGCGCACCATCGGCCTTGCCAAGGATGTGGAGAGCCAGGGCGCCATGGGCGTCATCATGAACGCGCCCATCAGCAACCTGAACCTGGCTGCGGTGGCCGCCGCCGTGGACATTCCCGTCATCATCACCGTCACCAAAATCGATACGGATGTGGGGGAGCGTATGCGGGCGGGAGCCAGCATCATCAACGTGGCCTGCGCCGCCCAGACCCCCCAAATCGTCGCCCACATCCGCCAACGCTGGCCCGATGTGCCGATCATCGCCAGCGGCGGACCCACGGGCGAATCCATTCGCAGGACCATCGAGGCGGGGGCCAACGCCGTCACATATACGCCGCCCTCCACCGCGGAGCTGTTCAAAAGCATGATGGAAAGCTACAGGGAAAACTGAATAAAAAAGATTAGCGGCGCCGCCGGAGTTTTCCGGCGGCGCCGCAGACCGCTGACAAAGCCCGCAAACGCAAAAATCCCTGCCGATCAAGGAGCATTGGCAGGGATTCTTGCCTGCGGCGTTGGCAGCGCCTGCAAAATGCGGTCATTTACGGCTGGGTAAACGCCCTTTCTTGCAGGCTTACCGCCTTGCCTTGCAGGTTTTTCGACGGTGTTGCGCTTTGAGGCTATGGTCGCTTATGCGGCGGGTTCAGCCTCTTCCTCGGCCTCCTCGGCAAGGATCTGGGTCTCGCTGCCGCGGGGTTGACCGTACTGCTCGGCCGTGATCTTGCCCTCCAGCACGTCGGTGACGTAGGCCATGACGGCCTGGTCCAACGGGATGCCGGTGTCAAAGCCGGAGCCTTCCATGTAGGCGCGGTTGAACACGTTGTAGGTGTCGCCGCCCGCGGCGATGAAGTTGTTGGTCACGACGGCATAGGTGGCGGCGGGATCAAAGGCCTCGCCGTTGATGCTCTCGATGGTCACGCGCTTGATGGAAGCAGGCGCGAAGTAAGAGGATTCCTTGCCGTTGAGCGTGTAGACGTCGCCCTGGTCATATTCCACGGTGGTGTCCAGGGTCCAGGTGATGCCGCTGGTCTGGGGATAGCCGCCGATGGTCTCGGGGGTGCAGAAGGTGGAAGCCTCCATCGCCTCCAGCAGCTCCTCGCCGGTGACATAAATGACGGTCACGGTGTTGCCGAAGGGCAGCACGGTGTTGATATCGGACATGGAAACGTCGCCGGGCTGCAGCGTGACGCGGATGCCGCCGCCGTTGGTGATGCCGACCACGTGGCTGGGCTCAACCTGTTCGATGCCGCCCTCCTTGACCACGCTCCATACCATGGCGTCGGCGATCAGGTCGCCCAGGTTGGTCTCATGGGTGCGGACGTTGGGCTTGTCGCCGTCCAGCACCACTTCGCTGGTGGCGAAGGGCGCGCCGTAGACCTCGTCGATGCTGCCCATGATCTCCTGGGCAACGGCGTCCACTTCCTCGTCCTTGGGCAGCTTGGAGGTGTCCAGCAGGAAGTTGTCCTCGACGATCTTTTCCTCGTTGTCGATCACCACCACGCCGATATAGGCGAACCTGGTGCCGGTGGACTGGATGGGCTTGCCGTCCATGGTGGAGGTCATCACATAGTGGGCATGGCCGTCGATGGCGAAGTCGACGCCGGTCAGGTGATCCATCAGGTCCGCGGAGCGATAGCCGTTCAGGGCGCCCTCCGGCTCCATGCCCAGATGGGTCAGCGCGATGATGATATCGCAGTCGTCCTTGATCTCGTCCGCGGCCTGCTG
>JAFUCP010000044.1 GCA_017459565.1 Clostridia bacterium | reverse complement strand
CACACTCCACACTCCAATCTCCACTCTCCTGACAGGCTTCTTCGCCGGAGGTGATAACGATGATCTTCAAGTATATACTGGCCGCCGTCATCGGCTATCTGTTCGGCTGCATCCCCTCGGGGGTATTGATTTCCAAGGGCTACGGCATCGCCGATATCCGCAAGCACGGCAGCGGCAACACGGGCACCACCAACGTGCTGCGAACCCTGGGCTGGCTGCCCAGCGTGCTGACGCTGGTGTGCGACTGTCTGAAGGGCTATGCGGCCTGTCTGATCGGGCGCTGGCTGGGAGGCGACCTGGGGATGCTGCTGGGCGGCATATTCGCCATACTGGGCCACGATTTCCCGGTGTTCATGGGCTTTAAGGGCGGCAAGGGCATCGCCACCTCCCTGGGGCTGATCATCGCCGTCAGCCCCTGGGTGGCGCTGGGCGAGCTGCTGGTGCAGATCATCGCCGTGGCGCTGACGCGCTACATGTCCATCGCCTCGCTGATCACCACCGTGGCCTTCCCCATCGTCACCGGCATCGTTTGCAGGGGGCGGGAAAACTTCGGCCTGTTCCTGGGGGCGGCCTGCGTCGCATCGGCGCTGTCGCTGTTCGGCCACCGAAGCAATATCCAGCGGCTCATCCGCGGGGAGGAGAACCGGCTGGATTTCAGAAAGATCACCGAGGTTTCAAAGAAGGTCATGGCGAAGATGAAGAAGCGGAAATAGCATCCCGCGGGCCTTCGGGCCGGAAAGGAACAGATGAAAAAGACGGTATGGCTTGCGCTGGCGGCGCTGCTGCTGGCGCTCATGGGCGCTTCGGCCGCGGCCGAGGACGCGCAGGACGAATGGACCGTGATGTTCTATTTCTGCGGCTCCGACCTGGAATCCAGGTACGGCTATGCCTCCGGCAACCTGGAGGAGATCACCCATGTGTACTACCCGGACAGCTACCTGACGGTGGTTGGCGGCGCAGAGCAGGCCGTGGACGCCATGACCAAGCCGGGCAAGGTGAACGTACTGATCGAAACCGGGGGCAGCCGGCAGTGGCACGCCGATGACCTGGGCTTGGACATCGACCCGGGCGCGCTGCAGCGCTGGAGCTACAATGTGTATCCCTGGGGTGGCATGGGCCAACAAGGCCCCTCCAACGGCTTCGAGCTGATGGAAACGCTGCCCCTGCGCAGCATGGCCGACCCCGAAACCCTGGCGGACTTCATCCGCTGGGGCGTAAGCGCCTGCCCCGCGAAGAAATACGCGCTGGTGCTGTGGGACCACGGCGACGGGGCGCGCACGGGGCTGTTCATCGACGAGCTGTTTGAAAACGATATCATGTACCTCTATGAACTCAGGCAGGCCCTCGCGGAGGGCGGCGCGCACATGGAGGCGGTCATCATCGACGCCTGCCTGATGGCCAACGTCGAAACCGCCTGGGCCCTTTCCGATGCGGCCAGCTGGCTGGTGGCCTCGGAGGAGACCGTGCCCGGCAAGGGCACCGCCATCGGCGTATGGCTCCAGCAGCTGTACAACAATCCCTGGGGCGACGGCAGATGGCTGGGGCGCTGCGTGTGCGACACCACCTCCATCAAGTACGCCAACGAGGAATCCGATGCCTCCCGGGCCATGCTCACCTGGTCGGTGATCGATTTGAGCCGCATAAACAACCTCGTCGGAGCCATGGAGGACTTCTTCCGGGTCATCGGTAATGCGCTGACGGATTATCCCGATGAGATCAACATCTACATGCGCTGCCTGCTGGACAGCACGGAGTATGGCGACGGGCTGCAAAACATGCGGGACCTCGGCAGCCTGTTCTACGCTTACGATCTGGTCCCCTACATCGATCTTGCGCTGCGCAGCCGGATGGTGAACGCGCTTTTGGACGCGGTGGATTATTGCGTCCGCGGCCCGGGCCGCAGCGAGGCGCGGGGGCTGACCTTCTGCTATCCCGCGGATTTCGACGCACAGGAGCTGGATGCTTACGCCAAAAACTTCCCGGCGCCCCGGTACCTGGCCTGTCTCGACGCCTTCCATGAATGGACCGCCCCGGACTGGGTTTACGATTCCGTGCAGCGCCTGCCGGAGGCGGACAGCGTCGACGCGCTGCGCATCCATCTCCAAAGGGCGCTGAGCAAGGCCGGTATGCCGGGCGTCCTGTTCCCCTCCCCGGAACCCAACGTAAACACCGTCTGCTATACCCTGTACCGGCTGAACCCGGATTCCGGCCAGGTCGTTCGGCTGGGGCGCACGGAGTGCGGCTTCGAGTCCACAGACGATTTCAGCTGCAGTGTATGGCGGGCGAACGATCCCATGCACTGGCCGGCCATCGACGGACAGCTGATCTGCATGGATATGATAAAGATTCAAGGCAACACCAAGCTGTACAACGTTCCCGCGATGATCGGCTCCCAGGTCTGCGTGATGCGCTGCGGGCGCACCGGCAGGGGAAACGACAGCGAGGGCAATGAGCTGAGCGACGTCTATGAAATCTATGGCATCTGGGAGGGCTACGACGAAAACAGCATCCTGCCGGACCGCAGCATAAGGCCCCTGGCCATGCTGGCGGGGCAGGAATACCAGCTGCTGTATCCCATCCGCCAGACAAACCGCGAGGGCCGCACGCTCTATGAATCCAGCGCGCCCCTGACCATGTACCGCGCCCTGGACGTGCAGGAGATTCCGCTGCCCGCGGGCACCTATTACCTGCAATATGAGGTCGAGGATGTATTCATGCGCACGACCCTGCTGGAGCCCATCGAAATCCAGTGGGACGGCAGCGCCATGACCATCCCCGTGGCCGACACCTGGGCGGACGGCGCATGGGTGGACCTGTCGGAATTGAGGCGCTGACCTTCGGGGGATGTTTGCGTGTGGAGTGCGGAGAGTGGAGTGTGGCGTTGAACCGTGCCGCCGAACCGGAAGCATGTTTTGCGTGAGGAGCTTTCTGAGTGCGGAATGTGGACAGTGGCGTTGAAGCTGGCCCGGGAAGCGGCGGTTTAACCGCCGCTTCCACGGGACAGGAGAACCGTCCCCTTGTCCCACATCAAGTTTTTACAAACCATTGCAAATCAAGCAACAAAAAGCGAAAGGAAGTCGATCCCCATGAGCAAGAAGTACCTGATCGGTCTGGACGTGGGCACCTCCGGCGCGAAGTGCATCATTGCCGACAACGAAGGCGTCGTCGTGGCCTCCTCCACCCAGGAGTACCCGCTGTACACCCCCAAGCCCGGCTGGGCGGAGCAGGACCCCCAGGACTGGTGGGACGCGGTGGTGCGCGGGCTGAAGGTCATTCTGGAAAAGTCCGGCGTGAACCCCGCCGATATCGCGGGCGTCAGCTATTCCGGCCAGATGCACGGCCTGGTGGCGCTGGACGCGGACAACCGGGTCATCCGCCCCTCCATCCTGTGGTGCGACCAGCGCACGCAGGCCCAGTGCGACTGGATCACCGAGAAGGCGGGCGGGCTGGAGGGTCTGCTCAGCTACACCAACAACCGTATGCTCACCGGCTATACCGGCGGCAAGATCCTGTGGCTCAGGGACGAGGAGCCGGAGAACTTTGAGCGCATGAAGCTGTTCGTGTGCCCCAAGGATTACATCCGCTTCAAAATGACCGGCAAGCTGGGCATGGACGTTTCTGAGGCCTCCGGCACGGGCTTCTTCGACACGAAGATGCGCCGCTGGTCCGACGAGCTGATCAGGATCGCCGGGCTGGACAAGGCCATCTTCCCCGATGCCTTTGAATCCACGGAGCTGGCGGGCGCCGTCACCGCCGAGTGTGCGGCCGAGACCGGGCTGCCCGAGGGGCTGAACTGCTACTACGGCGGCGGCGACGCGGTGATCCAGACCACCGGCGCGGGCCTGGTGAAGCAGGGCATCCTGGGCGTGGTGATCGGCACCAGCGGCAACGTGAGCATGGCGCTGGACCACTACGAGCCCAACCCCAACGGCGATTTGCAGATGTTCTGCGGCAACGAGCCCGGGCTGTGGCTGGCCTTCGGCTGCACGCTGACCGCCGGCGGCGCCTACCGCTGGTACAAGGACGAGCTGTGCGGCGAGGAGTCCATGAGGGCCAAGAGCGAGGGCAAAAACGTGTTCGACGTGATGGGCCAGACCGCCGAGCAGTCTGTGCCCGGCGCCAACGGCGTGGTGTTCACCCCCTATCTCACCGGCGAGCGCTGCCCCTACCCGGACCCCAACGCCCGCGGCAGCTTCTACGGCCTGACCCTGGGCACGAAGAAGGCCGATATCACCCGCTCCGTCATGGAGGGCGTCACCTATTCCCTCAAGCAGCTGGTGGATATCTTCGGCTCCTTCGCGAAGAATGAAAAGGTCTATGCCTCCGGCGGCGGCAGCGTCAGCGCGCTGTGGCGGCAGATGCAGGCCGATATCTTCGATCTGCCGGTCTACACCATGTCCGCCGCCAGCGAGGGCGGCGCGTATGGCGCGGTGATGGTCGCCGGCGTGGGCGCGGGCATCTGGAAGGATCTGGGCGAGGCCGTGAAGGTCATCAGGGCCGAGACGGAGACCCTGCCCAACCCCGAAAACCAGCCCGCATATCAAAAGACCTATCAGGTCTATGAGAAGATCTATCACGCCCTCAAGCCCGTGTACGACAGGAGCGCGGAGCTGGGATACTGATTTCCACCCAAAAAACGGGCCCGGATCCTGCGATCCGGGCCTCAGAATTTTGACAAAGGCGACAGACTGACAAGCCGTTGAGAAGCCTGCGAGACAAGGAAGGACGAATATGATCTGCTTTCTGACCAGCAACCCATTTCTTGAAGGCGGGCTGAACCCGGCCAACGGCTTTGCCGACGCGCTGCGAAGCGCTCTGCCCGCGGGGCCGGTGCGGGCGCTGTACATCGCCTCTTCGCCGGACGAGCCAAAGACCAACGCCTTCTACGCCGCCGAGCAGCGCGAGCGGTTCGAGGCCTCGGGCATCCGGTTCGCCTCCTACAAAATCCTTGAGCGCCGCACCGCGGCCCGTGCCGCCGCGTGGGTGGCCCAGGCCGATTTGATCGTCCTCACCGGCGGGCACGTGCCCACCCAGAACCGCTTTTTCCAGGATATCGGGCTGAAGCGGCTGCTGGACGGGTTTGAGGGCGTGCTGATCGGCATCAGCGCGGGCACCATGAACGCGGCAAGCACCGTCTATTCCCAGCCGGAGCTGCCCGGCGAGGCCATCGATGCGGATTACCCCCGCTTTTTGCCGGGGCTGGGGCTGACGGAGGCCATGATCATCCCCCACTTCGACGGCAACCTGGCCTACCGGCTGGACGGGCTGCGCATTTGGGCGGACGTCAGCTTCCCGGACAGCGTAGGACGGCGCTTCTACGCCCTGCCCGACGGCAGCTACCTGTTTATCCATGAAGGCGGCCAGGAGCTTCGGGGCGTGGCCTACCTCATCGAGAACGCCGCGCTCAGAGTGTTCTGCGACGAGGGGCAGAGCGTAAAGCTATAGAAGCGGACAGGGCGCGACGAACCGCTGGATAAGCCGTCCCGTCCATCAAGTCAACATCCCCGCCGAACGCAAAACGAAGGAGCCGCCTCATTTGAGACAGCTCCCCGTTTTTTTGCACGGCTGTTTGAGGCATTACCTCTTGCCGTTCTTCCTGGTGCCGGCGCGGTCCACGCCCTGCTGGAAGTTGACGGAGGTATCGCCCAGCTGGTTGGTGCCGAACTCATAGTCGTTGCCGGGCAGGACGGCATTGAGCAGGATGCCCGCCAGCGCGCCCACGGCCAGGCCGGACAGGCTCACGGGGCCCAGCACGATGGCGCCGGTGGCGGAGAAGTTGATGCCCAGGCTCAGGCCCATGATCAGCGCGGCGATGATGATGTTGCGGCTCTTGGTGAAGTCCACCTGGTTTTCCACCACGTTGCGCACGCCCACGGCGGAGATCATGCCGTAGAGGATCAGGCTCACGCCGCCGATGGT
>JAFUCP010000043.1 GCA_017459565.1 Clostridia bacterium | reverse complement strand
TCGTCGATATCGTCGGTGAAGGGGCCGACGGGCACGTACTGGTCATACAGCACGGGGCCAAACTTGTCGGTCTCCTCCCAGCCGAACACGCAGCCCACCAGCGCGTTGCCGTCGCCGTCGCCGCGGGACAGGGACTGGAACATGGAATAGTCGTTGGTGATGGCGTTTTCGTTGATCAGGCCCTCGGCGTACAGGTCCGCGAAGTACTTCATCATGGCCTTGTAGCGCTCGTCCACGGCGTAATTCTTCACGGTGCCGTCCTCGGCGAAGTAGCCGTCATAGGCCCAGTTGACCAGCTGGATGCCCCAGGAGCCGATCAGGTTGTTGATGGAATAGGCGCTGCCGAACCAGCCGTTGAAGTCCAGGGGAACCTCGTCGGTGGCGTCGCCGTTGCCGTTGCAGTCGTTGTCGCGGAAGGCGATCAGCACGTTCTTCAGCTCGGACAGGGTGGTGGGCTTTTCAAGTCCCAGCGCGTCCAGCCAATTCTGGTTGATGAACATGACGCCGTTGCAGTCCGGCCACTTGCCCTGGAACTTGGGCAGCGCATAGATGTTGCCGTCCAGGTTCTTGGCCAGGGACATGGTATCGGGCTCCTCCTCGAACATGGCCTTCACATTGGGGGCGTACTGCTCCACCAGGTCGGTCAGCTCGGCGAACAGGCCGGCATAGGTGGTGTAATCGCTGTCGTTGGTGGCGTTGATCAGGATGTCCGGGATGTCGCCGGAGGCGAAGCGGGTGGTCTTCGTCTGGTCCCAGTCGGTGTAAATCTGCTCCCAGCTGACTTCGACGCCGGCGTCGTCGGCAATCTCCTTCAGCCACTGCATCTCCTCGACGCTCTTGGTCAGCGGATGGGCGATGAACAGGGCGGTCAGCTGCACCTTCTCCTCAGCGAAGGAGACGGTGGCCAGTCCGAGAACCAGGACCAGCGCGAGAACCAAAGCCAATACGCGTTTCATCTGTGAAACCTCCTTTTCTATTTGGCCGTCCGCTCCGCGGCGGTATCGGCCCTTCATCTGTATTTTACAGTCACAACGCGCCGATGGGGAATGGGTTTTTCGGCAATGGGATGGGAGATAGGGCAAATTTTAAGAAACGGCGCTTCACATTGTCATACTTTGCATGGAATTGGCCGGAGATATCGACCAATCTGGCGATAAAATGGGGATTCTGTATACATGTTTTCGGAAAATAGAGGGAGGAATCACCTCATTAACGTTAATGACCTATTGATTTATGAAACGTTTTCGTCTATAATGAGCATAAGGAATAATCATGAAATCATGAGGATTCCGGCAGAAAAATGTGCTTTTCGGAAAGGGTGGGACGGTATGCAATACGACCTGTATGATCTGTCGCTGGAGCGCAGGGTCACGCTCTGCGGCACCAATTACTATCCCAACCCCACGCTGCATGTGGAGCGCGTCATGCAGGAGCATGACCTGATGTACGTCTATGACGGCCAGTGGCAGGTGAACCAGGACGGCGTGAACCACCACATGGTCTCCGGGGACGTGATGCTGCTCCGGGCCGGGAGCCACCACTTCGGCACCGCGCCCTGCACGCCCAACATGCGCAACATGTTCGTGCATTTCAACCGCCTGCCCGGGGACCGGAGCGGCGTGGAGCTGACCCCGGAGGAGGCCCGCATGTATGCCTCCGGGGACAAGCTGTGCATCCCGACGGTGGTGCATTGCGGCCTGGACAACACCGTCACCGCCACGCTGCGGGAGATCATCGTGCTGTACTGGTCCCACCGGGACGACCGGGAGCGGACTCTGACCGTGCTGCTCAACGGTATGCTCAACGAGCTGGCCTACCAGGCGCGCAACAGCCTGGGGGAATCGGAGGAATGGATCACCGTGCTGCTCAAGGCCATGAGCCTGGAGGCGGAGCGCTTCATCAGCCTGGAGGAGGCCGCGGAGCTGGTCCACATGAGCGTGCGCACGCTGTCCAGCCGCTTCCGCCGCGTCATGGGCCGAAGCGTCCACGAATACCAGATGGGCATGAAGCTGGAGAGCGCCTACAACGCCCTGCGCACCGGGCACTACACCGTGCGGGAGGTGTCCCAGAACTTCGGCTTTTGCGATCCCTTTTATTTCAGCCGGGTGTTCAAGCAGAAGTTCGGGGTGTCCCCCAGCGAACTCAAGCGGGGCGAGCCCGGCGCAAACATCAACCGCCCGGAGATGCGGTAGCATATTTGACAATGGAGGCATACGCATGAATTACATTGATTTTCCCGCAAGGCAGGGCAACATGCGCCTGGAGGCCGTGCTGCCCGGGGTGATCCGCTGCGTCCACACCATGGAGGAGAAGATCGCGCCGCCCTCGATGCTGGTGGATGCATCGGCGCGCTGCGCGGCGGGGGAGGACTGCGAAATCGTTCAGGACGCCGCGCAGGTGCGGCTGCGCAGCGGCGCGCTGTGGGCGATCTACGACAGGGCCGCGGACAGGCTGCGCTGGGAGGAGGCCGGAACGGGCAGGACGCTGCTGAAGGAGGGCGGCCATGAGCTGGCCCCGCAGGACGTGATCCACTACACCACCGGCGGCGAAGCGCCAGAGATCGAGCGGGTCAGGACCGTGGACGGCGAGCGCAGCTTCGTTCGAAACCTCCGGGCGGAGGTGGACCGGCGCGCCTGGCGGGCCCGGCTGCGCTTTGCGTTCGCGCCGGAGGAGGGCGTCTACGGGCTGGGCCAGGGCGAGGAGGGCGTCTGGAACTGGCGCCGTCAGAACCAGTATCTGTACCAGCACAACATGCGCATCCCCATGCCCTTCTTCATTTCAAGCCTCGGCTACGGCCTGTTCGCGGACTGCGGCAGCCTCATGACCTTCCAGGACGACGCCAGCGGCTCATACCTGTTCATGGATACCGTGGCGCAGCTGGACTACTATGTCATCATCGGGGACGAATCCCTGCGGCGCGGGGGACGCTTCGACCGGATCATCGACGGCTATCGCCGGGTGACGGGCCGCGCGCCGCTTCTGCCCAGGTGGGCCTTCGGCTACATACAGTCCAAGGAGCGCTATGAGACCGCGGCGGAGCTGGTGGACGTGGCCCGGCGCTACCGGGCGCTGGGCGTGCCGCTGGACGGCGTGGTGCAGGACTGGCAGACCTGGCGGGAGAACCACTGGGGGGAAAAGCTGTGCCTGGATGAGGCGCGCTTCGGCGATCTGCGCTCCAGCATGGACGCGCTGCACGCCATGCACGTCCACGCCATGGTGTCCGTCTGGCCCAACATGAACGACTGCACCCGGGACTATGCCCAGCTCAGCGCGGCGGGGCACATCCTGAACGATTTGAGTACCTACGACGCCTTCGATGCCGATGCCCGCCGGATGTACTGGCAGCAGGCAAAGACGGCGCTGTTTGAAGGCGGCTTCGACGCCTGGTGGTGCGATTCCACGGAGCCCTTCTCCGGCCCGGACTGGGGCGGCGGGCAGAAGCGCGAGCCCTGGGAGCGCTATGCCCTGGTGGGCGGGGAACACAAGCGCTTCCTGGACGCGGCCCGGGCCAACCTGTACGCGCTGGCCCATGCCCGGGGCATCTATGAAAACCAGCGGGCCGAGACGGAGGAAAAGCGGGTTCTGAACCTGACGCGCTCCGGCTATTCGGGCAGCCAGCGCTACGGCGCGGTGCTGTGGTCCGGGGATATCTCCGCCCGCTGGGACGTGCTGCGGGGGCAGATCGCCGAGGCGCTGAACATGGCGGCCAGCGGCTATCCCTGGTGGACGCTGGACATCGGCGGCTTCTTCGTGGTCCGGGAAAACTGGCGGGCCCGGGGCTGCGGCTGCGGCGGGGACCCCTCGCCCAAGTGGTTCTGGGCGGGCGATTATGAAAAGGGCATTGCGGACATGGGCTTCCGGGAGCTGTATGTGCGCTGGCTGGAGATGGGCTGCTTTTTGCCGATGTTCCGCTCCCACGGCACGGACGCGCCCCGGGAGATCTGGAACTTCGGCGCGCCGGGGGAGGCCATGTACGAGGCCATTGCGAAGTTCATCCGCCTGCGCTACCGGCTGATGCCCTATATCTACTCCCTGGCGTCGGGGGTCTGGCGGGAAAACGGCATGATGCTGCGCCCGCTGCTGTTCGACTTTTGGGAGGATGCCCGGGCCGTCGGCGAATCCGGCGAGTTCATGCTGGGGCCGTCGCTGCTGGTCTGCCCGGTGACGGAGCCGATGTACTACGGTCCGGACAGCGCGCCCCTGGACCGGGAAAAGAAGTGGACGTGTTACCTGCCGGCGGGCTGCGACTGGTACGATTTCTGGGATGAGAGGCGCTATGAGGGCGGCCGCACGGTGGTGGTGGACGCGCCGCTGGACCGGCTGCCGCTGTTCGTGCGCGCGGGCTCCATCATCCCCATGGCCGAGGGCCTGCAATACGCCGACCAGAAGAGCGACGGGCCGATTGAGCTGCGCGTGTATCCCGGCGCGGACGCGGCGCTTGAGCTGTACGACGACGCCGGGGACGGCTACGGCTATGAGCGCGGCGAATACACGCTGAGGCGCTTTGCGTGGGACGACGCACGGCGCGAACTCTCGCCCGCGGCGCAGGACGTGACCGTCAGGATCGTGGGAGAATAACGCAAATGGGGCTGCCTCGGAACGAGGTCAGCCCCATATCACCTCTACAGGTGCTTGCGGATCTCGGCCACGTAATCCCCGTCGATCACGTCGTACCGGTCCTCCGGGGGATACAGCGCGCCGCCGTAGAAGATATCGCGGTTGTTGGCGGTGGAGGGGTCTGTGTACTGGCGGAACCGGGCCACGTGGATCTGGTCGCAGCCGGTGTATTCGATGATCCTGTCCACGTTTTTCAGGTTCACGCCCGCGCCGGGCAGGATCTGGATCGCGCCCTGGGCGAAGTCCATCATCTCGCGTATGACGTCGATGCCGTAATAGACGTCGGGGGCCTGGCCGCTGGTTAGGACGCGGTCGATGCCGATTTCGATCAGCTGTTCCAGCATCTGCCTCCAGTCCGCGGCCACGTCGATGGCCCGGTGGAACACCTTCGTTTTGTCCCCGGCCATGCGGGCCAGCCGGCGCGTGCGCTCGACGTCCAGACTGCCGTCCGCCTTCAGAAAGCCAAATACCAGCCCGTCCGCGCCCCGCTCCAGCAGCGCCTCCGCGTCCGCCAGCGC
>JAFUCP010000249.1 GCA_017459565.1 Clostridia bacterium | reverse complement strand
GAACGAAATCAGCTGTTCAGGATGCGCGCGAGGAATTCCCGCGTGCGGGGCTGGGACGGCTGGGTGAAGATGACCTGAGGCACGTCGCTTTCCACAATGACGCCGCCATCCATGAACACCACGCGGTCGCACACATCCCGGGCAAAGCCCATCTCATGGGTGACCACCAGCATGGTCAGCCCCGAGGAGGCCAGATCCTTCATGACGGAAAGTACCTCGCCCACCATTTCGGGGTCCAGGGCGCTGGTGGGCTCATCGAACAGCAGAACGTCCGGGTTCATGGACAGCGCCCGGGCGATGGCCACGCGCTGCTTCTGTCCGCCGGAGAGCTGTCGGGGCTTTGCGCGCACATAGACGTCCATGCCCACCTTGCGCAGATACTCCATGGCGGTCTTTTCCGCCTCCGGACGGCTGCGCCTGAGAACCTTCATCTGTCCCACCACGCAGTTTTCCAGCGCGGTCATATTGGCGAACAGATTGAACTGCTGGAATACCATGCCCACGTGGGCACGGTACATCTGAAGGTTGAAGCCCTCGCCACGGATGCTCTGCCCGTGGTACAGGATCTCGCCCCCGGAGGGCTTTTCAAGCAGATTGATGCAGCGCAGAAGCGTGGATTTGCCGGAGCCGCTGGAGCCGATGATGGAAACGACCTCGCCCTTGTGAACGGAGAAATCCACGTCTCTGAGTACCTCGTGGTCGCCGAAGGACTTGCTCAGATGGCGCACCTCGATGATTCGCTCAGCCATTGCTCTCGCCTCCCTTGCCGATCAGCTCCACATCGGGAACGGTCTGGGAGCCGTGAATCGCGTAATTTTCCGGGCCGTCCATCTTCTTTTCCAGCCAGCGGAGGATGCGTGTGATGGTGAAGGTCATCACAAAGTATACGCAGGAGGTGATAAAGAACACCTCGAAGTACTTGAAGTAGGTGCCGGCGGCGCTCTTGGAAATGAAGAACAGCTCCGTCACGGAAATGACGTTCAGCACCGAGGTATCCTTGATGTTGACCACGAATTCGTTGCCCAGGGCGGGAAGAATGTTGCGGATGGCCTGGGGCAGCACCACGTTGATCATGGACTGGCCGTAGGTCATGCCGATGGCCAGGGCAGCCTCCTGCTGGCCAGGGTCCACGCTCTGTATGCCGCCACGCACGATCTCAGACAGGTAAGCGCCGGTGTTGATGGAGACGATCACAAAGCCGGCCAGAAGGTGAGGCAGGTTGATGTGGAATACCGATGCCACGCCGTAAAATATGACCATGGCCTGCACGATCATGGGCGTGGAGCGGAATACCTCGATGTACACGCCCAAAATGCCGCGCACCAGCTTCAACAGCCAGTAGCGAAACGCGCCGTCCTCCTTTGCGCAGGGCCTCGCGCGCACGTAGCCGACGCCCAGGCCGATGACGAAGCCGGTGATCGTGCCCGTCAGCGCGATCAGCAGCGTCACGCCAGCGCCTTGCAGGAACATGCCGCCGTAGGTTTTCAGGAAGAACCATACCCATTCAAAAAAGCCGGATTGCGCAGTTGGCATAGCGATCAAACCCTTCCTGGTGCAATATTCAACGGCTGCGAGGTCGCGCCCCGCAGCCGCGTAAGGGAAGCAAAGCTGTTATTCAGCGGAAACCGGCTGGTTCAGCACAGCGTTGTCCATCAGCGCGTTGCGGTCGTCTGCGCTGATTTCCGCCAGGGCCGCATTGATCTGGTCGATCAGCTCCGGCTGGCCCTGCTTGACGGCCACGGCCACGGAAGTATCCTCCTCAGAGGCCTCAAAGCCGGGGGTCACAAAGGTCAAGCCAGCGTTGGAGGCGCAGGCTGAGACCGCGCCGGGACGCTCGGAGATGTAGCCGTCGATGGCGCCGGAGGTCAGCGCAGTGATCATGGCCGGGAAGGTTTCCATGGCGGGCATCTTGTTCACGCCCTCCAGCTGGTCGATCACGGTGTAGTGGAAGGTGTTCAGCTGGGCGGTGATGTTCGCGCCGGCAAAATCCGCCAGGGAAGCGGCCTCGGCATAATTGCCGTCGGCTCGCACGACCACCACCAGGTCGCTGTTGTAATAGGCGTCGGTGAAGTCCACGGTGATCTTGCGCTCAGCGGTGGGGGACATGCCGGCGATCACGGCGTCGATCATATCGGAATTCAGGGCGGGAATCAGGCCGTCCCATTCAATCTTTACGATCACCAGCTCCTTGTCCAGAGCTTCGGCGATCTTCTTGGCGATCTCCACGTCGTAGCCGCCGGCATAGCCCATGCCGCCGTCGATGGGCACGCTGTTTTCGTCAGCTTCCACTTGGGTCCAGTTGAAGGGCGCGTAATTACACTCCATGCCCACGCGGAAGGTGCCTTCGGCGAAGGCGCAGGCGGAGAGCAGCATGGCGACGGCCAGCAGGGTGACGAAGATTTTCTTCATGGTTCATGCCTCCTGAATCGATTGGTTGTGGGGGTACCAACGGCGAAGCTGTCGCCGGGAAAATGAAGGACCGAAGTTCTATACTCCGGTCACGCATCAATCGCCCTGGCAGGCAATTAAACATCAGATCAGAGATAGCGCTCCACAACGGGGTTGTGACAGTGAACCGCATGTTCTGCGATTCCCCAATCCGCCGCGGCTCCGAGCCGCGCCGGATTTCGGCGGGATACCCTTTCGCGCCGTGTCGCCGCCCCCCGGAGAGACTCGACGGTGCTACTGATGAAACCCGCACCTCTATCGATCGTTCATTTTATTCTATTATAGTGGTGAAGCATTGAAACGTCAAGGGATGCAAGGTATTGTTAATGCAAAGTTCTCATATCAGGCAGCGT
>JAFUCP010000248.1 GCA_017459565.1 Clostridia bacterium | reverse complement strand
TCCGCGTCGATGACGGCTCCGTGTTCCCGGAGGGCGTCCGTCAGCGGGGCGTTGGGGCGCAGGGGCAGCCGTCCGTGGCCGACGATCCTGGCCCGCGCGCCCAGCGCCGCCGCCACGGGCAGCATGAAGCGCAGCGTGGAGCCGCTTTCGCCGCAGTCCAGCAGCACCTGGCTGCCGCCGCCTGCGATGGGCCGCACGGCCAGAAGCCCGGGCGCCTGTTCGATCCCGGCCCCCAGCGCCCGCAGGCAGTCGAGGGTGGCTTCGATATCCCGGTTCAGCGCGCCGATGTGCACCCGGGTGGGCGCGTCCGACAGCGCGGCGGCGATGAGCAGCCGGTGGGCGGCGGACTTCGACGGGGGCACGGTGACGCGACCATGAAGCGCGCCGGGGATGACGGTCACATTCACAGCCCAAGCGCCTCCTGCGCGGCCAGCGCCCGCTCAAAGCAGGCGGGCAGGGTGGCGACGTCGATTTTTTCAAGCCTGCACCGCCCGATTTCCTCCGGCAGCACCAGCGTCAATGTGCCGCCCGCGCGCTTTTTGTCGGACAGCGCGGCCCTTGCCAGCGCGGATGCGCCGTAATCGCAGTGGGTGGGCAGTCCGTTGGAGCGCAGGCACGCGGCCAGCCGCAGGATCATGGCCTCCGGGCAGCGCGCCGCGGCGCAGGCCATCAGCATCCCGATGCCCACGGCCTGGCCGTGCAGCACCGTCAGGCCGGAGCAGCTTTCGATGGCGTGACCGAAGGTGTGACCAAGGTTCAGAAGGGCGCGGCTGCCGGTATCGAACTCGTCCGCGGCCACCACGTCCCGCTTGTAGGCCACGCAGCGCGCCACCACCTCGTCGATTTGCCCCAGCCAGTCGCCGCCCTCCAGCAGGGAAAACAGCGCCGGGTCGTTGAGAAGGCCGCACTTGATGGCCTCCGCGGAGCCGTTGGACAGCTGCAACGCGGGCAGCTCTCGCAGTACGTCCGTATCGGTGATCACCAGCTCCGGCTGGTGGAACGCGCCCACCATGTTCTTGCCGAAGGGCATGTCCACGGCGGTCTTGCCCCCCACGGAGGAATCCACCGCCGCCAGCAGCGTGGTGGGCACCTGAACAAAGCGTATGCCCCGGGCATAGATGGCGGCGGCAAAGCCCGCCAGATCGCCCACCACGCCGCCGCCCAGCGCGACCACCAGGTCGCTTCTGGACAGCCCGGCTTCGCCCATGGCGTTCAAAAGCCCGGCGAGGGTGTCCAGGCTCTTGCTGGCCTCGCCCGCGGGAAAGGCGAACCGCGTGACCTCGAAGCCCGAATAGCTGAAGCTGATCTGCACCCGATCGCCGTATAGCTCGTCCACGGTGTCATCGGTGACGATGACGCACTTGCAGGGCCTGACGACCTTCCGGGTCAGCTCCCCGGACCTGTCCAGCAGCCCTTCGCCGATCAGCACGTCGTATTGCTTCGATGCGCTTACATGTATGGTGTCCATGGCACGTTCCTCCTTTGCGGTTCAGACGCTTGACAGCTGCTGTTTGTCCGCCGCCCCGTCGCCCGTAGCCATTTCAAAGTACCAGCGGTAGGGGACGAAGCCGACCTTCTGATAGAACGCCAGCGCGCTTTCGTTGAAGGCCCAAGCGTCCAGATCAATGCGGGTAAAGCCCCTTTCCACGGCGTTACTGCGCATGTAGTCCACCAGCGCCCGACCGATGCCCTGCCTGCGATGGGCTGCGTCCACGCCGAATTCTTCCACATGGTAGAAGTCGAGCGGCAGCGTGTATGGACCCTCGGGCCGGTGGACGTATATCACGGTGGCAAAGCCCGCGACCTCGCCGTCCGCCAGGGCCACCAGCACGTCCCCGGTTTCGGATTCAAACTGATCGTATACGTGCCTTTGCAGCTGCTGGTTAAAGCCCGGCCTGAAATGTCCGGGACGTCCCTGCACGTGCAGGTCGTTCACCTGGCGGCGCAGCTCGTTGACGCGCTCCAATTCTTCCCGCTTCGCGGGGCGCACTTCGATGGTCATGATGAAAAACTCCTTTCGAATTCTGAATGACCGTGCAGCGGTAAATCAGAATGGGTCAATCCAGCGCCTCCTTGCACTTTCGCCCCTCGCGCAGCACGGGCATCAGGCCGTCCGGGTCGCCTGCGGCCAGGGCGTCGCGGTATTCTTTCAGCCGCAGAATGAGATCGTCCAGCGCGGGCAGCAGCAGATCGTTGTTCTCCAGAAACAGCTCCGTCCACATGACCTCGTTCATGCGGGCCACCCGGGTCATATCCAGAAAGCTGCCCGCCGAGAAGCCCTTGTGGTCCCTGGCGAGGGGATTCTTGACGTAGGCGCCGGACACGATGTGGGCCAGTTGGCTGGTATAGGCGATCATCTGGTCGTGGGCCTCGGGAGTGCAGAAGCGCACCAGCTTGAAGCCGGCTTCCAGGAAGAAGGCCTTTGCCCGCTCCCGGGCCTCGATGTCTGCCTCCGGGGGCGGACAGAGGATCATGGAGGCGTTGTCGAACAGGTCCGCCCGGGCGGCGGCGAAGCCGGAGAATTCCCGCCCTGCCATGGGATGGCCGCCGATGTAGGTCCAGCTGTGGGCGGCGGCGACGGGCGTCACCCGGTTTGCCACATGGCGCTTCACCCCGGCGCAGTCGATGACGAGGGCGTTGGGGCCGAAGGCGTCCGCGTGGCTGATGATGTAGTCGGCGCACAGGTCGGGGAACAGGCTGACCAGCACGATATCGCAGCCTGGCAGCATGTCCTCCGTCAGATCGTCGTGGATGGCCTCCACCGCCTTGGCGCGGAGCATCACCTGGGGGTCGATGTCGTAGCCGAATACCGTATGCTCCGTGTGCCTGCGGATGCTCATGGCCAGCGACCCACCGATCAGCCCCAGGCCGATGATGCCGATTTTCATGTGATTACCTCCTTCATGGAACCCGGTTTGCGCAAATCAGTTTTACCTCACCGCATACGGCAGCACGTTGCGGATGCACGTCGCCAGGTCGTCGAACTGCTCCGGGGTCAGCGACTGCTTGCCGTCGCACAGCGCGTGGGGCGGGTCGTTGTGGACCTCGATGATCAGCCCGTCGGCCCCTGCGACGGTGGCCGCCATGGCCATGGACTTGACCAGATAGGAATGGCCCGTGCCGTGGCTGGGGTCCACCACCACGGGCAGGTGGGTCAGCCGCCGCAGCACCGGCACCGCCGACAGATCCAGCGTGTTGCGGGTGTAGGTTTCGAAGGTGCGGATGCCCCTTTCGCAAAGGATGACGTTTTCGTTGCCCCCGGCCATGATATATTCGGCACTCATCAACAGCTCCTCCAGCGTGTTGGCAAGGCCGCGCTTGAGCAGGATGGTCTTGCGGGTCTGGCCCAGCTCCTTGAGCAGCTCAAAGTTCTGCATGTTGCGCGCGCCCACCTGGATCACGTCCACGTCCTCGAACAGGGGCAGGTGTGCGGCCTCCATGATCTCCGTCACGATGGGCAGCCCCGTGGCCTTTTTGGCCTCGGAGAGCAGCTCCAGGCCCTTTTCGTGCAGTCCCTGGAAGGCATAGGGGGAGGTGCGGGGCTTGAACGCGCCGCCGCGCAGCATCCCCGCGCCGCTGGCCTTGACGGATTCGGCTACGGAGATGATCTGCTCCCGCGTCTCCACGGAGCAGGGGCCGGCGATGATCTGAAAATTGCCGCCGCCGATCTCCACCCCGCCGCAATCCACCACGGAGTCGTCCTCGTGGAACTTGCGGTTGGCGCTCTTGAAGGGCTCCTGGATGCGCTTGACGCTCTCCACGATGTCCAGGGAGGCGATCAGGTCCATGTCCACGCGGCTGGTATCGCCGATCAGGCCGATGATGGTCTGGTTCTGGCCCTTGGAGATGTGCAGGTCGAAGCCGATGCCCTCCAGCCAGTTGGTCAGGTTTTTGACCTGTTTTTCGTTCACCTTGTCCTTCAGCAGTATGATCATGTCAAATGCTCCTTTCCTTTCGCGGGGGCAACAAAAACGGCCCCGCAGTGAGTTTTACTGCAGGGCCGTTTAAGGATTTTCCTTGAAGAACGCGGTACAGCAAAGCTCTTTATCTGCAAAAGCCGATAAAGTAAAAGTAAAAATAGCTGTACGCGTTGCGGTTCACGGATGTTACCTCCGATTTGTCAGTGCTTTAATTGGCTAAATTATAGTTCCGGTCTGTCTGTTTGTCAATCCCTTTGCAAATACTTAACACCCCTCCAGCTTTTGAGCGATCCTCTCCGCCACGGCCTCGGAGGCGCGCCCACTCTCGTGGGTGCCGAAGAAATCCAGCACGGCCTTGCAGTTGGAGGGGCCGTCGATGGGCCTTGAAAGCATATCCAGCAGCTCGTCCTGGCTGTGGGCCACCAGCAGCGGCGAGGCGTCCGGATCGAAGTACAGGCCGCGCGCGGCGTTGTAATCGCCGATATCGGGCTGGTAAAACAGCGTGGGCCGCCCCAGCAGCATGAAATCCCCGCCGATGGAGGAATAGTCGGTGATCAGCATGTCGGAGATCAGCAGCAGCTCCGCGCTTTCAGGATAGGCGCTCACGTCCATTTGGGCGTCGGAACGGATGCCGCGGGAATCGATGTGCCCGCGGGTCAGGCACACCCAGCGCTCCCCGGTGGCGCGCTGAAGCGTGTCGCGCACCCTCTCAAGGCTCAGATGGGCGTCCTGCACGGAGCCGCTGGTGCCCGTGCGGAAGGTGGGCGCGTACAGCAGCACGCGGATATCCGGCCCGATGCCCAGCGTCTCGCGCGTGCGCCGGGCGACCTCGGGCGGCTTCCTGATGAGCAGGTCGTTGCGGGGACAGCCGCAGACCAGAATCTCGCCCTTTGCGCCCATGCCGGTTCTGAACACGCCCGTGGCAAAGTCGGAGCCGGACACGCCCAGATCGATGCGTGCGCTCTCCGCCAGGAAGTAGCGGTCCTTCGGGTCCAGGTCCAGCCGGATCTTTTTGAAGCCCCTGTCGCCGTGCCAGGTTTGCACATAGTACTGATCGGGAAACTTGCGGGCCCAGATCTTCATGCCCGCGTTGGTGACAATCACCCGGGCGGTGGCCATCTCCCTGAGCGTGCGAAGCCCCATACGCGGCAGCTTTTCGATCCAATCGGGTACGTCCTTCGCGGCCATGCCCCTGCCGCTGAGCCGGAATTGCAGATGCGCGGAGGGGACGAGGGTGTGCAGCGCCTCCGCCACGGTCCGGGGATTGTCGTTGTAGAGCCTGCCGTCGTAGCTGGAGAAGAACACCCTGTCGGGGTCCACGCCGTACAGCCGGTGGCACAGCCGCATCCAGCCGCTGAAGAGGGGATAGGGCAGCTTTCTCAGGGCGGACAGCGCGCCGAACAGTAGCCGGTTGCGCTTGATCCTGGCCTTCAGAGACAGCTTCGCGGCGCTCTGGATGGCCGAGTCCGCCTCCGGGATTTGGGGCGGAACGTCTATTACATACAGCCCCCGCCGGCCCTCGTGGACGGAATCGATGCACACCGCGTCGCCCCGCCGGTTCCATCGGGGGTGCAGATCGCAGCGGCAGTCGTCCCTGTAGCGCAGGGGAGAGAACACCCGGGCCACGCGCTGGGCGCGGTTGCTCTCATCGGAGCAGACGTATACGCTGGCCAGGCGCTTGTGGTTGGGGTAGGTGTCGGTGACCACGCGGCTCAGATCAGGGGAATAGGTGCAGTGCCCGTCCGTGCGCAGCGCGGGCCAGAGCAGCCGGTACTCCCGGGTGCCGTCCTTCATCAGATAATAGTGGTCCCCGGCCGCGTTTTTGCGCAGAAAGGAGAGAATCTCCGCGTCGTTTTTCCAGCAGCAGTGGGAGGCGAAGCCGTCGTCGCTCAAATTGTAAAGCCGGGTCCCGTCGCAATCCGCCGTCACCAGCCGCGTGTGCTTGCGGCCCTTCTGGAACCAGCGGTGCAGCACCATGAACCGGGTGCCCGAGGGGTTGATCATCAGGTGGTTGACCTTGTGTTCCGCGCCGGCCATGCTCGTGTCCGGCTCAAAGGCGGCGAAGTCCGTATACTTCAAGAGAGGGACGACGCTGCCGTCCGCCAGGGACATGCGCCAGATGCAGGGCGCGTCGGGGCAGAGCTGCCCTTCCGTGGCGTCGGGCAGGTTGGAATAGCCGTAGCCCGGCCGCATCCGGTTCAGACGGCTGAAATCCAGCGACAGCGCGAAGCTGCCGTCCCGGGAGACGTCGTAGACGGGCAGCGGCAGCACGCGGACCTCGCGCCCGGCGTCGGCGTCGTAAATCACGGAGCAGAACGCGCCGTCCCGGAAGTCGTTATAGAGGATGTAGCGGTCAAAGTCCGGGCCGAGCCACTGGGCCATGCAGCCCTGCTGCACGTTCCAGGCGTTCACCGTGGCGATCACGCGCAGGCTGCCGTCCGCCGTGTCGATCAACGCCAGCTCCGCCGGCTCCGCGGGGGCGGGGGATTTCCAGGTGCGCCGGGCCTTCAGCACGATGATCCGGCGGTCCTTCGCGTCCCAGGGGCATTTGTCGTAATAGCCGAAATAGTATTCGCTGTCGTCAAGGGGCGTCACGCGGCGCAGCGCGCCCTCCGATTTGATCTTTTCATCGGAGAGCGCATAGCCCAGCAGCTGGTAGGCGTGCTTGCCCGCCCGCTTGACGCCGGGAAAGGGCTCCAGTATGCGCTTGACGGCGTTTTCAATCTCAATGCGTCCCATTGTGTGCCTCGAATCTGTGTAAGCTTATTGTTATAATATATGCTGCGCTTCCAAAAGTCAACCGGGCGAAAAGTGTGGCGCGGCGGGGAGAGAAGCCGATGGCAGGCCGCTACCAATACAATTTACTTGACTTTCGGATGGGATGGGCTATAATTAGCTTGTCTAACTAACTTTCGACAATATTGTGACGACACCGACGGGGGAGGCAGGCGGATGGACGCGCTGGGCAACGAACTGAACCGGCTGCTTGTGGGAACCTATCGGGCCGCGGGCAAGATTGAAGAGATCATGTTGGAGGATTTGAGCGACGGCAAGCTGAGCCTTTCGGAGATGCGGGCCATCGAATGTGTCGGCAGCGGCAGACAGCGCGGCCGTACCGTCACGGAAATCTCCCAGGAGCTGGATATCACGCTGCCCTCGGTGACGGCCATGATGAAGCGCCTGGAGATGAAGGGCTATGTCATCAAGCGCCGCGGCATCACCGACGGGCGCCAGGTGCATATCCACCTGACGGACGCGGGCACCCATGCCTATATCGGCTATCTGTTCATGCAGCGCAGCATGATCAACGCCGTGCGCAAGGGCATCCGGGAGGAGGACGTGGCGGTGCTGCTGCGTTCGCTGAACAGTTTGAATGAGTTTTTCAGCCAAAAGATGGAAGAGCTGAAGCGATAGATGATTCTGAGGAGGGAGTTCCCTTGAAGCTATTGGGCACCGGCAGCGCGCTGCCGAGGCATTGTGTGACAAACGACGACCTTGCAACCTTTCTGGACACCAACGACGAATGGATATCCACCCGCACAGGCATCAGGCAGCGCCGGGTGCTGACGGACGAGACGCTGCAATCCCTGGCGGAGCGCGCCGCGCGCGGGGCTATGGAGAACGCGGGGGTGACGGGCGAGGAGATCGATTTTGTGCTGGTCAGCACGGTCCAGGCGGAGACGCTGTCGCCCGCCCTGGCCTGCGATATACAGGCCGCGCTGGGGATTAAATGCATGGGCATCGATATCAACGGCGGCTGCACGGGCTTTATCGCGGCGCTGTCCGTGGCCCAGGGGCTCATCGCCTCCGGCCAGGCCCGCTTGATCCTGGTGGTGAGCGCCGAGGCGCTGTCCCGCTTCGCGGACTGGACCGACCGCAGCACCTGCGTCCTCTTCGGCGACGCCGCGGGCGCCGCGGTGGTGGGCGAGGGCGACGGGGTGGAGGACATTCGCTTCACCGGCGAGCCGCGCAGGGACGTCCTCTGCGCCAGTACCCCGCCCGGAAACAGTCCCTTCGCCATCAACCCGGCCCCGGCCCAGTATCTGAAGATGCAAGGCCAGGAGGTCTACAAGTTTGCGGTGAGCCATTCCTTCCGGGATATCCGGGACATGCTGGCCGACCATGATTTGCAGCCGGAGAATGTGGATTTCTACCTGCTGCACCAGGCCAACATGCGCATCCTCGAAGCGGTCCGCACCCGCCTGAAGGTGGAGCCGGAGCGCTTCCCCCACAACATCGAACGGACGGGCAACACGTCCTCGGCCACCATCCCGGTGCTGCTGGACGAGCTGAACCGCTCCGGCGCGCTGAAACCGGGCTGCCGCCTGATCCTGAACGCCTTCGGCGCGGGATTATGCACGGGTACGGCGCTGGTCACCTGGTGACCGGTCGCCCGCGGCACTGAACATACATCACCCAATCGATTTATCAGAGGAGGAAATTGCAATGAACAACGTATTCCAGAAGATCGTGGACACCATCGTGGACGCCAAGGGCATCGACGCCGCTTCCATTACCCCCGAAAGCACCTTCAAGGACCTGAATGTGGATTCCCTGGATATCGCGGAAATGGTCATGACCCTTGAGGACGAGTTCGGCATCACCATCGAGCTGGAAGAGGGCATCGCCACCGTGCAGGATCTGGTGAAGCTGATCGACGAAAGGATCGCGGGCTGATGCTTCGCTCCAGAGTGTGCGAGGCCATCGGCATCCGCTGTCCGATCTTTCAGGGCGGCATGGCCTGGGTATCGGACGGCAGACTGGCCGCGGCGGTCTCCAACGCGGGCGGACTTGGCATCATCTCCGCCATGAACGCGGATGAAAACTATGTGCGCGGCCAGATCAAGCTGTGCCGCGAGCTGACGGACAAGCCCTTCGGCGTGAACATCATGCTCATGAGCCCTCATGTGGAGGCCGTGGCGAAGCTGGTGGCCGAGGAGAAGGTGCCCGTGGTGACCACCGGCGCGGGCCTGCCCGGAAAATACATGCCGGCGTGGATCGAAAGCGGAATCAAGGTGGTGCCCGTGGTGCCCTCCGTGGCGATTGCCCGCCGCGTGGAGCGCAGCGGCGCGACCGCGGTCATCGCCGAGGGTACGGAATCCGGCGGCCACATCGGCGAACTGACCACGATGGCCCTGGTTCCCCAGGTGGTGGACGCCGTCAGCATCCCCGTGCTGGCCGCGGGTGGCATCGCCGACGGGCGCGGCATGGCGGCGGCGTTCATGCTGGGCGCGGAGGGCGTACAGTGCGGCACACGCTTTTTATCGGCCCATGAGTGCGGCATACACGAAAACTACAAGAAAAAGTTGCTGGACGCCCGGGATATCGATACCCAGGTGACCGGGCGCAGGCTTGGCCACCCGGTGCGGGCGCTGCGCAACCCCTTTGTGAACAAATTCGCGGAAATGGAGCGCGATCCCAGCGTCTCCGACGAGGAGCTGAGCGCCTTCGGCACCGGCGCGGTGCGCAAGGCCGCCGTGGACGGCAATTTGCAGGAGGGCAGCTTCCTGGCCGGACAGATCGCCGCGCTGGTGAAGCGCGAGCAGAGCGCCCGGGAGATCGTGGACGATTTGATGCGGGAGTGTGAAGCGCTGCTTTCCGCGGCGGCGAACAGGGTTCAGCCCTGATGCGCCGCGGCGATATTCCCGAAAAACCGACGGAGGTACAAACTATGCAAGGCAAAATAGCGCTCGTCACCGGCGGCGCGCGCGGCATCGGCCGCGCCATCGCGCTGAGGCTTGCGGGCGAGGGCGCGGATATCGCCATACTCGACGCGGGCAGCCTGGAGCTTTCCGAGCAGACCGCGCAGGAGGCGCGCGCGCTGGGCGTTCGCGCCATGGCGGTGCGGTGCGATATCACCGATTATGACCAGGTCGTCGAGGCCGTGGGCAAGGTAAAGGAAGCCCTGGGCGGCGTGGATATCCTGGTCAACAACGCGGGCATTACCCGCGACAAGCTGGCGCTGCGCATGTCACCGGAGGACTTTGACGCGGTGCTTTCCGTGAACCTGAAGGGCACTTTTTTGATGATCAAGGCGCTCTATGCCGACTTTATGAAAAAGCGCGCAGGCAGGATCATCAACATCGCCTCCATATCCGGCCTGATGGGCAACGCGGGCCAGGCCAACTATTCCGCCTCCAAGGCGGGCGTGGTGGGCCTGACCAAGACTATCGCCCGGGAGCTGGCGAGCCGCGGCGTCACCTGCAACGCCATCGCCCCCGGCTTCATCGAAACGCCCATGACGGCGAGCATGAATCAGGATGCGCTCCAGGAGGCCTTGAAGAGCATCCCGCTTCGGCGCATGGGCAAGCCAGAGGACGTGGCGGCCGTGGCGGCCTTCCTGGCCAGCGACGGCGCGGGCTATATCACCGGCAGCGTCATCAATGTGGACGGCGGCTTCTTCATGCGCTGATCGACCAGGAGAGGATTTCCCAAATGAGACGAGTAGTGATTACCGGCACCGGCGTGATCTCCCCGGTGGGCAACGATACCAGAACCTTTTTTGACAATCTGACCTCGGGCGTCTGCGGCATCGTGCCGATTTCCCGCTTCGACACCGAAGGCTACAGGGCGAAGGTGGCCGGGGAGGTGCAGGGCTTCGAGAGCGAAGCCTTTGGCATTGACCGGGCCCAGGCAAAGCGCATGGACCTGTTTGCCCAGTACGCGCTGGCAGCGGCCATCCAGGCCGTGGCGGACAGCGGCATCGAAGGGACCGTCGCGCCGGAGCGCCTGGGCGTGTACGTGGGCGCGGGCATCGGCGGTATGCAGACCTTCGTGCAGGAGACGGAGAAGCTGCTCAGCCGCGGGCCTTCCCGGGTGTCCCCGTTCTTTGTGCCGATGATGATCGGCAACATGGCCTCCGGCAACATTGCCATTCGCTTTAACGCCCAGGGACCGTGCCTGCCCGTGGTGACGGCCTGCGCCACCAGTACCCATTCCATCGGCGAGGCGTTCCGTGCCGTGAAGTACGGCCACGCGGACGCTGTGATCGCCGGCGGTGCGGAGGCGACCCTGCTTCCCCTGGCCGTGGCGGGCTTTTCCAACATGAAGGCCCTCAGCGAGAGCGAGGACCCCAACGCCGCGTCGCTGCCCTTTGACGCGCGTCGCTCCGGTTTCGTGATGGGCGAGGGTTCCGGCATCGTGGTGCTGGAGGAATACGAACACGCCGTTTCCCGCGGCGCCAGGATCTGGGCTGAGGTCTGCGGCTACGGCAACACCTGCGACGCCTACCACATTACGGCGCCTCAGGAGGAGGGCATCGGCGCGGCCAACGCCTTCCGCCTGGCGCTCGATGAGGCGAACTGGCAGGGCGAAGCGCTCTATATCAACGCCCACGGCACCGGCACGCCCATGAATGACAAGGTGGAGACCCTGGCCATCAAGAGGGCCCTGGGCGAGGAAGCCGCCCGCGCGGCGCTGATCAGCTCCACCAAGTCCATGACCGGCCACATGCTGGGCGCGGCGGGCGCGGTGGAGGCCATCGCCAGCGCCATGGCGCTCAAGGAGGGCGTCGTTCCGCCCACCATCCACCTGGAAAAGAGCGATCCGGCCTGCGATTTGAACTATGTGCCCAACGCGGCGGTCAGGGCCGATGTAACCATGGCGCTGTCCTCCTCTCTGGGCTTCGGCGGACACAACGCCGTGATAGCGATGCGCAAAATCTGATTTGCGCCGCGGCCTTGAAGCCCGAAGGGCGGACGGGGCCGCTTTGCAGCCACACCCCGATAAAACCGTACCCAAAGGAGAAAACCATGGCAACAGAAAGACTGAACCGGGAACAGATCGCGCAGATCCTGCCCCATCGGGACGATATGGCGCTGCTGGACGAGGCGGCGCTGCTGGAGGACGGCACCGCCGAGGGCGTCTACCATGTGCGGGGCGACGAGTTCTTCCTCCGCGGGCACTTTCCGGGCAACCCGGTGGTGCCGGGGGTGATCCAGTGCGAAATCATCGCCCAGGCATCGTGTATGCTGATGAAGGACGCCATACCCGGCGCAACGCCCTATTACGCGGGCATCAACAGCGTGCGCTTCCGCCGCCCGGTGCGCCCGGGGGATACCCTTGTGGTCCACTCCCAGCTGGTGCGCAGCAAGCTGAACCTCTACGTCGTCAAGGCGGAAGCCAGGGTGGACGGCGAAGTGTGCTGCGGCGGTGAATTCATATTCATGATTTCAAAATAACCGCGCGCTATCGGGCGGGGCTTCGGGTCCCGCCCGTTTTTTCGGCCAAATTTGCCTTGAAAAAACGCGCGGCGTCCTCTATAATGTATACGTGCGAATTTGCGCATGGAAATATCGGTATGTGGGTGAAGGTGCATGAGTCAGGCGGCAAACACAAAGGCGGCCAGGGGCCGCGGGATGAGCAAAAAAAGGAAGCGGGCGCTGAGGAACCGGCGCATTGCCGGGGCGGTTGTGGCCGCGCTGGCGGTCGCGCTTGGCGCATACGCCGTCTCGCTGGGGTCAAGCCTGGGAACGATGCTGATGGGCGCGGGCGCGGCGCTTTTGCTGCTGCTGGCCGTGGCCTTGTTCCTGCGCCGGCCCATGCCCCTGGGCTTTTACATTCTGATGGGCCTTTTGTGCGCGGCGCTGGCGGCGGTGGGTTGCGTCGACCACTTCTATGCCCGGGTGGACGGGCGCTTCGTGCCGCGGTACGCGCTGGTGCGCGCCCTGCGGGTGGAGGACGAATACCCGGAGCATTTTACGGGCATGTCGGGTCTGGAGACGCTGGACATGACCGGCTCCACCGTCGCGGACTTTGCCCCCATCGCCCAGCTTTCAAACCTCAGACAGCTGGACGTGCGGGGGAACCATGCCTTTACCGAGGCGGATTATGCTGCGCTGTCCTCGGCGCTTCCGAATTGCCATATCCGCTGGAGCGTGCCGGTGGGGGAGATGTGGTTCGACAGCGACCAGACGGACGTGGATTTGACAGGCGTGCCTTTGGAGATCAGCCAGCTGCGCGCGCTGTTTGAACGCTATCCCGACAAGCACTTTGCCTATCTGGTGCCCCTGTTCGACAACCGCTACGCGCCGGACACCCAGGTCCTCGACCTGCGGGGCCGTGCCGCCGATGTCGGGGCCGTCTCAGAGGCGCTGACGATGCTCACGCAGGTGCGCGAGATTGACCTGCGGGGCGTGCCCGCTTCGGTGGACAGCATCGCCGCCCTCTGGGACGCCTACCCGCAGATTCACTTTATGTTCACCTGCGCCGTGCCCACGGGCCAGCTGACCACCGAGGACAGCATCGTGACGGTCACGGGCGGCTATGAGGATTTGCAGGCGTACCTTGCCTATGTGAACTACCTGCCGAACCTGGAGCGCATGGACGCCAGCGCCATCGAGCTGAATGACGAGCAGGCCGACGCCATGCGTACGGACAGCCGCGCCGAAAAGCTGATCTACAGCATTTCGGCCTTCGGAAAGCGCGTTTCCAGCGCCAATACGGAGCTGAACCTGGACAAAACGGCCATTGCGAGCGTGGAGGACGTGGAGCGCCTGCTGGAGCGGATGCCAGGACTGAAAAAGCTGTCCATGTGCGATTGCGGGCTCACTCAGGAGCAGATGGCCCAGCTGTTTGACGCCCACCCCGACGTGAAGTTCGTCTGGTGGGTGCAGTTCGGGCACTACAAGCTGCGCACGGACGCCACCTCGTTTACCACCAACCTGTGGGACGGCAACAAGTACAACTATAGCTCCGCCACCTTCGCGCCTCTGCGCTTTTGCACGGACCTGATGATGCTGGATTTGGGCCACAACAAAATCACCTCCATCGAGGGCCTGCGGGGGCTGAAAAAGCTGCGGGTGCTGATCCTGGCGGACAACAAGATTTCGGATATCTCGGCCCTGGAGGATTTGAAGGATCTGGAGTTTGTGGAGCTGTTCCTCAACGACATAACGGACCTGACGCCTCTGGCGGACAAGCAGCACCTGGTGGACCTGAACGTGTTCTACAATCCCATCGGTGGAAATTACGAAGTCCTCAAATCCATAACCTCGCTTCAGAGGCTGTGGATCGGCGGCTGCCGGCTTTCGGCGGATCAGCTGTCCGATTTGCAGCAGGCGCTGCCCGGCACGAAGATCAACGCCTCGGGCCGCAGTTCCACGGGCAACGGCTGGCGCAAGCATCCGCACTACGACACGCTGGTGAAGATGTATGAGACGGAGCAGTTCATTCCCTTCTCCGATTCGACGCTGGGGTGAACCGGCCCCTGAATCCTCCGCCGCACGCCAATCAAGCCTTCCGATGGGGAAGGCGAAGTCCCTCATCCCACTCCTCTGCAAACAACGGAGCTGCCTCTTTGTGAGGCAGCTCCGACCGCTGACAAAGCCCGCAAACGCAAAAATCCCTGCCAGACAAGGAACATGGCGGGGATTTATTTACCGCGTTGGCGTCGCCTGCAAAATGCGGTCATTTAAGGCTGGAGCTGCCTCTTTGTGAGACAGCTCCTTGTTTAGTGTGCCCACGACGGCATCTGATGTATAAACCCATCACGGCTCAAAGGACAGGGTCATGGCGCCAAAATAGTCCAGTGTGCAGCCGCTTCCGGCGGGCGTGAAGCGAAGCGCGCCCTGGCCGTAGAAGTCCACCACGAGGTTGTCGCCGTCCCGGGTCCAGGTCAGCTCCGGCAGTTCCGCGTCGGCGATCACCAGGCTGACGCTGCCGTCCCCATGGAAGGTGACGGCATACTCGCCGCCCAGCGCTTCGGGATCGACGGCGTAGCCGGAGGACTCCGCCGCCACGCAGACCAGCTTGACGTCCATAAAGGCAGGCTCGCTTCCGGCGCTCTGGGGCTCGGATACAGGCTCAGGCTCAGTCGCGGGTTCTGCCGTGGGCTCAGGCTCAGTCGCGGGTTCTGGCGTGGGCTCCGGTTCGGTTGCGGGCTCCGGCTCCGCCGCTTGGTCCGCGCGGTCGAGGGTCATGATGAAGCCCTCCTGTTCGGCCATCAGCCTGCCGTCCTCCGTCAGCCGGAACACCATGCCGGCCAGGGCCGCGCCTGCGTCGGTGACGGCCCAGGGCACCGTCTCGGTCTCGCTGTCCACATCCACCATCACGGCGGTGCCGTCCGCGTTCAGCACAATGGAGGCGTTCATGCCCAGGTCCGAGGCCTGGTAGGTGACGCCCTCCAGTGTGACCTCAGAGGTTACCCATGCGCCCAGATAGGGCGCGCCGGCCTCACCCACGGGCTGCGCCACGATGGGCTCCGGGGTGGCGACGGGTTCGGGGGTAGCCACGGGATTGGCGGCGTAACCGGCGAGGATGGCCGCGATATCCGGGCACGCCGCTTCCTCGCGCTCACAGGCGGCACGGGCTACGGAAACCACGCTTTGGGTCCCCCAGGTGATGCAGCTCTGGGCCCGGCTGTAGGCCGCGTCGTCGGCGTCCTCGGGGATGCGCACGTGCAGGGAATCAGCGCAATTTGAGATGAAGCCGTCCCGGGAATAGGCGGAAAGGTCGCCTGTCTCCAGACACAGCTCGCTGAGCTTCGGGCAGTTGTAGACCACGCCGCCGTCGGTTTCGGCCACGCGGCCGGTCAAATGCAGCTCGCTCAGGCTTTCGCAGTTCATGAACGCGCGGTTGCCGATGCGGGCGGCGTCCGCCACGAAGTTCTCCACGCCGCTGCCCACGAAGGCGCTTTCACCGATGGCATCCAGCGGAACGGCGCTGTAGAAGGCGGACAGGCGTCCGGCGTTGTCAAAGCAGTAGTTGTCGATCATCTTCACACCGTTGACGAATACGACGGTATCCAGGCTCCGGCAATACCGGAAGGTCCCCCTGCCGGTGCTTTCCACCGGGCCGTAGCAGACGAAGGTTTCCAGCTGCTGGCAGCAGCTGAACGCGCTGTCGGCGATGGCGGTCACGGTCTCCGGCAGCACCACGCTGCGCAGCGGCGTCCACTGGGTCCGATTGCTGACCGTGTCGGTGTCGGTGTAGTCCCGGCAGCTCTCAAAGGCGTTGTAGCCGATGGCGGTCACGTCCACGCCGTCGATCCTCGCGGGCACCACCACGTCCGCCTCGCCGCCCAGATAGCCGGTGATCGTGCCGGTTTCGGCGTCGAACTCAAACAGCGAGGGGTCAGTGGGTTCAAAGGGCATGGGGCTGAGCGCACGGGGCTCTTCGCCCTGGCGCAGCAGCGGCGCGTACCACGGGCAGCCCATTTCGGCGGACAGCCGCGCCACCTGCTCGTCCGAAGCGTCCGCGGGCAGGATCAGCCCGCTGGGGTCAGCCATCAGCGCCGCGCAGTTCGCAAAGGCGTTTTCAGGCAGTATGGCGGGGTCGCACAGCAGCGTGACCTTCGCCAGCCGGTCGCAGCCGTCAAACGCACCTTCGCCGATGCTTTCCAGCGACGCAGGCAGCGTCAGCTCCTTCAGGTTCACGCAGTTGCGGAACGCGCCTGCGCCGATGCTCCGGGTGGTGTAGAACAGGTCCACCAGCTCCACGGAGGAATCCGCGAAGGCCTCCGCGCCGATGCTCTGCTCCCAGTTGGCGTGGGTCACGCGGAAGCGGCGGATGGTCTGATTGCCCTTGAATACGCCGTCGCCCACGCCGTGACACTGGATGAGGACCCGCTCCTCACTGCTGTTGTCCCAGATGTTATAGTATAGGTAGGGAGCCTCCTGATCGCCCTCATAGGAGGTCAGATAGAAATATCCGTCTGCGCCCTTTTCATATCGGCCGCCGTCCTCATAGTCGCAGTCCGGCGGGTTGTTGATGTAGACGGTCACGTCCTCAAGCTCCTGGGCGTCGAAGTATGCCTGCCAGGCCAGACGGTTCTCCCAGTCGCTGTCCCAGGGCAAATCCACGCTATCCAGGCGACTGCCCGCGAAGGCGTCCGGGGCCATGTCGAAGAAGCCATAGCTGTCCAGCTGCATGTAATCCAGCCCCGAGTGGTCGAAGGCGCGGGCGCCGATCCAGGGCTCGCAGCCCTCGGGCAGGTGCAGGTTCTTGGGCCAGGCGGATTCAAAGGCGCTCGCGCCGATGGATTTCAGCGCCGGGGTAAATTCCAGGTCATCGGTGAAATTGCAGTTATAAAACGCCTTTTCGCCGATCGTCTCAAGCTCCGCAGGCCAATGGAAGCGGCTGCCGCGGATCGCACCGAGGAACGCCTCGTCGCCGATTTCGCGCACAGAATCCGGCAGGCGGACATACTGTATGCTGTTGGTGTTGGCAAAGGCGCCCTTGCCGATGACCTCCACGCCCTCGGGGACGTTCAGGACTTGCAGGTGATAGGCGGGGGTGAACGCGCCTTCGCCGATGGCCTTCACGGGCACGCCGCCGATTTCGGCGGGAATGTCCATGCAGGCCAGGCGGTCCCGGTAGCCGGTGACGGTGCCGGTGGCGGGGTCAAAGGCAAATTCCTCCTCCGGCGTGGCGTATTCAACGATTTGGGCGCTGTGGCCGCTGGCCTCCACCGTCAGCTCCTCCGGCAGCGCCGCCCGGTAGGCGTCCAGCTGGTCGTCCGGCACGTGGACGACGCAGCCCTCGGCCAGCACGGAAAAGCTGTAGTCCGCAATCACAGGGCAGACGCCGGTAAAGGTGATGTCGGTCAGCTTCTCGCACCAGGAAAAGCAGTTGTCGGCAATATAACACACGCCTGCCGGAACTGTGACACTGGTCAGGCTGGCGCACAGCTGGATATTGCCCCGGCTGATGACCCGAAGGCTCTCCGGCAGGCGGATGCTGGTCAGGCCGGGCAGCTGGGAGGTCACGTTCTCGTCCAGCACGTCCATGCCGTCGGGCAGGCTGATGCCGGTGACAGCCTCGTTGTTCTGAAAGATGGCGCCTTTGATGTTCCATACGCGCGTCCCGTCGATTTCCGCCGGAATGGCGATGTCGCCGCCGGAGCCGTTGTAGCCGGTGATCCTGCCGCTGGAGGCATCAAGGACGAATTCCACGCCCTCGGCCTGCGCCGCCGCGGTCAGCGCCAGCGCCAGCGCCACCAGCAGATAAAGCAGGGTTGTCTTTTTCATCGTCTGATTCCTCCTTTGTCAATGGGATACCAGGGCGGCCTTCAGCGCTTCGCACAGCCGCGCGCACTCGAACTCCACGGCCCGCAGCTCGGCGATTTGGGCCGGGGCTTCGTGTCCGAAGGCCGCGCCGAGGCGGGTGAGCGCCGTGAAATACGCCTCCTGGGCGCGTTCCAAGGTGCCGGCCTGGCTTTCATCGCACATGCCCATCCACGCGTCGTACAGCATCAAAAGCGCGTGCTTCCATTCGATGGCAAGGTCCTCCAGGCTCTGCGCGTCGTTCGCGCCGCCGTCCATCCAGGCGTACTCCTGCCCGAACAGCTCCGCGTGTTCCAGGCAGGGGGCGGTGTACACGGTGCCGCCTTCCACCCATTGCATACAGAAGGGCTCGTATTCGGCACCCGCGTCGTCCTCCGGGGCGATATCCGCACCGGTCATGGTTTCCCCGGACCGCAGCTCGCACAGCGTCAGGGCGTATTCCCGGGCCATCAGCACCAGCTCCCGACGGGGTGCGGTGCCGTCCTGCCACAGGGAGAGCATGGCCTCGCGCTGGGCTTCGAAGGCGGCGTTCCAGCTCACCCACGCGGCCAGTATGTCCGGCCGCTGCCGGGCCGGGGCCTGCTGGATCCATTCGGCGTACATGTCCCGAATGTCCGCCATCCACATATCCCCGGCTTCGGCGATGCTGTCCGCGTCGTCCGATCGGGTCAGCTCCCCTTCGCGCAGCAGCAGGGCCAGATGGCGCTGGCAGGTGTCCTGCCAGGAAAGATCGCGCGTCACGGTTGTGAGGCAGTGGGGAAGGGGGACGTATTCGGGGCTCTGGCCGGTTTCAAAGGGCGGCGTGAAGCTGCCGTCATAGGGCAGGTAGTAGTCCGGGCCGTAGATCTCCCGGTCCAGCCGCGCCCGGTCCTCCTCCATTTCCTCCATCAGCGCGTAGTCGGCCGCGCCGGTCTGGGGATAGCCCTTGTATTTCTGGTAATTCTTCACAGCCTGCTCCGTGTGGCCGCCGAACGCCCCGTCCGGCTCTTCAAACAGAAAGCCGGTGTGGAAGAGCAGCCATTGCAGGTAGCGCACCTCCTCGCCCCTGTCTCCGCGGCTGACATCCGCCAGCGCGCCGGCGGGCAGCGCCAGCAGCGCGATGATCAGCAGCAGCGCGATTTTCCTCATGCCAATCCCTCCTTTATCTGTGCCGCAGCGCCCGGGCCGCGGCGATAATGTACCACAATCATTATACAGTATTTTTCCAATTTTTACAATCCTGCCGCAGGCATTTATTGCTTCAGACGCGGGCATGACAAAAAATGTTGCATATTCCCGCAATCCTGTGTATAATATAGGTGGACAGTATGAAGGGAAGGAGGGTTCCCTATGAAGCTGATCATTTCCATCGTACAGGACGAGGACGCTTCCAGGCTGATCAACAACCTGATGACGGAGGGCTATCGCGTGACGAAGCTGGCCACCACGGGCGGTTTCCTTCGCGCGGGCAACACGACGCTGCTGGTGGGCGTGGAGGATGACGCGCTGGACAACGCCATGCGCGTGATCGAAAAGGTCTGCAAGAGCCGCAAGCAGGTGGCCACGACGCCTTCGCCGATTTCCGGCACTACGGGCGTCTATGTGCCCTATCCTGTGGAGGTCACCGTGGGCGGCGCGACCATTTTTGTACTGGACGTTGAGCAGTTCAAGAAGATCTGAGGTCGAAGTTGAAGCTTTCCGAATTTGCGGGCTACGGCGATAAAATGGAACAGCTGATGCGTTCGGTTCAAGCCGGGCGCATTGTTCATGCCCTTTTGTTCGAAGGTCCCCGGGGCTCCGGCAAGCGCACGGTGGCGCGGCTTTTCGCCCAAGCCACGGTCTGCACGGGGCGGGAAAAGCCCTGCGGCGTCTGCCCCGCCTGCAAGCGCTTTTTGAACGGCACGCACCCGGACGTGCATGTGCTGCGCCCGGAAAAAAAGACCATCGGCGTGGACGATATCCGCGCTCTGATCGACGCGCTGGCCCTCAAGTCCTATGAGGGCGGCGGGCACATCGTGCTGATCGAACAGGCCGAAAGTATGACCGCCAGCGCCCAGAACGCGCTACTCAAGACCCTGGAGAGCCCCTCGGGCGACGCGCTGTTTTTTCTGATCACCGATGCGCCGGGCTCTCTCTTGTCCACCATCGTCTCCCGCTGCCAGCGGGTGCGCTTCCACGATCTGAGCGTGGAGGACTGCGCCGGCGTACTCGTCCGGCGCGGCCTTGCCCCCGGGCGGGCGGCGCAGCTGGCGGGCATGGCCCAGGGCTCCGTGGGCCGGGCGCTGGAAATTGACGGCGACGGGGAATGGCAGGCCCTGCGCGAGAAGGTCCTTGGCTCGCTGGAGGCGCTGAAGGGGCGCGCGGACGTGGCCGGGGCCGCCGCGCCGCTGGAGACGGACAAGGGCGCGGAGGGCGACGCGCTGGATATTATGGAGCTTTGGGCCAGGGACCTGATGGCCGTGCAGTGCGGCGCCGCGCCCTACCAGTCCGCCGAAGCAGGCCGGCTTTCGCGCTGCCGTCTGGACGGGCGGGCGCTGCTCAAGGGCGTCATACGGGCGCGGATGCAGCTGGCCAGCAACGTGTCCTGGCCCAACGCGCTGGAAAACATGTACTTTCAACTGATCAATACCCCAACGACAGATACAATCGGGAGGACAGGGCTTTCATGGCAACGGTAATCGGCGTCCGCTTCAAAAAGGCGGGCAAGGTATATTATTTTGACCCGGACGGGATCTGGCCGCGTCCGGGGGACAACGTCATCGTGGAGACAGCCCGGGGCGTTGAATTCGGCGAGGTGGTGACCGGATCGCGCACCGTCAACGACGCACAGATCGTCGCCCCGCTGAAAAAGGTGATTCGCGTGGCCACCGAGGAGGATGTGCGCCGCGCGGAAAACAACGAAAAGCGGGAGAAGGAAGCCTTCGCCATCTGCCAGGAGCGCATCGCAAAGCACAAGCTGGATATGAAGCTGGTGAGCGTGGAATACACCTTCGACAACAACAAGATCATCTTTTATTTCACCGCCAACGGGCGCGTGGATTTCCGCGACCTGGTGAAGGATCTGGCCTCGGTGTTCAAAATCCGCATCGAGCTGCGCCAGATCGGTGTGCGGGACGAGGCCAAGATGCTGGGCGGACTGGGCTCCTGCGGGCGTCCCATCTGCTGCGGCGCGTTTTTAGGGGATTTCCAGCCCGTGTCCATCAAGATGGCCAAGGAGCAGAACCTGTCCCTGAACCCCGCCAAGATATCCGGCCAGTGCGGCAGACTCATGTGCTGCCTCAAATACGAGCAGGACAACTATGAGCAGGTCCTCAAGCGCGTGCCCAGGGTGGGGCGCGACGTGGTGACGCCGGACGGCATCGGCGTGATCAGCGAAATCAACTGCATCAAGGAAAAGGTCAGGGTTCGCATCCGTGTGGACGACGACAGCTACGACGTGCGGGAGTACGATATCGACGACGTGCGCCGCCCCGGCCCGGAGGACGCCGCCGCCATACGCGACCTGCCCCGGCCGGACCGCCATCCCCGCAAGCCCCGCCCCCAGCCGGAGCCGGTGCCCGAGCCCACGGGGGACGAGGAAAACGCCGAGGAGCCCAAGCGCAAGCGCTATCCCCATCAGAAGGCCCCCAAGAACCTGAGTACCGATCAGTTCCTTGAGAAGCTGAAGGAGAGCGGCGGCGCGACGCCGGTTTCGGCGAAGGAGCATCGCCGCAGGCGCGGTCGCAAGGGCGCCGAGGACGCGGAGGGCGCGGCGGAGGCCGCCACCGAAGCGCCGGAGCAGGCGCCCCTGGCCCATGAGGACGCGCCGCAGCCCGCAGAGGAATAAAACGTCATACAAAAGTTAAAATTTTATGGCGGAAAAAGCGGCAAAGGGCTGTACAAAATTGCTCAAGTGTGTTATAATATTTCTAGCCCCGATTAGAGCGCTTCGTAACCGTATCCCTCCGGTGGAACCCTACCGATGACAGGAATCGGCAACAGAGACTATACATCGCATGGGCACACACAATTAGGAGGGTTTTTTCCATGTTCGAAGACAAGACTTTGGTATGCCGTGAGTGCGGCAATGAATTCGTTTTCACCGCGTCTGAGCAGCAGTTCTACGCTGACAAGGGCTTCCAGAACGAGCCTGGCCGCTGCAAGGCGTGCCGTGACAAGCGCAAGGCTGCCAACGGCGGTTTCAACCGCGGTGATCGCCCCATGTATGACGTGGTGTGCGCGGAGTGCGGCCAGCCCACTCAGGTGCCGTTCCAGCCCCGCGGAGATCGCCCCGTGTATTGCCGTGCTTGCTTCGAGAAGCAGCGCATGGAGAATCGCTGGTAATCGATAGATGCAAACGAAAGCCCCTTCCTTCGGGAAGGGGTTTTTCATTGGAGCGGCAAGGGGCGAATGACTATATCTTCTTCATCAATCCCAGCGCGATCACGCCCGGGCCAACATGGCAGGCGATGCTGATGGGCAGGGGATCGCCGGTGACCTCAAACTGGGGGAAGCGCTCCTGCACCTGGGCATTCCACACGCGCCCGATGGCTTCGTCGCCGGTGTAGGCCGTGCGCAGCACCATGGGAACGCCGGAAAAGCGCGCGTCCAAATCCTTCTGAATGGCCTCAAGCATGGTGCTCTGGGCCGCGTGCAGCCCGCGCACCTTGCGATAGGTGTCCAGCTTGCCACCCTGAATCTGCAATACGGGCTTGATGTTCAGCACGGTGCCGATGGCGGCGACGGAGGGCGTGATCCTGCCGCCCTTTTTCAGGTATTTCAAATCGCTGACGGTCAGGTAGATGCTGGCCTCCATGGAGGTGTCCATCAGGTTTTTGAGGATCGCCTCGGCGGAGAGCCCCTCCTCGCGCCACTTGAGCGCGTCCAGCACGGACTGCTTCTGGCTGATGGAAATGCGGTGGTTGTCCGCCACCAGCACGCGACCGTCGTAATCCTCCGCGAACAGCTTCGCGCTCTGGCAGCTGCTGCTCAGCGCGCTGGACATGGGAATATAGATCAGCCGTTCAAAGTCCTTGAGGGCCGCGTCCCAGCAGGAGGTGACATCCTCCGGGGAAGGCTGGGAGGTGGCCACCGCTGCGCCGCCCGCCAGACATTCGAAGAACTCCGAATAGCTCATGTTCACGTTTTCGATATAGTTCCTGCCGTTGACGGTGAAGGGCATGGGCATGAGCAGCACGCCCAGCTCCTCCGCCTCCCGGGCGGTCATGCCGGAGTTGGTGTCGGTGATGATGCCGATTTTCTGCATATCCATTACCTCGCATGATGAAGGTCAAAAAGATTATTCTGATACGCAAATCATTTTAGACGCAGTTCTGTGGCAAATCAACACACTTTCGCAGAGTATTGCGTAAAAAATTGCACATTGAAAGCCCTTCAATTCCGGGCCCCGCGCCGCAGATTTCACAGTTTGCGCAATGCACGGTCCTGCGAAATGGGTTATAATGCACTCATTACGCCGGAACCGGGAGGACGCCATGGCAAAGAATTACCAAAAGACGCTGATCGCCTGCTATCTGGGCTTCATCACCCAGGCGATCGCGGCGAATTTCGCGCCGCTGTTGTTTTTGAAGCTGCATACGGACTATGGCATCCCCCTGGGCCGCATCGCGCTGATCCCCACCGCGTTTTTCTTCACGCAGCTTGTCGTGGACGTGCTGTGCGCCAAATTCGTGGATAAGATCGGCTATCGGCGCGCCGTCATCGCCTCGGAGGTCACCTCCGCCGCGGGGCTTATGGGGCTGGCGGTGCTGCCGGATCTGCTGCCGGATCCCTTTGCGGGCGTCCTCGTCTGCGTCATCGTCTACGCCGTGGGCAGCGGCCTGATCGAGGTGGTGGTCAGCCCCATCGTGGAGGCCTGTCCCTTCGACCACAAGGAGGCCGTGATGAGCCTGCTGCACTCCTTCTACTGCTGGGGCAGCGTGGGCGTGGTGCTGCTGTCCACCCTGTTCTTTTCGGCCTTCGGCATCGAAAACTGGCGGATCCTTGCCTGTCTGTGGGCGCTGGTGCCGCTGTACAACATCTATAACTTCGCCACCTGCCCCATCGAGCATCTGGTGGCCGAGGGCGAGGGCATGTCCATACGGCAGCTGTTTCGCGTGCCGGTGTTCTGGGTGGCGGTGCTGCTGATGGTCTGCGCCGGGGCGTCGGAGCTGTCCATGTCCCAGTGGGCCTCCGCCTTTGCGGAATCGGCGCTGGGCCTGTCCAAGACTCTGGGCGACCTCGCCGGCCCCTGCCTGTTCGCCATCACCATGGGCGTCAGCCGCGTGATCTTCGGCAGGCATGGCGACCGGCTGGACCTGTCGCGCTACATGCTGCTCTCCGGCGCGCTGTGCCTGGCGTGCTATGGGCTGGCTTCCATGACCGCAAACCCCGTCGTGGGACTTGTGGGCTGCGTGCTGTGCGGCTTTTCCGTGGGCATCATGTGGCCCGGCACCATCAGCATTTCCTCCCGCCGCCTGCCCCGTGGCGGCACGGCGCTGTTCGCGCTGCTGGCCATGGCGGGCGACCTGGGCGGCTCCTTCGGGCCCAGCCTGGTGGGACAGATCACCCAGCGCTTTGGCGACGACCTGCGCGTGGGCCTGCGGGCGGGCTGCATCTTTCCCGCGCTTTTGATCGTGGGGCTGCTTCTGATGAAGCGGCTGGGCAGGCGTGACTGACCCTTCGCAACCTTTCCGTCCCCTCAGACGTCCAAGCTGTACCGGCTTTTAAGCCGGATGATGAAGGGGAGTACATACCATGATAAAACGCCTATGGATCTGCCTTGCCGCCATGCTGCTTGCGGCGCACCCGGCGCTGGGGGGAAGCGTCCCTGCCCGGCCCGGCGCGGGATATGTCCTTTCTTTCGGGCTATGTGGACGCGCTGTGGGTGGACGGCTGGTACCTGGCCTGCACCGAAAAAACCGGCGAGGGCCGATATGACGAGGTCACCCGCAACGAGACCGCCAACTGGCAGCTGCTGGACGGGGACGGGAACGTACTGGCGGACGGCCTGCGCTGGTGGCCGAAGGACGACGACTGGCCCATCCAGCCCCGGCCCTTCGAGGGCTTTGAGGACGGCGCGGACGTGGCCGTGATCCGGATCGGACAGAAGTACGGGCTGATCCACCGCGACGGGAGGATCGTCGCCGGGGCGAAGTACGACAGCATTTTTGGCTTCCTGCCCGGAGACGCAACCACACCCGCGGAGCTGGACGGCAGGTGGGGCGCGATTGACGCTGCGGGCAACGAGGTCGTTCCCTTTATCTATGATGTCTCCTTCGCCCGGTTCGAGGACGGCGTGACTGTGGCCGAGCGGGATGGGAAGGATTACCTGCTCCGGGAGGACGGAACGGAGCTGCTGGAGGCGGACTGTGGCAGCATCTGGCTGGACGCTGGCGCAAGCTACGGCATGGCCCGCCGGGGCGGATCGGTCCTGCTGTTTGACCGCCGGGGCGGGGTTTTGTTTGAAAAGGAGTTGGGCGCAAACGGCTGGATTTACACCTACGCCGACGCAGAGCCGCCCCTTGCCTATAACGACAGCGAGAACCGATGGGGCTATCTCAACCTGGACGGCACCGTGGCTCTGGGCGGCGACTTGGAGGACGCCAGTCCCTTTTGGAAGGGCAGCGATACTGCGCTGGTCGAGGTGGACGGCAAGTGGGGCATGGTCCGCCGGGACGGCAGCTTCGCCGTCGCGCCGGAGTACGACGAGCTCACAGGCTTTTCCGAGGGCCTGTGCGCGGCGCGAAGGGACGGCCTGTGGGGCCTTCTGGACGAGGCGGGAAATGTCGCCATCCCCTTTCAATATGATTCCGTGGGCGGCTTCCTGAACGGCTATGCCGACGCCCGGCCTGCCGGGGACGAGGCCAATTCCGGGGAAAACCTACGGCTGACAGGCAGCGTCGAGCGCCACGGCCTGATTGACCTGGACGGGAATTGGGCCATTGAGCCCATGGACTGCTGGCATATCGACGTGGGAGCGGACGGTGTGGCCGTGGCCAGCGGAACCGGGGAGGGAACGCGGTACTTTGCCCCGGGCGCGCATGGCTTTGAGCCCGTCGCCGCCATCGATACCGATTGGTACAATATGAACGGCTACCTGCCCAACGAGGACGGCGGGAAGCTGGCGGCGCTGGAGCAGGCGCCCACCCTGTCCGGGCGCCTCTCAGATGACCGCCTGCCCCATCTGGACGGCGCGTATGCCCTCTACCCGGTGTACGCCGCCTTCGCGCAGGCCGTCTATCCCAAGGACACCACCTGCTATATGGGCTGGAACAGCTATCGGAACGACGGCAATCCGACGTTGGCCCGCACCGGCGTGGAAGCGGCCTGGCAGCGCCTTTCGGACGGGGATGCAGACGTGATATTCGTGCCCGCCCCGGATGCCGACGATCCCATATGGGCCATGCTGGCGGGCCGGGGCCAGCGGGCGGAGTTCACGCCCCTGTGCCGGGAGGCATTGGTGTTCGCGGTGAACGCGGACAACCCCGTGTCCAATATCAGCATGGAACAGCTTGAGGGGGTCTATGCCGGGAAAATCACGGACTGGAAGCAGCTGGGCGCGGAGAGGCTGGGCGGCATCGTCGCCTACCGAGGTCTTGACGACGGTTTCGGCGGCACGGAAGCGGCCCTTGAGGCGCTGTGCGGCTTCGAGGACCTCGCCCCGGCGCCTCTGGGCGTGACCGGCTACAACGACTGGGACGGCGAGGCCGTCGTGCGCGACGCGAATTACCGAAACCTGCCGAACGCCCTGGGCTGCGCCATGCCAAGCGCCTGCGCAGAGCTTGTGGAGGCGGGGGAGATAAGGCTTTTGAGCGTAGACGGCATCGCGCCTACGGATGATAACATCGCAAACGGCAGCTATCCCTGGGCGCAGACCTATTACGCCGTGCGACTTTCAGACAACGAAAACCCCAACGTGCTGGCGCTTCTGGAGTGGATCGCCTCGGCGCAGGGCCGGGAGCTGATCCAAAAGGCGGGATTTGTGCCCTTCGAAAAATAACGGATAATTCGTTGTATTTTGCCCGCCCGTGTGATAAAATAGCTGTAATTTGGCTGTGATGGAGAGAGTATCCCACATTTCCCTCCCAAAGAGAGCCGCGCCCGGGCTGAAAGCGCGGCGGACGGGGATCTGGGCGAAGTTCACTCCGGAGCCTTCGCGCTGAACGCTGCGGGCCGGTAGGCGCGAACGGATTCATCCCCGTTATCAAGATGAGAGGTTCAATGTCCATTGAACGAAGCTGGGTGGTACAGCGGAGCGTTGCGGCTTCGCCCCTTGAGGGGGCGGAGCCGTTTTTGCGCCCCGGCCGGCGTCGTTAACGCAAAAAAGGATAGGAGAGTGCAACGGATCATGGAAAAGATGTTGCGGGAAATTCACGAGCGCGTGATGAAGAACATCGAAGAGGCGCGGGCCAGCGCGAATCTGGAGCAGATTCGCGTGGGCGTGCTGGGCAAAAAGGGCGAGCTGACGGGCCTGCTGCGCGGCATGGGCAAGCTGCCGCCGGAGGAGCGGCCGAAGATGGGCCAGCTGGTGAATGACGTTCGCGCCGCGCTGGAATCGAAGATGGAGGAAAAGGCGAAGGAGCTTGTGGAGCGGGAAAAGGCCGCGCGGCTGGCCGCCGAGGCCATCGATGTGACGCTGCCCGGCCCGGAGCGCAGCGCGGGCTCCCTGCACCCGATGAACATTGCCCTGGCGCGCATGGTGGAAATCTTTGTGGGCATGGGCTATGAGGAAGTGGTGGGTCCCGAGGTGGAGTATGACCACTATAACTTTGAGCTTCTGAACGTGCCCAAGAACCATCCCGCCCGGGACGCGCAGGATACGTTCTATGTGGAGGAAAACATCGTGCTGCGCTCCCAGACCTCCCCGGTGCAGGCGCGCATCATGACCACCCGCAAGCCCCCCATCCGCATCATCAGCCCCGGCAGGGTGTACCGCGCCGACGAGGCCGACGCCACCCACAGCCCGGTCTTTCACCAGATGGAGGGCCTGGTGATCGACGAGAACATCACCATGGGCGATCTGAAGGGCACGCTGGACGAGTTTGCCCGCCAGATGTACGGCGAGGGCATCCAGACCCGCTTCCGCCCGTCCTTCTTCCCCTTCACCGAGCCCTCCGCGGAGGTGGACCTGACGTGCGCGAACTGCCGCGGAGAGGGCTGCCGCATGTGCAAGGGCACCGGCTGGATCGAGGTGCTGGGCGCGGGCATGGTGAACCCCAGGGTTCTGGAGATGTGCGGCATCGACAGCAAAAAGTATTCCGGCTTTGCCTTCGGCATGGGCGTGGAGCGCATCGCGCTTTTGAAGTACAACATCCCCAACCTGCGCTACCTGTATGAAAACGACCTCAGGTTCCTGACGCAGTACAGATAAATAAACGGAGGGTTGAATAGCATGAAGGTTCCCATGAAATGGCTCAAGGAATATGTTGATATAAACATGCCCGCGGAGGAATATGCCTCCAAAATGGTCATGACCGGCACCGCCGTGGAGGGCGTGGAAAAGACCGGCGCGCAGTTTGACAAGGTGGTCGTGGGCTATGTGGTGTCCTGTGTGGACCATCCGAATTCCGACCATCTGCATATCTGCATGGTGGACGTGGGCGAGGAAGAGCCGATCCAGATCGTTTGCGGCGCGCCCAATGTCCACGCGGGGATGCGGGTGGCCGCGGCGCTGGACGGCGCGCACCTGCCCGGGGGAAAAATCAAGAAGGGCAAGATGCGCGGCGAGGTTTCCTGCGGTATGCTCTGCTCCGGGCCGGAGCTGGACGTGCCCGCGGGTCTGTACCCCCACATCGGGGACGCGGGCATCATCGAGATTTTCGAGGATGTGAAGCCCGGCACCGATGTCAAGCAGGTCTTTGGCCTGGGCGACGATATCGTGGATTTTGAGATTCTGGCCAACCGCCCCGACTGTCTGAGCGTCTGGGGCCTGGCCAGGGAATCCAGCGCTGTGCTGGAGGAACACTTCGTGGTGCCGGAGATCGCGGTAGAGGAGAACGGCCAGGGCCGGTTTGAGGATTACGCGAAGGTGGAGGTCATGGACGACGAGGCCTGCCCCCGCTATTGCGCGCGGGTGATCACCGATGTGAAGATCGGCCCCTCCCCCAAGTGGATGCGCGAATACCTGTACGGCGCGGGCGTGCGGCCCATCAACAACATCGTGGATATCACCAACTTTGTGATGCTGGAAACCGGCCATCCCATGCACGCCTTCGACCTGTCCAAGGTGAAGGAGCAGACCATCGTGGTGCGCCGCGCCCATCCCGGCGAGCATCTGACCACCCTGGACGGCAAGGAGCATGTTCTGGACGAGACCATGCTGGTCATTGCGGACCGCGAGAACGCCACGGGCCTTGCGGGCATCATGGGTGGCGAGGAATCCGAGATTGTGGAGGACACCGCCAGCGTATTGTTTGAGTGCGCGGCCTTCGAGCGGGCCAACAACCGCGTCACCGCCCGCAGGCTGGGCGTGCGCACGGAGGCCAGCGGCCGCTTTGAAAAGGGCGTCTGCCCCGATACCGCCATGGAGGCGCTGGAGCGCGCCTGTATGCTGGTGAACATGCTGGATTGCGGCAAGGTCGTGCCCGGCGCGTTCGACCACTATCCCAACCCCAAGCCGCCGGTGGAGATCGACGCCGAGGTGGACCGCATCCAGCGCCGCATCGGCGTGGACGTGCCCGGCGAGGTCATGGAGGATATCCTGAACCGGCTGTACATCGATACCACGCTGGCCGGGAACACGCTGCACTGCGAGGTGCCCGCTTTCCGCCAGGACATGGAGACCGAGGCGGACATTTCCGAGGAAGTGCTGCGCATGTACGGCTATGACCACATCCCCTCCACGCTGATGAACGGCGTGACCATGGCGGGCCGCCGCAACCCTGTGAACGCCTTCGCGGACCGGGTGAAGGCCGCGCTGGTGGGCATGGGCCTGTTTGAGATACTCAACTATTCCTTCATCAGCCCCAGGTGGATCGACAACCTTGCCCTGGCGGCGGATGACGCGCGCCGCAGGGCCGTGGTGCTGCGCAACCCGCTGGGCGAGGATACCTCCGTCATGCGCACGACGCTGGTGCCCAGTATGCTCAACACTGTGGCGGCCAACCTGAACCGGGGCAACGCCGAGGGCGGACTGTTCGAGGTGTCCAGGGTGTTTGTGCCCGCCGAAAACAGCGGCGATCTGCCCACTGAAAAGAACGCGCTGTGCATCGCGGTGTTCGGCGGCGAAGCAGACTTCTACACCATAAAGAACATCGTGGTGTGGCTGCTGGCGAAATTCGGCGTGACGGCCCGGATTACTGCCGAGGGCGACGGTTATTACCACCCAGGCCGCAAGGCCGTAATGCGCGCGGGCGAAACCAAGCTGGCGGCGCTGGGTGAAATCCACCCGGACGTGGCGGCAAGGTTCGATATCGGCAGGCGCGTGTATGTGGCTGAGGTGGACCTGGACGCGCTGATGCCCCTGGAGCAGGACTTCTACGGCATTAAGCCCCTGCCGAAGTTCCCGGCGGTGAGCCGCGATATCGCGGTGGTCGTGGACGAGGCCGTGGGCGCGGGG